>NZ_CP180555.1:1618240-1941888 GCF_047778115.1 Neptuniibacter sp. QD48_55 | reverse complement strand
TCTCGATTTAGTGCAACAGGTGTAACTGATACTGCTGAAAATACGGAACCAGCCGCTGAGGAAGTTCCTTTAGTCAGACCACAGCATACTCGCCAGGAATCTAAAGTTGAGCAGCCGTTTGAAGAACAGATTGATACTGAAACGGGTGAAATTCTGACAGCGTCTGAACCAGTGCAAGTGGAACCTTTACAACAAGTGGCGCAAGAGCCTGAAGTTGTGCGTCCTATGTCAACACCTGCTCCAGTTGCAGCTCCAGCAATTCCAGAAGACACGAAACCACAGGTTAAAATCGTACCGCTGTCTGAAACGCATAAACCAATGCAAGATAAAGAGCTTGGTTTGGACGAAGCCGGTGCTCCAAAACGTAAACCTGCACGCAAGATTCCGCCGTTAGAGCTTTTAGATCCACCAGAGCTGAACACAGATACGGGTTACTCGCCAGATGAGTTAGAGCAGATGTCTCGCTTGCTAGAAAGCAAGCTAAAAGACTTTGGCGTGATTGCGGAAGTTGTTGAGGTAAACCCAGGCCCGGTAATCACTCGATTCGAGATACAACCAGCACCGGGTGTTAAAGCCAGCAAAATTACAAACCTAGCTAAAGACCTTGCCCGGTCGATGGCGGTGACCAGCGTACGTGTGGTTGAGGTTATTGCGGGTAAGTCTGTTGTCGGTATTGAGATACCAAATGAATCTCGTCTAACCGTACATCTTAGCGAAGTACTGAGTTCTAAACCTTATCTCTCTGCCGGTTCTAAAGTAACCATTGGTTTAGGTAATGATATCGCGGGTAATCCTGTAGTAGCAAACCTTGCCAAAATGCCTCACTTGCTGGTGGCGGGTACTACAGGTTCAGGTAAATCCGTCGGTGTAAATGCAATGCTTCTATCGTTGCTATTCAAAGCAACACCAGAAGAGGTTCGCCTAATCTTGGTTGATCCGAAGATGTTGGAACTTTCAATATATGAAGGTATTCCGCATCTATTAACGCCAGTTATTACTGACATGAAAGATGCTGCATCGGGTCTGCGTTGGTGTGTAGGCGAGATGGAGCGACGCTACCGTCTTATGGCTAAGATGGGTGTACGTAACTTGGCAGGCTTTAACGACAAGATTGAAGAAGCGCGTAAGAAAGGCGAACCGCTCCTCGATCCACTGTGGAATGCAGAGGAGCATGGTGAGCCATTTGGAACACCGGCACCTGAGCTCGAACCACTACCTTACATCGTTGTTGTGATCGACGAATTTGCCGACATGATGATGATCGTGGGTAAAAAGGTAGAAGAGCTAATCGCGCGTATCGCACAGAAAGCCCGTGCTGCAGGTATTCACTTAATCCTTGCAACACAACGTCCATCGGTTGATGTAATTACCGGTTTGATTAAGGCAAATATTCCAACGCGTATCGCCTTCCAGGTTTCTTCACGAATCGATTCTAGAACGATCTTGGATCAGTCCGGCGCAGAGCACTTGTTAGGTTGGGGTGACATGCTTTATCTACCTGCTGGTACCAGCTTGCCAAACCGTGTTCACGGTGCATTTGTAAGCGATGATGAAGTGCACCGTGTTGTAGAGGCGTGGAAGAAGCTAGGTCAGCCAGATTATATTACTGAAATTACGGAAGGTGATGCTGTTTCAGACGGCGGAGGTTCAGGTTCTTTGTTCGATGATGAGCAAGACCCTCTATATGATGAAGCGGTCGCATTTGTATTGGAAACCCGTAAAGCTTCAATTTCCAGCGTACAGCGTAAATTGAAAATTGGTTATAACCGCGCCGCTCGAATGGTCGAGGCGATGGAAGCCGCTGGTGTTGTGAGTTCTGCGGGCAGTAATGGGCAACGTGAAGTATTAGCCCCATCTCCGAACGGTGAGATGTAATATCACCTTAAAGGTTTGAGTATGAGATTAACGAGTTACATTAAGAAATTTGCTATTCATACCGCATCAGCCTGCTTAATCGCAGGGAGTAGCGTTGCCATGGCTGCAACCGATGGTGCCAACAAGCTGAATGAGCTACTACAAGGCTACAACAGCTTTTCAGCCAAGTTTGAACAAGTTACCTTGGCTGAAAATGGCCGTGAAGCACAGAAAACAGAAGGCAGTCTTCTTTTAGCGAAGCCGAATCGTTTTCGCTGGGAAACTCAGCAACCTTTCCCGCAAGAGATTGTATCTGACGGCGAGTACATTTGGATATACGATCCTGATTTAGAGCAAGCGACAAAAAGAGCTGCAGATACACAGCAAGACAGCGCACCGGCTTTGATTCTAAATGGCCAAATTGGTGAACTACAGAAAACTTACGCAGTTCGATTAGTTGAAGATACTGGAAGCGAGCAGATCTTCGATCTTAAACCGAAATCTGATCAATACAGCTTCAGCCGCATTCGTTTAGCGTTTGCAGGCAATGTTATTTCTGAACTGATGTTGGAAGATTCTCTGGGACAGCGCACATCTGTTGTATTTGCAGAGCAGACACTTAACCCAGAAGTGACTAATCAAAGCTTTTATTTTCGTGTTCCCGAAGGAACAGACGTTATTGTAGATATTGAGGAATAGAGTGGATCTATTTTCCCATGCGCCTGCATACGAGCCTTTAGCGGCTCGTATGCGTCCAAGAACACTGACCGAATATATTGGTCAGTCCCATCTATTAGGGCCAGACAAACCACTGCGTACCACACTCGAACAGGGTGTTGCTCATTCTATGGTGTTCTGGGGGCCGCCAGGTGTTGGGAAAACAACGCTCGCAAAATTGATTGCTCACCATGTTGATGCGCACTTTATTACCCTTTCTGCTGTTTTATCGGGCGTAAAAGATATTCGTATCGCGGTAGAACAAGCTAAACAGCATTCGATGCAAAGTGGACGTAAAACAATCCTCTTTGTGGATGAGGTTCACCGCTTTAACAAATCCCAGCAGGATGCCTTTCTTCCTTATGTGGAGGACGGCACCATCATCTTTGTGGGTGCGACCACGGAAAACCCTTCTTTTGAGTTGAACAACGCCTTACTTTCGCGTGCGAGGGTATACACCTTAAAGTCACTTCAAGATAGCGAGATTCTAAAGGTACTTCACCGCGCAATTCACGACAGCGAAAAAGGGCTGGGTAATCGAAACTTCCAGATTACCGACGATATGTTAGCGCGTTTAGCGCAAGCTGCGGACGGTGATGCTAGACGTTCCCTAAATCTGTTAGAGATCGCGACAGATCTAGCCGAAACACAAGAAGATGGAACTGAACTGATTAATGAAGAGGTTCTTGCTGAGGTACTGCGATCAACGGGGCGTCGTTACGATAAGCAGGGTGATATCTTTTACGATCAGATATCTGCGTTTCATAAATCAGTTCGAGGCTCATCGCCCGATGGTGCTTTGTATTGGTATTGCCGAATGCTGGATGGTGGTTGCGACCCGTTATATATCGCAAGACGGCTAGTGGCGATTGCCTCCGAAGATATTGGCAATGCAGATCCACGCGCTATGCAAGTTGCCTTATCAGCATGGGACGCGTTTGATCGTGTAGGGCCTGCAGAAGGTGAAAGGGCAATAGCGCAAGCAGCTATCTACTGTGCTTCTGCACCCAAGAGTAATGCCGTTTATCAGGCTTTCAATCAATGTATGGCTGATGTAAAAGCACAGCAAGACTATGAAGTGCCGGTTCATCTTCGAAATGCGCCAACCAGCTTGATGAAAGAGATGGGTTACGGCGATGAATACCGCTACGCGCACAATGAACCCGATTCCTATGCGGCTGGAGAATCTTATTTACCGCCAGAAATTGCAGATCAGCAATGGTATCATCCTCAAGAAAGAGGCTTAGAGCTGAAAATTGGTGAAAAATTACGTCACCTCAAACAGCTCGATCAACAAAGCCCACTCAAACGCTATTCAGACGAATAACCGCAGGGAAAGGATTAAGGGATGTTAAATCTCATCGCAATTGCCATTGGTGGTGCAACGGGCGCATTAGGTCGTTATTGGGTAAGTAGCTTACTGAATAATGCTGAGCATCGTATCCCTTACGGCACCCTAACTTGTAATGTGGTTGGCTCTTTTTTGATGGGCGTGTTATTCGTTCTAATTCTAGAAAAATCCAAACTCAGTCCAGAGATGCGACCGCTATTAATGGTTGGTTTCATGGGCGCATTCACAACTTTTTCTACTTTTTCGTTAGAAACTGTCGCAATGCTGCAGCAAGGGCATATGATGTCGGCTGCGATTTATATATTATTAAGCGTTCTACTGTGTTTGGTTGCCATGTATGGCGGCCTTTGGTTTACACGCTTGTTCTAATCTTTATACATAGGTGTTTTAAAAGCTCATGCTCGACGCAAAAATTGTCCGTGCTAACCCGGAAGAAGTAGCACAGCTGCTTAAGAAAAAAGGTTTTGAATTCCCGGTTGATCAGTTTGTTGAGCTGGAAAACCAGCGTAAACAGCTTCAGGTTGAAACTGAGAATCTACAGAGCGAGCGAAACACACGATCGAAAGGCATTGGTAAAGCAAAAGCTGCTGGCGAAGATATCCAGCCATTGCTAGCAGAAGTGGCTGATCTTGGTAATAAACTAGATGCAGCTAAAGCTGAGCTAAACAGCCTACAGGACAACCTAGACGAGTTGCTTTCTGGCGTACCCAACATCCCAAGCGATGAAGTACCAGAAGGTGCTGACGAAGAAGATAACGTAGAAGTACGCCGTTGGGGTACACCACGTGAATTTGACTTCGAACCGCAAGATCACGTTGCGCTTGGCGAAAAGAGCGGCGAACTAGATTTTGAAACGGCCGCTAAACTGACCGGTTCTCGTTTCTCTGTAATGACGGGAAAATTGGCGCGTCTTCACCGTGCGCTTATCCAGTTCATGCTAGATACACAGATTGAAGAACACGGTTACACAGAAGCTTACGTACCGTACATGGTTAACGAAGACAGCCTTCGTGGTACCGGTCAGCTACCTAAGTTTGGTGAAGATCTGTTTAAAGTACCGTTCGGTGATCGTCAGTACTACTTGATTCCTACAGCAGAAGTACCAGTAACAAACATCGTTCGTGACGAGATCGTTGATGCGGCTCAGCTGCCAATGAAGTACACAGCGCACACACCATGTTTCCGTTCTGAAGCAGGTTCATCTGGTCGTGATACACGCGGCATGATCCGTCAGCACCAGTTCGAAAAAGTTGAGATGGTACAGATCGTTGAGCCATCTAAATCTTGGGACGCGCTAGAAGATATGATCAGTCATGCTGAAGCGATCCTACAGAAACTAAACCTACCATACCGTGTGGTAACACTATGCGGTGGTGATTTAGGCTTTAGCTCTGCTAAGACTTACGACATCGAAGTTTGGTTGCCAGGTCAAGATAAGTACCGTGAGATTTCCTCTGTTTCCAACATGACAGACTTCCAAGCGCGTCGCCTAAAAGCACGTTGGAGAAACCCAGAAACAGGTAAACCTGAACTTCTGCACACGCTAAACGGTTCTGGTCTAGCGGTCGGTCGTACACTGCTAGCCGTTATGGAAAACTACCAAACTGCAGACGGCAAGATCCAAATTCCAGAAGCCCTGCAATCATACATGGGTGGGAAAACTGAGATCTAATCTCAGATCGGTTAAGAAAAACACGCTTTTTACAGCGTGTTTTTTTTGGTCCGGATTATGAAAAGAACAGCCCTTTGGGTGATTTAAACAAAGCAAACAGTAATAAATGAATCTGCAAAGTTAGATCTATAAGGAATAAGGGCTAGTCGCAATGATTTCAGAAATCGAATTTCCATCAAAAACGACAATCTACGGTAAGGAAAGCGAAAGCTATTACCGAGACTCCTTTCAAGTTTCTGTTCGTCATAACGGCTTGAATGCTAAGGATGTTTACCATCGCATTTTTGGCTATATGCCTAAGAGTATGCAGTTAGCACTCAAGATAAGAAATGCTGTTGTAAAAATGTTTGGTTTTTCGGCGAGTTCTACTGAAATGTCGCTGAGTTTGAATGAGATTGAGGAGGGTAGAAAAGCGGGCTTTCTCAATATAGAACTCGTCACTGATGGTGAGGTTGTGTGCGGTGCCTACGAGCCTAATATGGATATGTGGTTGTCCGTTATGAAAACCTCTGATCATGAGTTTGCAGTATCAACCTTGGTCAACTTAAAGACTAAATCAGGCAAGATCTATATGGCTATGATCAAACCATTTCATAAGGTGGTCGCTAAGTATTGCATTCATCAGGCGATTAAAGCGGGGCGGTTGTAGTGACTAGTTGCTAGATATTAGTGACTAGACTTAACTCAAATGAGCTTCTAAGGACTGTAGATATGGAATTTTCAGTTTTCAATTACAGTAACTTACAACAAGCCGTAGACCTGTTCGAAGAAGTTTTTACAGCTTCTGCTGGTGAGCATGAAGGGCGGTTGCTAAGACAATTGGTAACCAAGTTGGTGGACGAAACGCCACAAAACGATCTTCTTGGGTTTTGTGCACATGAGCGTGGCTATCTAGTTGGCGCTATATTCTTCAGTCGGTTAAACCTTCCGAATAAAACTCTAGGGTTTATGTTGTCACCTGTGGCTATTGCTAGCAGCTTCAAAGGAAAGGGCATTGGCCAAAAGCTGATCCGATATGGGTTAGATCAGTTAAAAGCAAAAGGCATAGAGCTGGTGGTTACTTATGGCGATCCTGCTTTCTATTCAAAAACTGGATTTAGACAAGTTAGTATTGAGTTAATCGAACCACCTTATCCATTGAGTCAGCCAATGGGATGGCTTGCACAGATGTTTAATGATCGTGATATTGAGCCTTCAAATGGGAAATTAGGCTGTGTTAAGGCCTTTAATAATCCAGATTATTGGTAAGTATTAATAATTCCCTGTTACGTGTATCAGGTTGTAATTAGCCTGTCTTATTCTGGCTTTTACTTCTTGTATTAACTGAACTCACTAAAAATCTCCCTTGCATTAAGGTTTTCTGAACTACACTGATGTTTAAACCATAAACAAAATATACACGAGCCTTAGGGAAGAGCCTCATGAAGCGAGTTGTATTATGTTTCAGAAACTTAAACTAACCGCTCAGATTAGTGCGGGCTTTTCTTCGATCATCATTCTTCTTGCGGTCATTTCGATTGCCTCTTGGGTAGGCGTTAGCAGCGTTTATAACGGCGTAGTCGAGTATCGTGGCCTTGCTCGTGATACTAACTTGGCAGGTCGTTTACAGGCTAATATGCTGATGGTTCGCTTAGGCGTTTTAAAATTTCTAAATGAGCGTAGTGAAGAGTCGATCAAACAATACGATGGTCGATTAGCGAAAGTTGAAACCTTTATGGCTGAAGCCAAGGTTGAGATTCAAAAGCCTGAACGCGCGGAATTAGTTGCTAAATCTGCACAAAATCTAACCAAGTATAAAAACGGTTTTAGCAAAGTAGTTGAGCTGTTTAGAGAGCGAAATAATTTAGTAAAAAACCAGCTTGATCCTTCAGGCCTATCAATGCGTAAGCAGATGACAAGTATTATTAAATCGGCTTATGCAGATAACGATATTACCGCAGCCTTCTATGCCGCTCAGGTCCAAGAGCACCTACTCCTAGGTCGTTTGTATGTAGCTAAGTATCTTATTACCAATGCTACTGCTGATGAGGATAGGGCCAAGCAGGAGCTTCAAGAGAAAATATGGCCTTTTGTTGAAAAGTTGGATGAAAATCTTCAAAACCCAACTCGTAGAGAGTCGTTACGTGTATTCAAACAGCAACACGAGCAGTACATATCTACTTTCACAAAAGTGGTTAATATCATTGAAGAGCGAAATGGCTTAATCAATGGAACCTTAAATAAAATTGGGCCAATCATTGCGAAAGACTTAGAGGATGTAAAACTATCAGTTAAGGAAGACCAAGATGCACTAGGCCCAGAGATACAAGCACTGGCAGAAAATACAGTCTTGATGATTGTTGTGCTTTCATTGTTTTCAATAGTTGTTGGTGGGGTTTTGTCATGGGTTATTGCGAAGGTAATTCGTAAGCCTATTGGTGGTGAACCTGCTGATATCGCAGCTATTACACGAAGCATTTCAGAAGGGGATTTATCTAGAGATTTGGTTGTGTCAAGCGGTGATACAGGGATATATCGATCTGTTACTGAAATGTCACAAATGCTTAAATCGCTTATTGGTAACATTATCAGTACCAGTAAAGACCTTTCCGTTAATGCTGATTCTGCTAGCCAGATATCAGAAGAGACCTCACATATTATTGATCAACAACAAGCTAAAACTTCATCGATTGCTGCAGCAGTTAATGAGATGGCTATGAGTATTCAGGAGGTGGTACGGCATGCGACCGATTCAGCCACGCAATCAAATGAAGGGTTGTCTGAGGTAGAAAGAGGTAAGCAGACCATCAGTAAGACATTGACGGAAATTGGTGATCTAGCGAGTAACCTTGAAACAACAGTAGAGTTTATTAAAACCCTTGAACAAAGTAGTTCTGATATCGAGGTTGTCATTGGGGTTATTCAGAATATCTCTGAACAAACCAACTTACTGGCGCTCAATGCTGCAATTGAGGCGGCGCGAGCTGGTGAACAAGGTAGAGGTTTCGCAGTTGTAGCAGATGAAGTAAGGACGTTAGCACAAAGAACGCAATCTTCTACCACTGAGATTCAAGAGATTATTCAGCGGTTGCAATCCGGTACAGCAGATACTGTAAAAGCAATTGAAACCAGTTACTCGCAGTCACAGCAAACAGTGGCACAGTCAGAGGAAACTGCAGAGGCGCTGGAGCGAATACATAATGCGATCAATGCGATCAGTGAAATGAATATTCAGGTTGCAGGCGCTGTAGAGCAGCAATCAGCAGTTGCAGATGATATCGCTAGAGATCTAGAAAGCATTAGTGCAGGGTTTGAACAAACTGCGGCAGGCGCTAAACAGTCAGCAGGAGCAAATGATCAAGTGAGCGATATTTCTAAACAACTTCAGGCGATGGTGTCTAAGTTCAAAGTGTAAAAGCTCAATCATTACTCAGAAAAACAGAAAGGCCAGCATTCGGATGCTGGCCTTTTACTTTTAGATAGTTGGCTAGAGATACATCTGTAGGGAGGTGTAAGCCACAGCGCTCATCACTATTGTGTAAGGCAGGGCCATAATTACCATTTTTCCATAAGATAGGCGGATAAGCGGTGCTAGCGCAGATGTCAGTAAGAATAAGAAAGCAGCTTGTCCATTAGGAGTTGCGACACTTGGGATATTGGTGCCGGTGTTGATTGCAATGGCTAGCGAATTGAAATGCTCGCGTGTAATTGAGCCGCTATTCAAAGCTGCAACGACTTCATTGATATAAACCGTTGCGACAAACACGTTATCACTTATAGCGGAAAGTACTCCATTGGCGATAAAGAATACGCCCGGTTGTTGTTCTACCGGTAATGCTAAAACTGCTTCGATAATTGGTTGGAATAGGTGGTTTTCATGAATGACTGAAACAATTGAAAAGAATACAACTAAGAGCGCGGTGAAAGGCAGTGCCTCTTCAAATGCTTTCCCTATCTGATGTTCTTCGACAATGCCGTTAAAGGCGGTTAGAAAAATGATTATCGTAAGGCCAATTAAACCGACTTCTGCAACATGAAAAGCTAGTGCAAAGACCAAAAAGCCGGCAACAAGGGCTTGGATGCAGAATGCCGCTTTGTCGCGCAAGGTGCGCTTACCATCCTGTTCAGCCGCAAAATCTAAAAGAATATCCCTAACATTTTTTGGTAAGCGTGCTCCATACCCGCAGATTTTGGTTTTTTCGACTAATGCACAGGTAATTAGCCCGGCAGCTAGCACTGGTAATGTAATGGGTGCCATAAGTAAAAAAAATTCCAAAAAGTTCCAACCGGCTTTTTCAGCTATTAATAGGTTTTGTGGCTCTCCAACCAGCGTACATACTCCCCCAAGCGCTGTACCGACAGCACCGTGCATAAGTAAGCTTCGTAAGAAGGCACGAAATTCTTCGAGATCGGCATGATGGTTCGCATGTACGGCTTCATCATCGGCGTGGTCGTGATCAGGATTGTGATATGCCTTACCCGAAGCGACTTTGTGATAAACCGCATAAAAGCCGACGCCTACACTGATCAACACAGCGGTGACAGTAAGGGCGTCGAGGAAAGCAGATAACAATGCAGAGAAGAAAGAGAACAATAGAGCGAGCAGGGTTTTAGATCTAACCTTAATGAGTATTTTGGTGAACACCCAAAGGAGCATATCCTTCATAAAGTAGATGCCAGCCACCATGAACATAAGTAAAAGGATGACTTCGAGGTTAGCTTCTATTTCATGAGCGACGGAATCGGGGCTGGCGAGGCCAATAATTATGGCTTCAATGGCGAGTAGGCCGCCAGGTTGAAGGGGATAGCATTTTAATGCTAGGGCCAGTGTAAATATAAATTCAAAGATTAGAATCCAGCCTGTAATTACGGGCCCTAAGGTAATCAGAAGGATTGGATTTAGTATCAAAAACCCTAGAATCGCTAGCTTGTACCATACAGGTGAATTGCCTAGGAAGTTTCTAGCAAATGCTTGTGATAATGTGTTGGTCATTACTCTATTTCCTATAATCAGAACAGCTATTGCTGTTATAGGGAAAACCCTTATTTATTAGGGTGGGCATAGACTAACAGTTGGTCTTGTAAATCTAAAGACTAAGATTATTAATAGGCGCGTCTTTAAGTAAAATGGTTCGCAACTTGTGAATGGAGTTGCAAAAACGACTAGTTAATGCCTATATATCTGCTCTAATGCAGCTGTGAGCTTATATATAAATAGGTATTTACAGTGCGAAAAGTGGAGGTAAGTCTTGGGGTTACAGGAAAAAAACTACTTTTTAGCGTCTGGGGAGTCGCTACTTTGTGATCAACAAGAAAGATTTCTTTTCTCAGAGGTAGAGCTGGAATCACTTGATGTGGAGATCAGTTTTGATTTGCCTGAGGTTACTAATGCATCTTATCGTATTGTCATCCTAAAGGATGCGGGTAAATACTTATTTCTAAATAAATTGGATTTGCGTTTAGCCTTGTCGCAGACTGAAAACGAAGATGAGTTTTCTGTTTTATCTGCTGCAGCTCAAGTAGTAACTTGGCATTCCTCGTTTAAATTCTGTCCACGTTGCGCTACTGAACTAATTATGGATGAGGCGGATTTAGCTAAGGTTTGCCCATCTTGTGGTCATCATCAATATCCACGCTTATCGCCTTGCATCATCGTTTTGGTGCGTAACGGTAAAAAATGTCTTTTGGCGCATTCCAGCAAGTTTAAATCTGGTCGTTACAGTACCTTGGCAGGCTTCATCGAGGCGGGGGAATCTGCAGAGCACGCGGTGGAACGTGAGGTGATGGAAGAGGTAGGAATTAAAGTTAAAAACATTAAGTATATTTGCAGCCAATCATGGCCTTTCCCGCACTCATTTATGCTTGGCTTTATGGCTGATTATAGTGAGGGTGAGATAACGCCCGACGGTGAAGAGATTCTAAGCGCCGATTGGTTCAACGTTGATGACCTGCCAACCATTCCACCCAAATTTACTATCTCAAGACAGTTGATCGATAAGTTTATAAAAGATATGTAACTTATTGATCTGTTTGTTTTTCTCGACTAAATAATTTGCCAAGTTTAGTCGCTAACATGATGTTGCCTTCTGCTCTTAACTGACCCGAAAGGAAGGCACTCATACCATCTTTTTCACCGTTGATTACACTCACCATTGTTTCTGCTTCCATGATAAGTGTCACATTTGGATCGTCATGATCACCCGTTAAAACATTGCACTGGCTATCTTTGATTTCGATATAGAAGTTTTGATCGTCTTCTAGTTCGAATTGGAATACGGCTTCTAGGTCAGCAGCGTTTTGAGAAACAAATCGACTCGGTAATTTTTCAACAACTTTGCTTACAGATATCTCTTGGCTCATTACTGCGTTATCTCAAACGGGTGGGTAAAAGGGGGATTTATGATACATTAGCGGTCCTTCTACTTATAGTTTATTTCGGAGTTTTCTCTGTGGTTGAATTTTTCAGTGAATACGGCCTGTTTTTGGCTAAATCGGTAACTATTGTTATTGCCATTATTGCGGTTGTTGCAGGTATTGCTGTTGTTTCTTCTCGTTCACGTAAAGATGGTCATCAAGGTGAGATTGAAGTGACTCATTTTAATGATGAGCTTTTGGATATGAAAGAAGCGCTAGAAGATGCGATTCTTGATAAAGAAACGCTAAAAGCGATGCAGAAAGAAGAGAAGAAGAAAGAAAAAGAAGAGAAAAAAGCGCGTAAGAAAAACCCACCGAAAGAAGATGAACCACGTCGTAAGCGTATCTATGTTTTGGATTTTGACGGTGATGTCAAAGCCAGTGAAGTTGAGCCTTTCCGTCAGGAAGTGTCAGCAGTATTGATGATGGCTGAGCCTCAGGATGAAGTAGTTATTCGTTTAGAAAGTCCTGGCGGCATGGTGCATGAATATGGTCTTGCGTCTTCTCAAATTGAGCGTATTAAGCGTAAAGAGATTCCGCTGACTATCTGCGTAGATAGGGTAGCAGCCAGCGGTGGTTACATGATGGCGTGTTTAGCGGACAAGTTGATTGCAGCGCCATTTGCTATTGTTGGTTCTATCGGTGTGATCGCTCAGTTGCCAAACTTCCATAAGCTGCTAAAGAAAAACGATATCGATTTTGAAGTACTTACAGCGGGCGAATATAAGCGTACTTTGACTGTGTTTGGTGAGAATACAGATAAAGGTCGTGAGAAGTTCAAGGAAGAGTTAGAAGAGACACATGAGCTGTTTAAGAGCTTTGTTCATGAATACCGCGACGTTGTTGATATCGATAAGGTGGCTACAGGTGAAATTTGGTTTGGCAAACAGGCGCTTGATGTCAACTTAGTTGATGAGTTGATGACATCCGATCAGTACTTAATGGATGCGTCAGATGAGAGTGATATTTTCGAAGTTCGTTACGAACAGAAGAAGACGCTACAAGACAAGATCTCTGATATGGCTGCGGATTCTAGCGATAAGGTTTTAACAAAGTGGTGGAGCCGCTTAACGCGCCAAAACATCATTAATCGCTAATCTATTTGGCTGGGGAGGTGATTCCAAATGAACACCTCCTTAGTTTTTATGCTTTCATTTCCTATTCATTTCTCCTTGTTATTCTTCCTTCCTAATTTACCAATTCGTGTAACAAGTAAGCTTGTTTCATAAATTGGTAGTAAACAAAGATTTACACGCAATAATGACTTGATTTATTACGGGTGATTATCGTTATAATTCATCCATCATTTGTTTGAAACGCTGGTTTGGAGTACTGATGCATCACAAGGGAACATCGGCAAGTATTGTGCAGGCTGCTGAAACATTGTTTGCTGAACAGGGGTTTGCTGAAACAACTGTTCGTCAGATAACCAGTCGCGCAGACGTTAACTTAGCAGCTATCAACTACCATTTTGGTTCGAAAAAAGGCTTGATTCAGGCCGTTGCTGAAAAGTTTCTAGAACCCTTGTGCGATGAACTCGGCCTGATGTTGGATCAACGTCTTGCTAATGCGGATGGTCAACAGCCTTCTCTCGAAGAGCTTTTAGAAATGCTGATGCGCGCTTTGCTTTTGGTAAATCGCGACAACGTCAATGCTCTATCTGTATTTATGAGGCTGCTAGAGCTGTCTTATATGAAGAATCAAGAAGAGCTGCGCGATTTCTTGATCGAACGTTATAGTGAGAAAGTTCAGCCTTTCATCAAGCTCCTACGTCAAGATTCTGCACCGATGGAAGATGATGAGTTTTTCTGGAGGCTTCATTTCCTTCTTGGTTCCATTACTTTTACTTTGTCGAACTTCCATACACTCAATGCGATCGAAAAGCGCGAGTTCCAAGGGAGTGCAGAAGTAGAGCAGATCCTACATCGAATGATTCCTGTTTTGTCTGCTGGCCTTCAGGCGCGTGCTGATAAAACTTACTTCTGCCGTTTGTAATCCTATGCTCTGCATTAGGGTATCTATCGCTCGACAAACATTGGAACTGTCGAGCGGCACAAAACTGCTGCAGAGCTATGCCATTTCTACAGCGCTTAATGGTCCGGGCGAACAAAAGAATAGTGGTTGTACGCCAAGAGGCCGTCACTATATTCGCGCTATGATCGGCTCGGACGCTCAAGAAAACGCTGTTTTTGTTGGTCGACGCCAAACTGGCGAAATCTATTCGCAAGAGCTGGCTGATGCTTATCCTAATCGTGATTGGATCTTAACTCGGATCATGTGGCTCTCTGGTCTAGAAATTGGTCGTAACCGCTTGGGTGAAGTTGATACCATGCAGCGCTATGTCTACATACACGGTACGCCAGATACGGAACCTATGGGAGTGGCTAAATCTCATGGATGTATTCGTATGAGAAACAGCGATTTGATTCAGCTATTCTCGAAAGTGTCAGCCGGTACATCTGTTTTAATTGAAGAATAATCTCTATGTCTGAAGTTACTCTGTTTCTAGACCTTGAAGGTACGGAATTAACCGCTGAAGAAAAGGATCTCCTAAAACATCCTTTCATCGGTGGCGTTATTTTATTTGCACGTAATACGGAAAACGCAGAGCAAGTTGAGGCACTTGTGGCTTCTATGCGAGCGATTCGTGAAGAGCTTGTGATTAGTATCGATCAAGAGGGTGGTCGAGTTCAGCGTTTGAAGCAGGGGGTTACAGTGCTGCCTCCGGTCAAAGCAATTTCGAAACGATTCTCAGGGTCTTCAGAGGGCGTTATTGCAGCAAAAGAGCTTGGCTATCTGATGGCGGCGGAGTTGCGTCAGCTTGATGTCGATCTGAGCTTCGCACCGGTTTTGGATGTCGATTACGGGCGTAATACGGTAATCGGCAATCGTGCGTTTGGTGAAGACTATGAAACAGTGACTGAGATCTCTGCTGCATATATAGAGGGTATGCGCTCAGCAGGTATGTCTGCTACTGGGAAGCATTTTCCGGGTCATGGTTGGGCAGATGCAGATACCCATCATGCTGATGCTATAGACGGCCGAACTTTTGACGACTTATGGAAGACTGATATGGTGCCGTTCAGGCAGGCGGTTGATAATAATTTAGAGGCGATGATGTTCGCTCACGTGCTTTATCCTGAGTGTGATTCTTCTCCAGCAGGTTTTTCTTCTTTCTGGTTGTACGAGACCTTAAGAAAGAAAATGGGTTTCGGTGGAATTATCTTTAGTGACGACCTGAGTATGAAAGCTGCCCATAGTGCAGGTGGCTATGCGGAGCGTGCAGATAAGGCGATAGCTTCGGGTTGTCAGGCGTTGCTGTGTTGTAATGAGCGCCAAGGTACATTGGATATCCTTAAGTACTTGGAAGCGTCTGATTTCAAACCTTTGCAAGAGATAGTGTCTCTTAGAGGTAAAGAGTGGGATAGGGATGAGGAGCGTTTAGATGCTGCTCGCGTACTTGCAAATGATTTGCTGGAAGTAGCGTTATGATAGATATATTGAATCAGTTATTAACAGAGCATTTTCCTGACTATAGTGATTCCGCATGGATTATCTTATCCATAGCTGTTTGTGTGATTGCGGTTGTTGCTGATCTTGTTGCGCGCTCAACAATCAGTCAGTTAATGAAGCAAGCGGACAAAACTAAAATCCTTTGGGACGATGTTTTTCTAAATTCATTTAGCCGGCCGGCACTGTTTTTAATCTGGTTGGCAGCAGGTTATTGGTTAATACAGCTATTCGAGCAGAACTTTGCCATTGAAGTGCTCGGTGATGATAACCCGTTACCTAAACTGGTTCCTGTGATTCTATTGGCGTGGTCATGCTTGCGCTTCCTAAAGCGGTTAGAGCAAGTTCTGGTGATGCCAGATCGTATGAAGAAGCCTATGGATCCCACTACGGTTGGGGCCTTGGGTAGGCTTCTACGCTTAATTGTTTCGATCATCATTGTTCTGATCATTATGCAGAGCTATGGCTACAGTATCTCAGGTATTTTGGCGTTTGGTGGTATCGGTGGTATTGCGGTTGGTTTTGCTGCCAAAGATCTTTTGGCTAACTTCTTTGGTGGCTTGATGATTTACCTAGATCGTCCGTTTAAAGTGGGTGACTGGATTCGATCTCCTGATCAGCAGATCGAAGGCACCGTAGAAGATATAGGTTGGCGTCAGACTCGAATTCGTACATTTGATAAGCGCCCGTTATACGTGCCGAATTCTACTTTTACCAACATCTCGGTTGAAAACCCGTCACGAATGACGAATCGTCGTATCTACGAATATATTGGAGTTCGTTACGATGATTCTGCTCAGGTTTTAGAAGTGATCAAAGCGGTTAAATCGATGCTTCGAATGCATCCTGAGATCGATCAGCAACAAACGTTGATTGTTAACTTAGATCGTTTTGGTCCTTCTTCGCTAGATTTCTTTATCTATACCTTCACCAAGACGACTGATTGGATTCGTTTCCATGAGATTAAGCAGGATGTCATGATGCAGATAATGCAGATTGTTGAAGAGAAGGGCGCTGAATTTGCTTTCCCAACTACCACTGTTCACCTAAGTGGTGAATTACCGGAGTTGGTTAAAGAATAAGAAGGTAATTGATATTCATCTATCATAAAAAAACCGGCTTTAACGCCGGTTTTTTTTTATTCTGTTTCAAGAGGGATTATTTCAACCAAAATTCCCATGAGTGGGTGGTCAATATAGTGAAGTTCTTCAGATTTCATTCGCCTTGCTTGATTCTGATGTGCAGTTACTACTTCAGGGATCATTGGGAAGGCAGAAGCGGTCTCGGCTATCACTTGTGTGGCTTGAGTTGTTTGTGCTGCTTCAGGCGTTGTTTCGTTATCGCCCTGCATTGTCAGCATAGCTTCGGTCTGAATTTCTTCTGCAGTCACTGAAGGTGCATTGCGACTAGGTGCAACCAACTGGCTGATATATAGATCAGGGCGGAAATGTAAGTATCGACCACGACCAACTGCAATATGTCCCTCTAGCTCTTGCATACCATTATCTAAAACACGGCCTGCACTGATTTTGATAGGACGAGGGTTCTGGGTATGTGATACAGGTTGCATCCAAGCTTCGTGGAAAAGAACCTGATAGTCTCCGCTATTATTTAATCGATTTTTAACGCTTTTAAGGCTGTGGCGGCTGGTAGGTAGGCTTTGGTAAGCAGTTGGATTTTCTCCAGCCCCAGGTTTGCCTTTAAGTGCTACGGCGCGATCACGCAATGGAATTTCGTTAATCTCTGGCCAGAATTCCTCGTGGATTGCCATAGGATCATTGTTGGCAAAAATAATAACCTCTACTTTGTACCAGCTGTTAGCAAATGCGCTGCTGCTGAAAATAAGTATTAAGGGTAGGAATATCGCTTTTAGCATTATCTTCATGATGTTTTAACTGCCAGATCACTCATAAGGCGTTCTACCGCTTTAAAGCGCTCTTCGGTTTTCTCCATGTCTAAACTGAATCGCAGTTTGTCTGCACCCTCAAGTTTATATTTTTGTGGCTGATTTTGAACCATTTTTACTAAAGTTAACGGATCTACTTTCGCATCAGTGGCAAATTCGATTCTGCCAACCTCGCTACCAGCATCAATTTTAACAATATTCATGGCTTCGGCGCGTAGTTTTAACTCAGTTAGCCTGAAGAGATTCTTAACCTGATCGGGTAGCAGTCCAAAGCGATCAATCATCTCTATTTGTAGCTCTTTGAGTTCAGTGGCTGAGTTGGCATTAGCGATACGCTTGTACAAAATTAAGCGGCTGTGTACATCAGGTAAGTATTCATCAGGTATCAGCGCAGATAGATGTAAGTTTACATCAACGCCTTGCTTGATCGGCTGATCCATATTTGGTGTTTTGCCTTCTTTAATGGATTCAACCGCTTGTTCTAGCATCTCCATAAACAGGGAGAAGCCAACCGTTTGCATCTGACCGCTTTGCTCTTCACCTAGTAATTCACCCGCACCTCGGATCTCTAGATCGTGCGTCGCAAGGGTAAAGCCTGCGCCAAGGTCGTCTGCGGACTCGATCGCTTCAAGACGCTTGATCGCATCTTTAGTCATTGTCTTCTTATGCGGTGTCAAAAGATAAGCGTAAGCTTGGTGATGTGAGCGCCCTACACGACCACGTAATTGGTGTAGTTGAGCTAGACCGAATTTATCGGCGCGATCGATTATGATGGTGTTGGCATTAGGAACATCTATACCGGTTTCGATAATGGTCGTACAAAGCAAGATGTTGTAGCGCTTATGGTAGAAGTCAGACATAACTTGTTCGAGTTCACGCTCACGCATTTGGCCGTGACCAATACCGATGCGTGCTTCAGGAACAAGTTCTTGTAACTCTTCTGCTGTTTTCTCAATGCTCTTAACTTCGTTGTGCAGATAATAAACCTGACCGCCACGAAGTAGCTCACGCAAAATAGCTTCTTTGACTAGAGTTGTGTCGCTATAACGAACAAAGGTTTTAACGGAAAGTCTTTTCGCTGGTGGTGTTGCAATGATAGATAGGTCGCGAATGCCAGACATCGCCATATTTAGCGTGCGAGGAATTGGTGTTGCAGTAAGAGTTAGAATGTCGACTTCAGAGCGAAGCGATTTTAGGCGCTCTTTCTGCTGAACACCGAAACGATGTTCTTCATCAATAATCACTAGGCCTAGATCTTTGAAATTGATGTCGCCAGAGAGCAGTTTATGGGTGCCAACAACGATGTCGACGCTACCGGCCTCTAGCTTATCTAGAATGGTGCTTTGCTGCTTACCTGTTCTAAAGCGTGAGATAAGCTCGACATTTACCGGCCAGTCAGCAAAACGGTCTTGGAAATTCTGGTAGTGTTGCTGTGCGAGTAGTGTAGTAGGTACAAGAATAACGACTTGTTTGCCGCTTTGTACTGCTATGAATGCTGCGCGCATTGCAACTTCGGTCTTACCAAAGCCTACATCGCCACATACCAAGCGATCCATAGGCTGAACTGCGGTCATATCTCGAATAACGTTGCCAATGGCTGCGGCTTGATCCGGTGTTTCCTCAAATGGGAAGGTAGCAGCGAATTGTAAGTACTGCTCATCAGGATCGCTAAACTGGAATCCGATACGCGAAGCACGGCGAGCATAGATATCAAGTAGTTCGGCTGCTGCATCACGTGCTTTTTCGGCTGCTTTACGTTTGGCTTTGGACCATTGCTCAGTGCCAAGTCGGTGCAGTGGTGCATGTTCATCACCTGCACCGGTGTAACGACTGATCAAGTGGAGCGCAGATACGGGTACGTAGAGCTTTGCTTCATCTGCGTATACAAGTGTTAGGAATTCGTTAGTTTGGCCTTCGAGCTCGATAGTCTGTAGGCCGAGATAGCGGCCTACACCGTGATCTAAGTGAACAACAGGCGAGCCTGGATTTAACTCTGATAGGTTACGAATAACCTGGTCATTCTGTTCCTGCTCTTTGCTCCGTCTTCGGCGTTGGAATACTTGGTGGCCAAACAGTTGAGTTTCAGTGATGAGATGCAACTGCCCTGAGATGGAAAGGCCTTGCTCAAGAGGGTATTCCGTGATGGCGAGGTCGTAATCAGACTCACAGAATGCTTGCCAGTTATCAACTTGGTTAGGCTTAACATTAATACGCGCGAGTAGTTCTAATAGTGCTTCACGACGACCAGCTGATTCGGCACAAAATAAAACTGCGCCATCGCGCTCTGCTAAAAAACTTTGTAATGCCGTTAGCGGCTCTTTCAGTTGTGAGTTGACCGGAAGTGAAGGTGGTTCGGTGCAAGGAAGATTACTGCGACCTTGTTTTTCATCAATAGGGTCGCTAGATATGCTAATGCGGCCATATTGCTTTAATGCAGAGAACAGTTCGCTAGTGGAGATGAACAGTTCATTAGGAGACAGTACTGGGTTAGTAATGTCATGGCGGCGCTGTTCATACCGTTCATTAACTTCTTGTGCGAATAGTTCTGCAGTTGCTTCAAGCTCGCTATCAACAATGATCTGCGTTTGTTGTGGAAGTGAAGCGAACAGAGAGCTGCATTCTTCAAAGAATAGGGGTAGATAATACTCAATACCCGGTGATGTCATCCCGTCAGAGATATTGGTATAGACAGGGCATTGTCTGTAATCGACATCAAATCTTTCACGCCAGCGAGATTTAAAACCGCTAATAGCACGTGCGTCGAACGGAAACTCTTTCGCAGGCAGTAAGTTGATCGCATCAATCTGCTCAATTGATCTTTGGGTTTCTGGATCAAATGTTCTAAGTGTTTCAATCTTATCATCGAATAACTCTATTCGATAAGGGTAGGGGCTACCTGTTGGAAATAGATCGATGATTGATCCACGGAAGGCGAATTCGCCATGTTCCATAACGGCGTCGACTGCGTGATAGCCAGCATCAATGAGTTGTTTGCGCAAATGTTCAGGATTGATGGTTTGTTCTAGTTTTAGATCAAAACAGTTAGCGGCAATAAAATCTGCGGGTGCGGTTCTATGCATTAACGTACTTAAAGGTACGATCAATATGCCTTTACTTAGATTGGGTAGCCTGTTGAGCGTAGAGATACGTTCAGAAATGATGTCCTGATGCGGAGAAAATGTATCGTACGGCAGTGTTTCCCAATCTGGGAATGAAAGAATTTCAAGTGAGTTGCTATCACTGGAGAAGAAACTTACTTCATCGTGTAACCGGTTCGCTTTGTTTGTATCGTTGGTTATGACTAAAGTGAAGCCATCAAACTGCTTTGCTGCGTCTGTAATTAATAAGCCGGTACCTGCGCCATAGGCTTGTCCGATCTGCTTCTTATCGCCGGGGCCTGTGGGTAGAGAGTAGTTCAGTTGCAGCACAGAGTTGCTCCTTTAATATGCGCTAACCAATAGTAAATCGGGTAGTTTAACCGTTGTAGATGTAATTGGTAGTTTTGAACTGGGGTAAATGGATAAATATAAGTCTTATTCAGTAGGACAAAATATATGGTTCCAAAGTCTATCATGCTGCATTTGCTCAAAAGGGTGGAAAAGAGGATAATGCGCGCACCAAATTTTTAGGGTCCGACTAATACTTGTAATCTGACTGTGTTAGTAGGGTACCAACGAGTTGACAAAACTTTTTGGAGTTTCATGTGAGCCAAGATCAAGTTTTTACAGATTGGAAAGAACGCGAAGCCTTAGCTGAAGCTATGGTTCCACTAGTAGGTAGTCTATACCGTGACCAGAACATCGAATCTTCAGTATTCGGTCGTCTGATCATCAAACGTTCTGTTATCGATATCCTAAAAGCACACCGTTTCGTGCGTCAGGTTGAAGAGCAGGAACTAACTGTAGTAGATACTTTTCCAATTCTGGAAGCTGTTAAAAACCTGAATGTACGCAATGCGCACATCGATGCAGGTAAGCTAGCAGTTAAATATCGCGCAGAAGGCAACGGTCAGGATCTAGAGACATTCCTGAAAGCTGAGCTTGCTGATGCAATTGGCACAGAAGAGCGTGAACCTACTGATGTAGTTCTTTACGGTTTCGGTCGTATCGGTCGCCTACTTGCTCGTCTTCTTATCGAGCGCACTGGTGGTGGTCAAGCGCTTCGTCTACGTGCAATTGTTGTACGTAAAGGTGCTGCCGCACGTGATCTAGAGAAGCGTGCTAGCTTGCTACGTCGTGACTCAGTTCACGGTTCTTTCAAAGGTACTATCACAGTTGACGAAGAGAACAACACAATCACTGCTAACGGTAACGTTATTCAGGTGATCTTTGCTAACTCTCCAGACGAGATTGATTACACTGCTTACGGCATCAATAATGCAATGGTCATTGATAACACTGGTAAGTGGCGTGATAAAGAAGGTCTATCTCTGCATCTTCAATCTAAAGGCGCTTCTCGTGCAGTTCTTACTGCACCAGGTAAAGGCGTTAAGAACATCGTAATGGGTGTGAACGACGGTGATATCTCTCCGGAAGATACTATCCTGTCTGCTGCGTCTTGTACTACAAACGCAATCACGCCTGTACTAAAAGCGGTATACGACAAGTACGGTATTGAGAATGGTCACGTTGAGACTGTTCACGCTTACACTAACGACCAGAACCTAATCGACAATTACCACAAAGGTGATCGTCGTGGTCGCGCTGCTGGTCTAAACATGGTTATCACTGAAACAGGTGCTGCTAAAGCTGTATCTAAAGCACTTCCAGCAATGGAAGGTAAGCTTACTGGTAACGCTATCCGTGTTCCAACACCAAACGTTTCAATGGCTATTCTTAACCTGAACCTAGAAAGCGAAACTGACAAAGAAGAGCTAAATGCTTACCTTCGTGAAGCTGCGCTACACGGTGCTATGCAGAAGCAGATCGACTACAGCAACTCTCCAGAAGCTGTATCTACTGACTTCGTTGGTTCTCGTGCTGCAGGTGTAGTTGATGCGTTGGCTACAATTGCTGGTGGTAAGCGTTGCGTACTTTACGTTTGGTACGATAACGAATTCGGTTATAGCTGCCAGGTTATCCGCATGATGCAGAAAATGGCTCAGTGCACTCTACCAGCTTTCCCGAAAGAAGCTTAAGTGTAGCGAGTTGATTAAAAAGCCACCTATAGGGTGGCTTTTTATTTGCCTTATGTATCATATTTCTATCAGTTATATGTATATAACTACAAATTCCACCGCTAAAAGGCAAGATAATCGGCTGGAACGCGCTGATATTGCTGGGTCTTTGTAGAAAAATGACACGTCGCTCAGGTATACTTAGCCAGATTTTTGGGTGGGGTAATTCCATTTTCGAAATAACTACAAGATATCGACTACGTTCGGGGACAGGCCGTGTCGGAATCAAAATCGATTTTGGAATCCTGAAAGAATTTAACGTAATTGGGTGAGGCGTATGATCAAGATCAACAAAGGTCTGGATCTACCGATCACGGGCGCTCCTGAGCAATCTATTACAGATGGCCCAGCAGTAGACTCCGTTGCCGTAGTCGGCTTTGACTATGTAGGTATGAAACCTACCATGGCCGTCAAGGTAGGTGATCGAGTAAAACTCGGTCAAGTGATCTTTTCCGATAAGAAAACAGAAGGCGTTAATTACACAGCACCAGGTGCGGGTGTAGTTAAGGCGATTAACCGTGGTGAGCGTCGTGCACTTCAATCAGTAGTGATTGAGTTGGACGGTGATGAAGCGGTTGAATTTAACAAATATAGTGCCAATGAGCTGGCTGGATTGACGCGCGAACAAGTGCAAGACAATCTAGTTAATTCTGGTTTGTGGACTGCGCTTCGCACACGTCCATTCAGCCGTGTACCTCAGCCAGGTACTACTCCAAACTCTATTTTTGTTACAGCAATGGATACCAATCCATTAGCAGGTGACCCAGCTGTCATCATCGCTGAACAAAAAGAAGCATTCTCCCAGGGTCTTACTATTCTGACTAAGCTGTCTGAAACGACTGTTTATCTATGTAAAGCGCCGGGTGCTGATATTCCATCTGCTGATGGTGTGACAGTAGAAGAGTTTGAGGGTAGTCACCCTGCAGGTAATGCTGGTACGCATATCCACTTCCTTGATCCTGTATCTCAGGAGAAAACAGTTTGGACAATCGGTTATCAGGATGTGATTGCAGTTGGTAAATTATTTACCGAAGGTAAGCTTTTCACTGATCGTGTTGTTGCTGTTAGTGGTCCTCGTGCGGCAAAGCCAGGTCTGTTACGAACTCGTTTGGGTGCGAGCTTCGAACAGCTTCTTGCTGGTGCGCAGAAAGAAGATCATAACCGTATTATCAGTGGTTCTGTTTGGAATGGTCGTACAGCTACTGAAGGCGCGTTTGCTTACCTTGGTCGTTACGCAAACCAGATCACTATCCTAGAAGAAGGCGATAAGCGTGAATTTATGGGCTGGGTAGTTCCTGGTACAAATAAGTTCTCTGTGCTTAATGTATTCGCTTCCTTCCTGAATCGTTCTAAGAAGTTTGACTTTACAACGACTACGAACGGTTCTGAGCGAGCTATGGTTCCGGTTGGTCAGTTCGAACAGCTAATGCCAATGGATATTCTTCCTACGCAATTGCTGCGTGCGCTAGTAACAGGTGACATTGTTCATGCAATGGAACTAGGTTGCCTAGAGCTGGACGAAGAAGACCTCGCGCTGTGCACATTTGCCTGCCCAGGTAAATATGAGTACGGCCCAATCCTTCGCGACAATTTGACGCGTATCGAGAAAGAGGCCTGATCATGAGCTTGAGAAATATTCTTGATAAAATGGAGCCGCACTTCCATAAGGGCGGTAAGTATGAAAATTGGTATGCGCTTTACGAAGCTGCAGATACTATTTTCTACACTCCGGGTTATGTAACTAAAACAGCAGCTCACGTACGCGACGCAGTCGACCTGAAGCGTATGATGATCTTGGTGTGGATGTGTACATTCCCAGCAATTTTCTTCGGTATGTACAACGTTGGTTTGCAGGCAAATACTGCAATGGAAACGATGGGCATCACCGAGCCAACATCTTGGCAAGCAGCACTAGCTGGCGCTATTTCGGGTTTTAACCCTGATAGTGTGTGGGACAACATCATTCTTGGTGCTGCCTACTGGCTACCAATCTACATCGTTACCTTTGTAGTGGGTGGTTTCTGGGAAGTATTGTTTGCAATGAAACGTGGCCACGAAGTAAACGAAGGTTTCTTCGTAACTTCTGTTCTTTTTGCTTTGATTCTTCCTCCAAGCATTCCGCTATGGCAGGTTGCTCTAGGTATCAGTTTTGGTGTTGTAATTGGTAAAGAAGTATTCGGTGGTACCGGTAAAAACTTCCTTAACCCTGCGCTAACTGGTCGTGCATTCCTGTTCTTTGCTTACCCAGCACAGATGTCTGGTGACGCAATCTGGACTGCAGTTGATGGCTTCTCTGGTGCGACAGCGCTTAGCCTTGCTGCTTCTGGCGGTGTTGATGCAATTCTTGCGCAGAACATCACTTGGTTCGATGCATTTATCGGTACAATCCAAGGTTCTGTAGGTGAAGTATCTACACTAGCGATTGCTGCAGGTGGTCTAGTACTGCTTATTGCTAAAGTTGCTGCATGGCGCATCGTTGCTGGTGTCTTCTTGGGCATGGTTGCTACTTCTACGCTATTTAACCTGATCGGCTCTGAAACAAACCCTATGTTTGGTCTGCCATTCTACTGGCACCTAGTGTTGGGTGGTTTTGCCTTTGGTATGTTCTTCATGGCGACAGACCCTGTGTCTGCATCTATGACTAACAAAGGTAAGTGGTACTTCGGTGCTTTGGTTGGTGTAATGGTTGTATTGATCCGTGTGGTTAACCCAGCATTCCCAGAAGGTATGATGCTGGCGATCCTATTTGCGAACTTGTTCGCACCGTTGATCGACAACTTTGTTGTTCAGGCAAACATCAAACGGAGGTTGGCGCGCAATGTCAGCAAG
This sequence comes from Neptuniibacter sp. QD48_55, assembly GCF_047778115.1. Classification (GTDB taxonomy): domain Bacteria; phylum Pseudomonadota; class Gammaproteobacteria; order Pseudomonadales; family Balneatricaceae; genus Neptuniibacter. The sequence goes on along the minus strand of NZ_CP180555.1, from coordinate 1,916,480 downwards.
TAATGACACTATCGGTAAGACTATTACCGTTACAGTTCTTTTATGTGTTGTCTGCTCGGTAATCGTATCTGCGGCTGCTGTACTGCTTAAACCTAAGCAGGTAGCAAACAAGGATCAAGACCGTAAGAGCAACATTCTTACTGCAGCTGGTATCTCAGATGCTAATAAATCAGTAGATGAATTGTTTGCTCAGATCACTACGAAGTACGTTGATCTAGAGACTGGCAAATTCACTACAGATGTTCCAGCTAAATACGACGCTAAGAAAGCAGCTAAAGACCCTCAATTGGGTAAAGTGCTGACTAAAGATGTAGATATCGCTTCTATCAAGTATCAGGCTAAGGTCATGCCTGTATACCTAGTAGAAAAAGATGGCCAGATTGAGAAATTGATCTTGCCGGTACACGGCTACGGTCTGTGGTCTACACTTTACGGATTCTTGGCGCTAGAAGGTGACTTGAATACAGTTGTTGGTTTTGGTTTCTACTCTCACGCTGAGACTCCTGGTCTAGGTGGTGAAGTTGATAACCCTAACTGGAAAGCGCTATGGCCAGGTAAAGAAATTTACCCTGCAGGTTCTATGGAACCAGCGATTGGCTTAATCAAGGGCACTGTAGATTCGTCTAACCCTAAAGCTAAGCATCAGATCGATGGCCTAGCGGGTGCGACGTTGACTGCAAACGGTGTTACGAACCTAGTTCAATTCTGGATGGGTTCAAACGGTTATGCACCGTTCTTGGCTAACCTGAAAGCAGGGGGGGCGTAAGCGATGTCACAAGCTAAAGAAGTACTGAGTACTCCAGTATTTAAGAACAACCCAATCGGTCTTCAGATCCTTGGTGTATGTTCTGCGTTGGCGGTTACCTCTAACTTAAATACTGCTCTAGTAATGACTATGGCAGTAATTGCGGTAACAGCATTCTCGAACTTGTTTGTATCGATTATCCGTAATCATATTCCAAGCAGTGTTCGAATCATCTGTCAGATGACTATCATCGCGTCATTGGTAATCGTTGTTGACCAGATTCTTAAAGCTTTTGCTTACGATGTGTCTAAGCAGCTTTCTGTATTCGTAGGTCTGATCATTACTAACTGTATCGTAATGGGTCGTGCTGAAGCCTTCGCTATGAAGAACCCTCCAGGTATCTCCTTCATGGATGGTATCGGTAACGGTCTAGGTTACGGTGTGGTTCTAATCTTCGTAGGTTTCCTACGTGAGCTATTCGGCGCAGGTAAACTGTTTGGCTACGAAGTTCTGCCTCTAGTAAACGATGGCGGCTGGTACTTGGCGAACGGTATGATGCTGTTGCCACCAAGTGCATTCTTCATCATTGGTATGTTCATCTGGTTGACTCGTACTTTCTACAAAGATCAAGTAGAAGCTCCAGAGTTCGAGCTAGCTAAAAATACTAAGAAGGAGGCTGTGTAATGGAACAGTTAATCAGCCTTGCCGTTAAGGCGATTTTCGTTGAAAACATGGCGCTAGCATTCTTCCTAGGGATGTGTACGTTCTTGGCGATTTCCAAGAAAGTGCAAACCTCTCTAGGTTTGGGTATTGCTGTAGTCGTTGTGTTGGCAATCACAACACCTGTAAACAACCTAATCTTTAACTTGCTTCTTCGTGAAGGCGCACTTGCATGGGCAGGTTACCCTGAAGTTGATTTGAGCTTCCTTGGTTACATCTCTTACATTGGTGTAATCGCGGCGATGGTACAGATCCTTGAGATGTTCTTGGATAAATACGTACCAGCTCTATACAACTCTCTGGGTGTATTCCTACCTTTGATCACAGTTAACTGTGCAATCATGGGTGCGGCACTGTTCATGGTAGAGCGTGACTACACGTTTGGTGAGTCAGTGGTTTACGGTGTAAGTGCAGGTATCGGTTGGGCGCTAGCTATTACAGCGCTTGCGGGTATACGTGAAAAACTTAAATACAGCGACGTACCAGAAGGTCTACGTGGTCTGGGCATTACCTTCATCACTGTTGGTTTGATGTCTCTAGGCTTCATGTCTTTCTCTGGTGTATCTCTTTAATGCCAACATGGTCGACAAAGGAAGGATTAGCCAATGAATGCTGAAATCGTTCTAGGTGTTGTCATGTTTACTGCTGTGGTGCTTGCACTAGTAGCAGTAATTTTGGCAGCTCGCTCTAAACTAGTAAGTTCTGGTGACGTTACGATTAATATCAATAACGATCCAGAAAAATCAATCACAGTACCTGCTGGCGGTAAACTGCTACAGACCCTTGCTGATTCGGGTATTTTCATCCCGTCTGCTTGTGGTGGTGGTGGTACTTGCGCACAGTGTAAATGTGAAGTTCATGCGGGTGGTGGTTCTATGCTACCAACTGAAGAATCTCACTTTACAATGCGTGAAGCTAAAGAAGGCTGGCGTCTATCTTGTCAGGTAGCTGTTAAGCAGGACATGGACATCGAACTTGAAGAAGAGATCTTCGGTGTTCAGAAGTGGGAATGTACTGTTGAATCTAACCCTAACGTTGCTACGTTCATCAAAGAGCTGACTCTACGTCTGCCTGAAGGTGAGAATGTAGACTTCCGTGCAGGTGGTTATGTTCAGCTTGAATGCCCACCTCACGTTGTTAACTACAAAGATTTTGTGATCCAGGAAGAGTATCGTGGTGATTGGGATCAGTTCAACATGTGGCAGTATGTGTCTACTGTAACTGAGCCAACTATCCGTGCTTACTCTATGGCGAACTACCCAGAAGAGCGTGGTGTTGTTAAATTTAACATCCGTATCGCGTCTCCACCTCCGGGTACTGATCACCCACCGGGTATCATGTCTTCTTACGTATTCAACCTTGTTGAAGGTGATAAGATCACTGTTTACGGACCATTTGGTGAATTCTTCGCGACTGATAACGACAGCGAAATGGTATTCATCGGTGGTGGTGCTGGTATGGCGCCAATGCGTTCACACATCTTTGACCAGCTTAAGCGTTTGAACTCTACTCGTAAGATCTCGTTCTGGTACGGCGCACGTTCTTTGCGTGAATCGTTCTACAACGAAGAGTACGACATGCTTCAGGATGAGAATGATAACTTTAAGTGGCACTTAGCGTTGTCTGACCCTCAGCCAGAAGATAACTGGGATGGTATGACTGGCTTCATCCATAACGTATTGTATGAAAACTATCTAAAGGACCATGAAGCGCCTGAAGATTGTGAGTACTACATGTGTGGACCGCCAATGATGAACTCCGCTGTAATCCAGATGCTTCTTGATTTGGGTGTAGAGCGTGAGAATATCTTCCTTGATGACTTCGGTGGTTAAGTAAGATATGTTTGTCAAAAGACAAGCCTACAAATGGCCGGCAGCTCAGCTGCTGGCCATTTTGTTTTTATTGGCTTTGTTATCGGCCTGTAAGGAAAAGCCTCCTGAGGTTAAATCTCATCAAGGTATAACAATGGGGACGACTTATACGGTCAAGTGGATTCCTATTCACAATCAACCTGCTATCAATCCAGCGGTTTTCAATCAGGCTTTGCTGGAAGTAAATCAAGCAATGTCGACCTACATTGATGATTCCGAACTTTCTCTTATCAATAAGCTTCCTGCGGGAAGTTCTGTTGAGCTTTCTAATGATCTAGCCTTCCTTTTGTCCAAATCCATCGATATAAGTGCTCTTTCTTCAGGTGCGTTTGATGTAACTGTTGGGCCACTTGTGAATTTGTGGGGCTTTGGGCCGGATGGGCGTATAATTATGGCGCCATCCCAGCTTGAGATTCAGCAGGTTCAACAAGAGATCGGTTATAACTATTTGGAACTTAATGGCAAAATGCTAACCAAAGAGAAGGCTAGTTATATTGATCTATCGGCGATTGCTAAAGGATACGGTGTAGATGTGCTTGCGACTTTACTAGAGGAGCAGGGTGTTGAAAGCTATCTTGTTGAAATTGGTGGTGAGTTGCGCGCTAAAGGGTTGAAGCCTGATGGTAGTGAGTGGAAGATTGCTATCGAGTCTCCAGCAGCGGGATTTGATCGCTCGGTGCAACGAATTATCGCAGTGAAAGATGTAGGTATAGCCACGTCGGGAGATTACCGAAACTATTTTGAAGAGAATGGTGTTCGTTTTTCTCATACAATAGATCCGTCGACTGGTAGTCCGATTACGCATAGATTAGCATCTGTTACGGTGTTGATGCCGAGTTGCGCCGAGGCTGATGCCTATGCTACAGCGATGATGGTTATGGGCGAAGAGAGGGCGCAAGCCTTTGCACTTGAGAACGGTATCGAAGCATTTTTTATCATTAAAGCTGAGAATGGATTCGTTGAGAAAATGACTCCTGGTTTTAAACAATATCTGGTTCAATAGGTTTTAATTATGAGCACAATTATCTTATCTTTTGTCATCTTGTTATGTGTCATAGTCGCCATGTCTGTTGGCGTGATTTTGGGTCGAAAGCCTATTAGTGGTTCTTGTGGTGGTTTGGCTAATGTCGGTATTGAAGGTAAGTGCAGCATTTGCGGTGATGACCCTCAAAAATGTGAAGAAGAGCAAGATAGACAAGCGAAAGAAGAAGCATCTGCAGATCTAAGTTACGAAGTTAAATCTAAAGAATAATTGAGAGCTACGTAACTAAGAGTAAGCTGTTCTTAATAAAAAGATCAGCTGAAACAATAAGATATAATTATAAGATAGGGGTAAATGATGGCGGTATATGACTATGATGTCATTGTGATAGGTTCCGGTCCTGCTGGTGAAGGTGCAGCAATGAACGCCGCGAAAAAAGGGCGTCGTGTTGCTGTTATCGAAGAGCAGGAGGCCGTAGGTGGTAACTGTACGCATAAAGGTACAATCCCATCTAAAGCGCTTCGCCACTCTGTAAAACAGATCATAGAATTTAACACTAACCCTATGTTCCGTGATATCGGTGAGCCACGTTGGTTCTCCTTTCCTAAGGTTTTAAAGCGTGCAGAGAAGGTTATGTCCAGCCAGGTAATGCTGCGTACAAACTTCTATGCGCGTAACCGTATTGATGTTTTCTTCGGTGTAGCTGAATTTGAAGACAAAAATACAATTATTGTTCGTGGTACCTCCAAGGGTGATGAGACACTGCGTGCTAAGAACGTTGTAATTGCAACAGGTTCGCGTCCTTATACGCCAGCTGATATCGACTTTAACCATCCTCGTATCTATAACTCGGATACAGTTCTCAAGTTAAGCCATACGCCTCGCACATTGATCATCTATGGAGCTGGGGTTATCGGTTCTGAGTACGCTTCGATTTTCAGCGGCTTGGGTGTAAAAGTTGATTTGGTTGATAGTCAGAGCCGTCTACTGTCTTTCTTGGATGCTGAGATCTCTGATTCATTGAGCTATCACCTTCGTAACAATGCTGTGAAGATTCGTCATAACGAAACTTATGAAAGTGTCGTAGCTGATGAGCGTGGTGTTACGCTTACGCTTCAGTCTGGTAAGAAGATTCGCGCAGATGCTTTCCTATGGTGTAATGGCCGTAGCGGTAACACTGAGACGCTTAAGTTAGAGAACATTGGCCTAGAGGCTAATAGCCGTGGTCAGCTAGAAGTTGATGATCATTACCGTACATCTTGTGAAGGTATCTATGCTGCGGGTGACGTTGTAGGCTGGCCAAGCCTTGCTTCTGCTGCGCTTGATCAGGGGCGTGCTGCTGCTGCAGATATGTTGTCTGCTGAAGACTTCCGTTATATCAATGAAGTACCTACTGGTATCTACACAATCCCAGAAATTAGCTCTGTAGGTAAAACTGAAGAAGAGCTAACAAAAGAATGTGTGCCTTATGAAGTGGGTCAGGCTTTCTTTAAAGACACTGCGCGTGCGCAGATCTATGGTCAGCCAGTTGGTATGCTTAAGATTCTATTTAATCGCGATACTTTAGAGATTCTGGGTATCCATTGCTTTGGTGAGCATGCCTCGGAGATCGTTCATATCGGTCAGGCTATTATGGCTCAGGAAGGCGAAGCCAATACGCTTAAGTACTTCATCAATACTACGTTTAACTATCCAACAATGGCTGAGGCTTATAGAGTTGCGGCTATTGCGGGCTTAAACCGTATTGCGAATCTTTCATAAGAATTCTATGTCAGTTAAAAAAGCACGCTTTTGCGTGCTTTTTTATTGTCTGCAGTAACGTACGGCCTTATTGAACTGTTCTAAAAACAAGGGTTGTGAAACTAGAAAATCTTTCGAGAAATAAACTCCAAGAGGTTTGTTTCGATTCAGTGCGGATCTAACTTTTTCTTTATGCCCAAATTCATCGATCAAGCTATTCATGACCTGATCGTTTGCTAGGATTGCATCAACTCGACCACTAAGAAGGAAGGAAAGCAGCTTTTGATTATCTTGTGGCGGGTTATTTATGGTTTGAAAGTCATTTTGTAGAAGCCACTTTTGCATATTGGCACCTAGGAAGCTGGTAACTACACCTCTCTGCTTAAAGTCGTCTGCCGATGGGTCAAGTGCGTTGTTTTTCAGCAAATACCAAGTCCATTTCTGTTCGGCAATAATTTCTGACATAACCGCGTATCTGTCGCGATCAAGGTTATGCGATGCGGCAAAAAAGCCTTCTGCTGCATTGTGTCGCACCATGCTTTGAGCGCGTTTCCAAGGTGTAATAATTATTTCTAAAGAATGGTCGGGTATTTGTGTCATAGCGCATTTGACTACTTCTACGGCCGTGCCAGTAATTATTTTGTCTTGTATGTAGCTATAAGGTGGGAGCTGATGTGTAGTCAGTCTAACGTTGTCTGCTATAGCTATCTGAGGCGCTATAAAGAGGCATGCTAATGAGCATAGTTTGAATAGGTTTCTCATTGGGCTACCGAACTGATTTCGCTCTTTGTCTATGAGTATAGTAAAGACTGTTGTAGATAATAAAAAACCCGGCTTTAAGCCGGGTTTTTCGTTAGCGGATCGCTAATTATTTAGTTGCTGCTGCAAGTGCTGCATTTAGTGTAGCGCTTGGACGCATAACCTTCTTAACTAATTCGCGTTTAGCGTGGTAGTAACCGTCAAGTTCTGCCGGAGAGCCTTGGCACTCAGCAAGCTCAGAGATAATCTGATCTTCTTGGCTTGTTAGTGTTTCAGCAAGCTCTTTAAAGTCTGCTGCAAGTTCTTGATCTTCAGTTTGAGCAGCTACTTCTTGTGCCCAGAATAGGCCTAGGTAGAAGTGGCTGCCACGGTTATCTAGCTCACCAGTCTTACGAGAAGGAGATTTGTTCTCTTCTAGTAGTCGGCCAGTAGCTGCATCTAGTGTTTTAGAAAGTACGGCAGCGCGTTTGTTGCCCTGCTTGATGCCTAGGTCTTCAAGAGAAACGGCTAGTGCTAGGAATTCACCTAGGGAATCCCAACGAAGGTGGTTCTCTTCTTCAACCTGTTGTACGTGCTTAGGAGCAGAACCGCCTGCGCCAGTTTCGTACATGCCGCCACCTTTAAGCATTGGTACAATCGATAGCATTTTCGCAGAAGTGCCAAGCTCAATGATTGGGAATAGGTCAGTTAGGTAGTCACGTAGTACGTTACCAGTAACAGAGATCGTGTCTTTGCCACGAACCATGCGATCCATAGTGAAACGAATTGCTTGGCTGTAAGACTTAACGTAAATTTCTAGACCGTCAGTGTCGTGATCTTTCAGGTATTCGTTAACTTTCTTAGTTAGTTCAAGATCGTGCGCACGTTCTTGATCTAGCCAGAAGATTGCAGGAGTATCGGACTGACGCGCGCGAGTAACAGCTAGTTTAACCCAGTCACGGATTGGCTCATCTTTAGTTTGACATGCACGCCAGATGTCGCCTTTCTCAACTTCGTGTTCCATAAGAACAGTACCGTCCGCAGCTACTACACGCATTGTGCCTGCTTCAGTTTCGAAAGTTTTGTCGTGAGAACCGTATTCTTCTGCTTTCTTAGCCATCAAGCCAACGTTTGGCACTGTACCAATTTTAGTTGGGTCGAAAGCGCCGTTTGTTTTACAGAAGTTGATCATGTCTTGGTAGATTCGTGCGTAAGTACGCTCTGGCATTACTGCTTTAGTATCTTTCGGACGACCATCAGGGCCCCACATTTTGCCGCCATTACGAATCATTGCTGGCATAGACGCGTCAACAATTACGTCTGAAGGAACGTGTAGGTTAGTGATGCCTTTTACAGAATCAACCATCGCCATTTCTGGACGATGTTCGTGGCAAGCGTGGATCGCTTCTTCAATCTCTTCACGTTTAGAGCGCGGTAGGTCAGCGATCTTATCGTATACGCTACCAATACCATTATTTGGGTTTACGCCAAGTTCTTCGAAGAAGTCGCCGTACTCATCGAATAGCTCTTTGTAGAATACAGTTACAGCGTGACCGAAAACGATAGGGTGGGAAACCTTCATCATCGTAGCTTTAACGTGTAGTGACCACATAACGCCAGTTTCTTGTGCGTCTTGTAGAGTCTCTTCGAAGAATTCACGTAGTGCTTTGCAGCTCATGCGCATGCTGTCGAAGATTTCACCTTTTTCTAGGCTAACTTCTTTCTTAACTTCAACGTTGCCAGCTGGATCTACGAATTCGATACGAACTGTGCCAGCTTCTTCCATTGTTAGGGATTGCTCGCTAGAAAAGAAGTCGCCTTCGCGCATGTAATCAGCGTGTGTGCGAGAAGCCTTGCTCCATTTACCCATCGAGTGTGGGAATTTTTTAGCGAAAGCTTTTACCGCACCAGGTGCGCGACGGTCAGAGTTACCTTCACGAAGAACTGGGTTTACAGCAGAGCCAAGGATTTTTGAGTAGCGCTGCTGTGCATCTACATCTTCATCAGACTTTGGATCTTCTGGGTAATCAGGGATATCGTAGCCCTGGCCTTGAAGCTCAGTGATGCATGCTTTTAGCTGAGGGATTGAAGCACTGATATTTGGAAGCTTGATGATGTTTGCTTCCGGATCTTGAGTTAGTTCGCCTAGAAACTTTAGGCCATCTTCAACACGCTGTTCTGCAGTAAGCTTCTCAGGGAAGGCGGATAGTACACGCCCAGCTAAAGAGATATCTGTGATTTTTACGTCGATGTCTGCTGCAGAAGTGAAAGCTCTTACGATTGGCAGAAGTGAACATGTCGCCAAGGATGGTGCTTCGTCGGTTAGGGTGTAATAGATGGTTTGTTTTTTTGTAGTCATTGTAATCCCCAAAGTTTTATGGCAGTGCGGCCAAGGGTTTAAATCAAGGTGGCTTGTGGCCGCCTTTCTCCACTATTTTTAAACCCGATGGTTGTAATTTAGTGACAGAATTATACTGAAATTAGACGCCGAGTCATACGTCTGGCCTATGTACTTATGGCTAATGTTGTTGTGTTTTTACAACTATTTTTTAATTTTGCGCTTGTTGCAGTGCGAAAAAGCACTAACCCATTAGTTTTTTTGTAGTTCGACTACTATTTATAGCTTACTTGTGTTGCAGTTTTTGTATTGAATTAGTCTGTGATACTTTAGGTTTAGTCGCGATATCAAAAGGAGATTTGTCTTGTAAAATGGACTTATGAATGAGGTTTATATGAGTTCTAAAGAAAAGCCGATTCCTCCTGGTGATTTTGAGTGTTGCGAAAGTGGGTGTTCTCAATGTGTCTGGGATATCTATTTTGATGAGCTGGATCAGTGGAAAGCTGAGCAAAAACCTAAAAAACCAAATGAAGCTCAAGGCTCTTACGAAAAACGTGGAACTGAGTCACAAGACAGACGCTAAGCGGTGGGTGATTTATGTCAGGTAAAGTTGTTAGTTTGGATGCTTCTAGAGAGAAGGCAAAGCACAAGAAAAAAGAAGAAAAGTTAGAATCTATACAGAAAAGATTCGAAAAGGCTTTACCTTCAAAGGAAACTGATTCAAAGAAGAAGTTGCTGGATATTTTTAAGAAGAAGTGATTTTGTATTAATTGCTTGGTGGGTCTTTATGTCAGGCAAAGAAAAAGGGGCTAAATAGCCCCTTTTTTATTTGTATCTACATTATTTCTCAGTTGACTCTGATTCTACGTTTTGGCGTTTGCGAACTTCACGAGGATCGTTTGGTGCACGACGAGTACGACGTTTGCGAACAGGTCTTTGATTGGCTTCTGGCTCTGCTGTTACGGCTACAGTTTCAGTTGCTTCTGAAGTTTCAGTCGCTTCTGCAGTTTCAGTCGCCTCTGTAGTTTCAGTCGCCTCTGTAGTTTCAGTAGCTTCTGCAGTTTCAGTTGCTTCTGTAGTTTCAGTCGCCTCTGTAGTTTCAGTCGCCTCTGTAGTTTCAGTAGCTTCTGCAGTTTCAGTTGCTTCTGTAGTTTCAGTCGCCTCTGTAGTTTCAGTTGCTTCTGCAGTTTCAGTCGCTTCTGTAGTTTTAGTCGCTTCTGTAGTTTCAGTCGCCTCTGTAGTTTCAGTTGCTTCTGTAATTTCAGTCGCTTCTGCTGTTTCGGTAGCTTCTACAGTTTCAGTTGCTTCTGCAATTTCAGCTGGCGTTGTGTCAGCTGTTGCTTCAGGTGCTTTAGCTTCTGAGCTTTCGCTTACCGTATTTGAGGCTTTTGTATCTTCAATAGTAGCTTCAGCAGTTGGTGCTGTATCTTTAGTTTCAACTTCTGTTGCAACGTTATTAGTGCGTTTGGCCGAGCGTTCAGTGGTGCGACGACGACGGCCACGGCGACGTGGATTGCGTGGTGCTTCTTCTTGCTCTTCAGTATTCTGAGAATCTGTGTTGCTCAGATCCTGTTTGCTTTTAGATTCTGCCGGTTCGTTTTCGCCTTTGCGTTTACGGCGACGACGTTTTGGCTTATCTTCGTTTTGGTTTAGAGGCTGATCAGGCTCAGGTTGTACGGTAATGATCTCATCGTTCTGCTTAGGGGTGCGCTTACGATCATTGTCACGACGGCGACGCTTGCGGCCTGATTCGTTGCGATCATTACGCTTACGTTTAGGGTGTGAAGTGCTCTTTTCTTCGCTTGGCTGTTCTTTTTCTTCAGTGGTTTCGGAGCTACTGCCACCAAACAGGCTTTTGAACATGCCAACTACGCGGCTGCCTAAGGACTCATTGTTTTTAACTGGTGCTGGGGCAGGTGTTGCTGCTTTAGGTGCTTCTGTAGCTGCTTCAGGTGCAGGTGTTTTAGGAGCAACGCTGCGCACAGCTGCTTGTTCGCGAGGAGCGCTAGCCTGAGAGGTGGCTGCGGCTTCAAGTGACTCGGCTTCTTCTGGCTCTGGCTGCATTGTGTAGCTTGCATCATTTGTTGTCGCAACCGTGTGATCGTCACGTAACCGAACTACTTCGTAGTGCGGTGTTTCCATGTTCGGGTTTGGAACGATGACAACACGTACATCTTGGCGAAGTTCTATATCGTGAACAGCGTGACGTTTTTCGTTGAGTAGATATGTCGCTACAGTAACTGGCAAGATTGCACGAATCTGAGCTGTACGGTCTTTGCCAGATTCCTCCTCGATAAGACGAAGAATGGATAGTGCAAGAGACTCGGTGTCACGGATTGTGCCTTGGCCGTTACAGCGTGGGCATACAACGCCGCGTGTTTCTGCAAGAGAAGGGCGTAAGCGTTGACGAGACATCTCAAGTAGGCCGAAACGAGAGATTCGCCCCATTTGTACACGAGCGCGATCAAGTTTGAGCGCATCTCTCAGGCGATTTTCTACTTCACGTTGGTTCTTGATTGGTGTCATGTCGATGAAATCGATAACAACCAAGCCGCCGATATCACGCAGGCGTAATTGGCGTGCGATTTCGTCAGCTGCTTCAAGGTTTGTGTGAAGTGCTGTTTCTTCAATATCGCCACCACGCGTCGCTCGCGCGGAGTTGATGTCGATCGAAACAAGTGCTTCTGTAGGATCAATTACGATTGAGCCGCCTGACGGAAGTGTTACTTCGCGTTGGAATGCAGTTTCAATCTGAGTCTCAATCTGGAAGCGATTGAACAATGGTGTTTGTTCAGAGTAATGCTTAATTTTGTTTTCGTAAGTAGGCATTACCTGCTTAACGAAGTTTTTAGCATCTTCGAAAACTTGTGGGTCGTCGATTAAAACTTCGCCGATATCTGAGCGTAGGTAATCTCGAACGGCACGGATTACTACGTTGCTTTCCTGATAGATTAGGAATGGAGCAGGCTTTTCTTCAGAGGCTTGCTTAATAGCAGTCCATAGTGTTTGAAGGTATTCAAAGTCCCACTGAAGCTCTTCGCTTGTGCGGCCAACGCCTGCTGTACGAACGATAATGCCCATCTGTTTAGGAACATTAACGCCGGAAAGTGCTTCTTTTAATTGTGTGCGTTCTTCGCCTTCGATGCGGCGGGAGATGCCGCCTGCACGAGGGTTATTTGGCATAAGCACAAGGTAGCGACCGGCAAGGCTAATGAAGGTGGTTAGTGCAGCACCTTTATTGCCGCGCTCTTCTTTATCAACCTGAACAATAACTTCAGTGCCTTCTTTCAGCACTTCTTTAATGTTTGGGCGTGAGCCACGAGTAGGTGGCTTGATAAAGTATTCGCGAGAAATTTCTTTAAGCGGAAGGAAGCCGTGGCGTTCAGCACCGTAATCTACGAACGCAGCTTCTAGGCTTGGCTCGATGCGGGTGATTTTGCCTTTATAAATATTGGCTTTTTTCTGTTCTCTTGAGCCGGATTCAATATCCAGATCATATAGACGCTGGCCATCAACCAGCGCTACACGCAACTCTTCAGGTTGAGTTGCGTTGATAAGCATTCTTTTCATGACGTTCTCTTAATAGAACGCTTTTCGCCAAGCCAGAGTGCCCAGAGGGTACCCGTCTTTTGGACTCACATGCAGTATATAAGGCATTTACCCGATCAATTTTGGGTCGGGCGGCTGTAATAGCCAAGCCTGCAGCAATATAGTGCGCAGGGATTAAAGCCATCTAATCTGATGGTAATTTTTATTAATACGCAATCGGCGTATCAATCGTCCACGGTAGAGGAATCAGTAGCCTATTTATTCTTCTAGCTAATTGTTACTGCTTTATAAAAAAGCAGGTTCCTGGCTAAAGTACGTCTCTACCTCCAACCGGTCATACTCGGCTGGGTGAAAAGCTTTTTAATTAAATTCTTTGTTGCTGACGGCATCTACAGTGTATTTCACTGTGATATTTGGTCTGTATTACGGCACCTGTGAAAAAAGATAAAGCCAACAGACTGCAGCAGCGCTAGAATATAGCAGCTATCAACTAGTGCATCAATTCGGTAATCGGTTTTCATATCAAATATGTCACAGCAAAACAGTCAAGAAGCAAGCAAGGTTCGTTTCGTAGAAATAACTGAAAATAATGATGGGCAGAGGATCGATAATTTTTTAATCACTGCTCTTAAAGGCGCACCTAAAAGCCTTGTTTACCGAATCCTTCGAAAAGGCGAGGTTAGAGTAAATAAAAAACGCGTAAAGCCGGAGTATCGTCTAAAGCTAAATGATTTAGTTCGAATCCCGCCCGTACGTTTAGCCGACAAAAAAGAGCCAGCTAAAGTTAGTGATCAGCTCAGTGAAAAATTAGAAGCGTCTATCCTTTACGAAGATAACGACATTATTGTCGTAAATAAGCCTTCTGGTATCGCTGTGCATGGAGGCAGTGGTATTAGTTTAGGTTTGATTGAGTCGTTTCGTCAGATGCGCCCGCAGTGCAAGTTTCTAGAATTAGTCCATCGCTTAGATCGCGATACATCAGGTTGTATCATGATGGCTAAAAAGCGTAGTGCACTGAAATTGATGCATGAATCTTTGCAGAAAAGCACTATCACTAAAATCTATCACGCGTTAGTCATTGGTAGTTGGAATGAGCGAAAGCGTAAAATCGATGCGCCTTTACGTAAGAACGAGCTTAAATCTGGGGAACGTGTTGTCAAAGTTGCAGCAGACGGTAAGGCTTCGTTAACTGAATACAAAGTCCTTGAGCGTTTTGGTCGCCAAGCTACCTTGGTTGAGGCTAGACCGATTACTGGTCGTACACATCAAATCAGGGTTCACTGCCAATTTGCTGGCCATCCTATTGTCGGGGATGAAAAGTACACGCCAGATGAAGATAATGCTGCAATGCGAGAGCATGGATTTAAACGTCTGTTTCTTCATGCAGCAGAATTACGTTTCCCATTACCTTCTGGTGGGCGAAAGATAGTCAAAGCACCATTAGATATGCAGTTACAAAAAGCCGTAAAACGTTTTAAAAGTATTAATTGTAAGTAGGTTTCTCTGAATGAGTGATATGGAATTAAAAGATAAAACTTATGCGACTGCTGATCGATTATTAATGGCGGGTGTTCAGCCAACATTATCAGTTGTTGCAGAGTCTCTTGGTCACCAGCCAGCAGAGATTGAAGGGTATTTTGATAGTTGGTGGGAGTTGGTGCCAGAAAGGTTATCTGTTTCCGCATCGTCTATCGTTGTTCCGGACGTACCGGAAGTTTTGGGGCAAGCGTTTGCGCGTGTCTGGCAGCAGGCTGTTCAAGAGGCGAGTAGCAAGTTTATCGAAGAGAAGCATCGCCAAGAGGTTGGAATTGATGTTGTCCGTCGTGAAGCAGATGAATCTCTCCAAGCATCTCGTGGCCAACTTATAGAATTAGAAGACAAACTTCGTAATCAAATTAGCCGAAATGAAGAGATTCACTCTCAGATTAAAGGGCTTGAAGCTGAGATTGAAGTTTTGAAATCTAACTTGATGGCGGAAACATCTCAGCGTAAGCAAGAAGAGCAGGCAAAATCTAACGTTGAGCAAGAGCTTACGCATCTACGAAAAACTCACGATGATAGTAAACGTACATTTGATCAGCGTATTAAAGATGAGCAAAGGCATACGCTTGATGCGGTTAGCAAAGCCGATGCTGATGTCCGTTACTACCGAGGCGCATTAGAAAAGTTGCGTGATGAAGTAGGCAAAAAAGAATCGGCTTTAACTAAGTCTATTCATGATTTACAGGCCGAACTAGCGCGTAAAGATGTAAAACATGACACGCAGAAAACACAAATAAAAAGCCTCGAAGACGAACTCAAAAAGATCAAGCAAGATAGTAGTGGCCAGAATAGAGATCTATCTAAAATCAATACCCAGCTTTTATCTGAAACCAATAAAAACAAACGGTTAGAAAGCAAAATTAAAGAGCTTGATGAAGAATTGAGAAAGGCTAGGCAGAAACAAGTGGCTATTGCTAATGAGCAATCACGTCGTGAATCTAGTGTCAGAAATCAATACAAAGATAAAGAAGAAGAGCTAGTAAGAGCGCTAGCCAAGATATCTAGTTTAGAGAAAAAAATAATAACTCAAGATGAAGAAATTAGGCGTTTAAATAGCCGCCTATAATTCCTTTATAACTTAGATGCATTAGGATAGATTTTATTCTAAACTGTTATATTAGAGTTGTTTTTTATTACTAAACAATTACATATCTACTGAGTTTATCTGGAGTGTTTGATGAAATTGCAGCAGCTGCGTTATATCTGGGAAGTTGCAAGACATGACCTTAATGTCTCTGCCACAGCTCAAAGCCTATATACATCACAGCCTGGCATTAGTAAGCAAATCAGATTGCTCGAAGATGAGTTAGGGGTTGAGGTGTTTGCCCGTAGTGGTAAGCATCTTACCCGTGTCACACCAGCAGGTCAGGCTATTCTGTCTGTTGCAGGAGAAATTCTGCAGAAAGTTGAAAGTATCAAGCAGGTTGCTCAAGAGTTTAGTGATGAGCGTAAAGGCAGTTTGGATGTTGCAACTACTCATACTCAGGCTCGATATGCACTGCCGCCTACAATTACCGGTTTTATGAAGGAATACCCTGAGGTATCGCTTCATATGCATCAAGGTACGCCAATGCAGATCTCTGAGATGGCTGCTGATGGTTCAGTTGATTTTGCGATAGCGACTGAAGCGATGGCGCATTTCAGTGATCTGATCATGATGCCCTGTTATCGCTGGAACCGTTCTGTAGTTGTTCCTAAAGGTCATCCATTAACTCAAGTTTCTAAGTTAACGCTAGCTGATTTAGCCGAACAGCCGATCGTTACATACGTATTCGGATTTACAGGTCGGTCAAAATTAGATGACGCCTTCATCAAAGAAGGGTTGGAACCAAAAGTTGTTTTCACTGCTGTAGATTCTGATGTGATCAAAACTTATGTTCGTCTTGGCTTGGGTGTAGGTATTATTGCCTCAATGGCTTTTGATGAGCGGCAAGATAGTGATTTGGTTCGTTTAGATGCAAGTCACTTGTTTGAACCGAGTACGACTAAGATTGGTTTCAGAAAAGGTACTTTTTTGCGTGGGTACATGTTTGACTTTATTCAGCGTTTTGCGCCCCATCTAACTCCAGATGTAGTTAGGCAAGTACAGGAATGTGGTAATAAAAGTGAGATCGATGAGCTTTTATCTCATTATGATCTGCCTGATTTATAACTTTGAGCGTTTGTTCATCATTCTTTAAAGCCTGCTAAGCAGGCTTTTTTCGTTTTAGGATCTAATTAATCTAAAAATTCGTATTAGTCTCTGCAGTCTCGAAATACGCATCCTATACTGAGAATACTTTCAGTGGGGGGAGGCTATGAAGCGAAGTTCTATTCTTACCCGTATTAACCTCAGCTTATTAGCTGTGTCAGTTGTTTTTGCTGTCTTTGTTGTTGTACAGATTGTTGTTGGTCTCAAGGTGAGTGAGTCCAGTGAAGAGGTAACAACAAGGGATATGCCTGTCGCACTCTATACTCAAGCTATGCAAGATGAATTAGGAGATATGAATTCTAATCTGCTTGAGTATGTGTTGGGTGAGTCTGAAGAGAAGCAAGAATATTTTGCGAATAAAGAAGAGTTTGACCAATATCGAAAGGAAATACCCCCCATTAGTGATGCCTATAAGAAAATGATCACTGTCGATCGTTTAATTTCCACGGCTAATGAGAACGCTGAAAAAAGGGTCTTTAGTCGATTTGATCCCATTCTTGAGGAGCAAGCTACTCGAAGTATTAACCGGCTTATCCGGGAGGTCGGTGGTCCGCTCGAAAATCTTCTCGACGATATGAAAGAAGAGGAGATTGCAGACGTTGGCTCTTCTAACGATTTAGATCAGATTATTAATGATGATTTGCCTTCTGTGCGATATTACCTAGAGCTTGTTGATGAGGCCGGGGATATGCTTGCCGACTTAGATAGGTTTGTATTAGGAGATCAAAATGCCCGTAAGAGTTTCTTTGGTAACGCTCTTCAATTCGAATCCTTCCTTGCTAGCCTAAAGCCTTTAGAGAAAAAACCTCATGAATTAGTCCGCATAGCTGAAGTAGAGCGGTTGTTTAATGAGCTTAAAAGTGGTGGGGCCGAAGTTTTCGAGATCTATGCAGCTAGAAACAGAATTGACGCATTAGCGGCTATTGAAGATATAGAGCATAACGCATTTGGCGAGTTGGAAGAGCTTCTGGAAGGAATGTCTTCCCATGCTAGGCGCCGAGTTGAAAATAGTATGAATGATCTGGTTGACCTATCAAATAAGGTTAACTATCTCCTGATATTTACACTCGTTGGCGGTGTCGCACTTTTAGTCGCGATTGTAACCTACACGAAGCGGTCTATTTTTGCGCCTATGACAGCGATATCTGAATCCATTAATAAACTAAGAGGTGGTGAGAGAGATTTTGAGATCGCTGAAAGTAATCGTAATGATGAAATTGGCGACATCATCAATAGTTTGAGGCAGTTTCAGTCTGAGTTAACGGAGCTTGATGAACTTCGATTAGCTGATGAGAAGATGCAAGCCAATCTTAAGGGAGAGCGAGATAAGCTTTCTAGTGCGCTTGAAAATCTTGAGCAGGCTCAGGATAAGCTCATTGCTAGTGAAAAGCTGGCTTCATTGGGTTCCTTGGTCGCGGGTGTATCTCACGAAATTAATACACCAATTGGTGTGTCCGTCACAATGTCTAGTCATCTAAAAGAAAATATTGATGAGCTTATGCGCTCTATTAAAGCGGGTGAGCTCAAGCAGTCATTCTTGGATCAATTCGAGCGAGAGGCAGCTGAATCCTTTTCAGTTATGGAGAGTTCCTTAGACAAAGCGAGCCATCTTATTCAAAACTTCAAGCAAGTGGCAACTGATCAGTCTAGTTCCAGCCGTCGAGAATTCGCTTTGAAGGAAGTTATTGATGAAGTAATGATGACTGTGCGCCATCAGTTAAAAGGAACAAGCTTCAAATATAGAGTTGAAGGCGATGATGAGTTGATGATGGATAGTTACCCTGGACCGTTTGGGCAAGTCGTAACTAACCTCTTTAATAATTCTATCATGCATGGTTTTGATGGGCGTGAAGAAGGCGAAATCAATATTAGATTCACGCGCCTTAATGACAGTGTGAAAATTTACTTTATTGATAATGGTGCCGGAATAGATGAGTCGAAAATAAATCGTATTTTTGACCCTTTTTATACGACTAAATTAGGGCAGGGTGGTTCGGGTTTAGGACTGAATATTGTGCATAACATTGTCACAAGTGTTTTAGGTGGGTCTATTAACGTGACGAGCAAAGTGGGTACTGAGTTTGAAGTTGTGTTACCTCTGGTAGCTCCGAAACAGGATAATGACAATGAGTGATGTGCTGTTAAATATCATAGATGATTCGAATGAACCTAAAATAGAGGATGATCGTGAGGCATGGAAAATAGCGATCATTGACGATGAAGATTCAGTGCATCAAGTTACAACGCTGGCTCTGTCTAGAACCGACGTACTGGGTCATCCTTTAAGTTTTGTTCATGCTTATAGCGGCGAGGAGGGGTATAAGCTCATAGAAGAGCATGAAGATATCGCTGTAGTGTTATTAGATGTGGTCATGGAAAGTCCAGATGCTGGGTTGATTCTGGCTGAGCAGATCCGTGAAAAACTTCAACGCCATAATCTTCAAATCATTCTCCGTACAGGTCAGCCAGGTTATGCACCCGAGAATGAAATTATCGAACGATACGAGATCAATGCCTACAAAACCAAAAATGAGCTAACAAAATCACGTTTATTTACCGCGCTTGCTACTGCTATTCGTTCCTATCAGCATCTCTGTGCATTAGAAAATAGTAAGCTCGGGTTGAGGTCTATTATCGATGCTTCCTCAGATTTATTAAAAGAGCGTTCAGTTAACGATTTTGCAAGAGGTGTGCTTCTGCAGATAAGTGCGCTTTTCAATATCGATGCAGACGGAATATTTTGTGTTTCACAAAGGCCTCACAATGGCCCTCTAGCTTTAAGGAAAGGACTAGAGGATGAATATTTCGTTGTAGCTGCTTCAAATAAATATGATCACTTCTTTGGTCGAAAACTTGAACAACTAAACACTGACGGCTTGAGCGAGCTGGTACGGGATGTTTTAGAGCATAAGCAGCATAGTATAGGTGAGCGATATACAGGGCTTTACCTTTCCACTCCATCCATGTGGGAAGGGGTGATTATGCTAGAAGGTGCTAGAGACCTTAAAAATGTCGATGAAGAGCTGTTACAAGTATTCTGTATGAATGTGGGGCTAGGGCTAGAAAATGCCAAATTCTTTTCCCATCTAAATAAGGCTGCATATTTTGATTCCTTAACGGGTCTACATAGTCGTCTAGGATTAATTGAAAAATCGGTTTCGTTTGTAAGATCAAGTGGAGATCGTTCCACCCTCTATCTGGCTGATCTCGACTATTTTCATAATATTATTGAATCGTTAGGTTATGACTACGGAAACAAAGTGCTTGCTGAGATGGGAGGAAGCCTGAAGAGGATTTATGGCGATAAGGTCTTGCTAGCACGTTTGCATACAGATGTTTTTGCCATATTAATGGTAGATACAGACCTTGATGCTAACGATGTAGCTAGAGAATGTGCAAAGCCACTCTTTGTTGATGGTAATTCAATTAGATTGGGAGTCACCGTCGGTAGTTCCAGTGAGCTTGCGGATAATTTCTCGCATGAGACCACCGAGCAGATGTTAAGACAAGCTGAAGTGGCTTTAAAGGTTGCGAAAGAAAACCGTCGGGGTGCGGGGCAGGAATTTGACCGTCAATATGAAGAAGTATCAAGAAATCACCTTAATCTTCTAAACGATATTCGTAACGCTTTAGTGAATCGTGAGTTTTTTTTGGTGTTGCAACCCAAAGTTAATGCCGTCACGGAAAAGGTAAATGGATACGAAGCATTGATAAGGTGGCAGCATCCAGTCAAAGGCATCGTGCCCCCAAATGCGTTCATCCCCGTTATTGAACAATCCGGTTTGTTCTTTGATATTGATCTGTACGTGTTTGAAGAGTCTTGTGCAATTCTAAAGCAGAATCCCCAGATCAATGTGCCGATATCGATTAATGTTTCAGCCAATTCACTACACCATAATGAATTTATTAGTGAAATTGCAAGGCTAACAGAAGAGCTGAAGCCTGACCTCTCCTTGTTGCAGTTAGAGATCACTGAAAATGCACTGATTCGAAGTGATGCTGCAATCAAACACCTTAATGCCCTTAAGTCTATAGGTTTCTCAATATGCTTAGATGACTTTGGCGCAGGTTTTTCATCACTTAGTTATCTATTAAGGCTGCCTCTTGATGTCATTAAAATTGATAGAAGCTTTGTTCAGTGTGTTGCAGATCAAAAGGATGCGCGTGTGGTATTGCAAGGCATGGTCGATATAGGGCGTAAATTGCGTAAAGAGCTGGTGGTGGAGGGGGTCGAAACTGAAGAGCAAGTTGAACTGATAAGAGCAATGCGTGTCTCAACCTTTCAGGGTTTCTATTTTTATAAGCCGCTTAGTATTGATGAGGCTGTAGCTGCACTTACTGAGCAATAAAGGGATTGCGTAATGCAGTTAGATCTTCAGTTGGGTGAAGCTATCCAAGGTTCTGTAGTGCTCTCAGAGCGAAACTTAATGCTGGTGTTCCAAGTAAATTGTCCTGGTTGTTTGTCTCGCGCTTTACCCATGTTGAGTAAAATTAGCGAAGCAAATGAACAATTGAACTGCTTTGCGCTTTCTACCGCTTTTGAAAACTTCAATTTGAACAATGCTAAAACGACCAAAGCATTATTAGAACAGGGCGACCTGACACTCCATTCTAAACGCTATTTTGCACAAATAGGTCAGCAAAAGTTACCTTACAAATTTGATCTGCCCGTAGTTATGGATTGGTTTATGCCTGCAGAATCGGCCGGTAAGCTATCAGGGACGATCATAGATGTGTTTGATGAGGAGCGTTTGTCTGAGGTTGTTAAGCAAGCTATTAAGAACCATTTATCTCAACGTCTTGTACCTATGAGTAAAATGGGTAGGACATTCCTGAATAATGATTTTCAAGGTACGCCTACATGGGTCTACTTCGATCAAGACTTGAATATTCTTGAAAGTTGGTTTGGTCATAAAGAAAACGAATGGGTACAAGCTTTGTTGGATAAATAAACGGTTTTATTAGATAAGTAATCAAAGCCTCGCTATTGCGGGGCTTTCTTATTATTAGTGACAGATTGATATCAATCTACATTGGGTGTCCATTGCAACGATCTAGCAAGGACTATCTGTTAAACTTATTTCTATGTCTAAAAATTGAGCTATTCTTACTAGGTTGATATTAAAGAAAAAAATTAATCTGCCGTGAACTTAGATAAGGTTGTACTTTTGACAAGGAAAACTGTTAATTAGTGCATTAATTTATTGATAAATTTGTATTCTTGCGTCGGTCGAGATATAAAACAAACACCTGTTTGGAATATTACCAATAACTAAAGAACCATCCTGAACAAGTTCATATTTTGAAAAGGCTTATTCACTGGGTGTATCAATAATAAAAGCAGGAGCATTTTGTGAGTTCTTTAATTTGGGATGCGTTAGCTGACTGGGAATTGAATGCCGATTTTGATAGTCCTAATACAGGACGCATTCAAGCAGCTTTCGATGCGCAACACCCTAGGTATCTTATTTATCGTGGGCATCAGGGTCGTAGAATTCTGTACCATTTTACACGAATGGTTGCAGCAGAGCCGGATGAGCTACGCCTACATACAAAGCGTATCTATCTTTCGATAGCTTGTTACGACAGTGATGCGCTTGAAGGTGCTTTTGCCGATTTTTTGCTTGTGCTAGGTAAGAAAGGACCAAAATTACGTCAACGTCTCTTTGAGCAGGCTCGAAAGGTTATGAAGCCAAAAGTTCGTAATGTTATTCAGCGAGCTATCGAAGAAGACGATCTATCAGCGCTGTCTGAGCTTTCTACAGAGCATTCTGTTCTTATTAATGGAAGATTCCAGCCAGCTAGCCTGCATGGATGAGATAGGGTAGGTAGTAGAAGCTAATGAGCTTGAAGAAACGTGGTCAACTAAAAAATGTTCGTAAAATTGCGTTGATTGGTTTTACTGGACCCAATCAGGCAATGCTTGAATATTGCTTCTCTTCAGAAGTTGACTGTGAGCTCGTAACCGCTAGTGCCGCACAGATTCTTGTTGTTAATGGCGATCAGGGTGAAGAAGATAATCTACTCAGTAAATCTCTGATTGATAAATATGCGGCCGAATGTCGTGTAGTTATTAGTATTAGAGATATTGCTTGGGACGGTTTTACACTTCTCAAAAAACCACATACTGCCCAAGATCTTTTATCCATTGTCAGAGGTTTCGAAGTAACTTTTCCTGAAACCGAAATGGATATTGCTCAGCCTGTAAAAAAAGAGATTAATCCGGATGATCTCGATTTTTACCGAAGTCGGGATTATGCACGTAAAAGACAAGGCGAAGCGCTTAAGCAAAAGCTAATTAAAGGCAAGCTAGTTGTTAGTGCATCAGATCGTTTAGTACAGCAGGTTGAAGCTGATGTTCGCGAACAAGAAGAGCAATTGAAGCTAGAGCTTGAAGCTGAAAAAGCCAAGCATGAAGCTATCTTAGCTAAGAAAAAGGCTAAAAAATTACTCCTTCTGAAGAAGAAAAAACTAGAAGAAGAGAAGCGTTTAAAAGAAGAGCAAAAGAAAAAGCTTGCTGCTCAAAAAGCTAAAAAGCTTAAACAGAAACTTCTCAATAATCAGAAGAAGAAAGAACAGTTAGCAAAACGTGCAGAAAAAGCAGAGAAAACGCTTCAAGATAACAGTGTTAAGCCTGCCCCTACTTTAACTAATGAGCAGATTTTACAGTGCTGCGGTAACGCAGCAGATGTTGATTTATCACGTTCAGATGAGCGTCGCAGTATCTTCTTTAACCCTGAAGGTTCCTTACTGGTTAAAATGACAGAAGCTGTTGACCTAGCTGTTAAACTCGATCAACCTGTCGAGATTACTGGGTTGCCGGGTCAGATGTTTGTTTTCCCTGATCAACGTTTATTTTACACAACCTTCAGTGATGATTTTTTAAATCAACTCGCCTTAACCCGATTTGGGTATGGAGAGTTGGAGATTGAACCAAAAGGTGATTTCAAGCTAGAAGATAAAACAAAACACCTAGCAGAGAATATTGAGTCACTTATTTGGAAAGTTGCCCTTTGGACATCTAGAGGGCGACTATTAAATGGAATGGACCCAGAGAAGTTAATGCAATTAACAGTGCAGCCTGATTTTGAAACATTTCAGGCCGTCCCTGATTGTTACGAAATTAGTGATGTATGGAGTGGTCATCAGATGACCGCACTGGATATTGTAAGAATATTGGATATACCGCAACGTGTTGTATTTACGTTTATGTGCGGTGCATATTCACTTGGATGGTTTCAGGAATGATGCGGTGGGTTAGGAAAGGTATCGGAGTTATTTTGTGACAAATGCTACTATCCAAAATCAATTTATTCAGATCTGTCCGGCAGGGGCTTTCTACGCGACTGTAGGCTCTGAGCCGGATGACGCCAGAGCCTTATTGCTCCAGCTTCTTAGTTCTGATGTCTCTTTACCATTCAGTCATGAATTGGTAATGGAATTGACGGATCTTGATGAAGGCGAAGCTAAAGAGCTGTTCGACAAACTGATTGATAAGAATTTTGTTCAATTGAGCAAAACTCCATCGCGAATGATCAGTGACTCGATCGAAAAGATACTCCCAGAATTGCTATCTGGTTTATCTAGCTCTGGCAAAGTTGCTTTAGCTGATGACCATGGCTTTTGCCTTGGATCAACAGGTTATGATGCCGATCATGCTGAGGCACTATGTGCTTTGGCAGCAGATTTAAGTTCGCTTCACGAACGGCACAGTTTATTACTAAATCGTGACCTTTCATTTATGGGAGAGTCATGGGGAATGTTAGACCCAGTTGGTTTGAGCCAAGTTGGGTTTTGGGTAATTCACCTTGGTCATCAACGTTTTGTGCTGGTTATTGATCAGATGCCACGTTTGAATCAAGGGAATTATGTAGATTTATTAAGCGTTTTAGCAAGGCGTTATCTCGATTATTGATATCTATCAATGATCTAATCTCAGATAACTGTATTTTAATGCCTTACATTAAAGGAGTAAGTATATGCGCTCAGAAATGTTGACCTCAATCCTGAGTGACTTAAATGGAACTTCAGCAGAGATTGAAGCTTCCGCTGTCATTTCAACGGATGGTCTTATGATCGCAGCTCTTCTTCCAGCAGGTCTGGACGAAGATAGAGTAGGTGCAATGAGTGCTGCCATGCTTTCGCTTGGTGAGCGTACAGCAAGTGAGCTAGCTCGTGGCGAGTTGGAACAGGTTCTTGTAAAAGGCGATTTGGGTTATATCTTGATGACTCACGCAAATGATGAGTCTGTGCTAACTGTAGTAGCTAAACCTAACGCCCGCTTAGGTTTAATCTTCCTTGATGTTAAACGTGCAGCTGAAGCTATTGGTAAAATTCTATAAAATATTTAGGTTAATTGATGCCAGAACCGCAGACTGAAAGCGTTCAAGAAGTTGTCATCAAATATTTTGGCGGTGAGAGTCGCACCGCTCAAATACTCGATAAAGAAGAGCCTTACCCAGAAGGTAAGCTTATTGTCTCTCGTACGGATACGAAAGGAGTTATTACCCATGCTAATCAGGCATTTGTAGAAATGTCTGGTTATTCTCAGGAAGAGTTAATTGGGCAAAATCACAACATTTTGAGACACCCAGATATGCCTGCAGCAGCGTTTGCAGATTTGTGGGATACGCTAAAGACCGGAAAAAAATGGCATGGTTACGTAAAGAATTTGCGTAAAGATGGCAGTTACTATTGGGTTAAAGCGACTGTCATTCCAAATGTCCGTAATGGTTCTGTCGTTGGTTACACTTCTGTAAGGCGAAAGCCTTCCCTTCGAAAAATAGCAGAAAGCGAAGCCTTGTATTTAACCATGAAGTAGGGTGATTCCTTGAAGCTTAATTTAACAGTGAGTCCGGACTTTTCTCCGGATCATATCTCCGGTTGGTTTATTTTTAACACTTGGTTACAACGCCAATTAGACCGACCGGTTCATTTAGAGCTTTACGATAGTTTTGAAGCGCAAAGAAAAGATATTCAAGATGGTAAGTATGATCTTGTTTACGCAAATCCATTTGACGCTTCAATGCTTGTACGTGAATTGGGATTTAAAGCGGTTGTACGCCCCATTTCCAAATCTGATGAAACGATCATCGCAAGCAATATAGATGCCCAATATAATTGTGTAGAAGATCTAAAGCCAAATAGCCGCCTGGTTGCTACCAGTGATCCTGATGTAAACCGGATTGGTATGATTATGTTGGAGCCTGCAGATTTAGATGGCTCTAATACCGAACTGAGTACGGTTGATACTTATGTGATTGTTGCTAAGCGCCTGATTAATAATGAGGCTGATGCTGGATTCTTTTTAAAGGATGCCTACGACGATCTATCCGAACTGATTCGTAAACAGATGAAGGTATTGGTGGCGAGTGAAATCAGTGACGTTCATCATGCCTTATTGGTTTCCCCGGAGTTAGAACCTTTGATTCCACAATTCCAAGAGTTTCTGATCAGTATGCGAAATGACCCCAAAGGGCTGGGTGTACTGCAAAGTATGGACCTAGAAGGTTGGGAGGTCATGACGGAAGAGCAAACTGAGTTCATGATCGATCTTATAGATACATTGATAGATTAAAAAAGCGGCTTATTCAGCCGCTTTTTTATTTCTTAAAAGGCTTTGGTGAAACCCTCAAATTGAGGTGGCCCTAAATAGATACCTTGTGCAGGTTTTGCGTTGGCATGTGCTTTTCTAAACGCTTCAGATTTCGTCCATTGTTTGAAAGCTTCTTCCGATTCCCAGATGCTGTGAGAGATGAAAATAGTGGATTCTTCAGAGCTAGGGCCTTGTAACAAATCAAAGCTTTTAAAGCCTGGCACTTCATCTAGATATGTATCTCGGTTTTTCCAAATTTCAATAAAATCATTTTCTTTACCCGGAATGATTTTAAAGCGGTTCATAGCAATAAACATATATGCGTAGCCCTATTTCTTGTTATTCAAAAAATGAATAAATTGATCTGCTGTAATCGGTTTAGAAATATAATACCCCTGTACTTCATGACAGCCTAGGTCTTGCAGTAAACAGAGTTGTTCCTTTTCTTCTACACCTTCAGCAATCACTATTTTACCCATAATATTGCCCAGATGTATGATCGATTCAATGATGGCTTTGGACTGGCTAGAAAATTGGATGTCATTAACAAAGCTTCTATCAATTTTGATTCGATCAACAGGTAATGAGGCAAGGTAAGACAGTGAAGAATAACCTGTACCGAAGTCATCTAGTGCGATACTAACTCCTGTGTTCTTTATAGCCTCTAATTGAACTTGTGACAGTTCAGGATCGGACATGGCTGCTGTTTCTGTAATCTCAAGTTCTAGCTTGTGAGCGGGGACTTGATGAGTGCTGAGTGCAGTTTCTATATCCAGTATTAAATTGGCATCGAGTAGCTGAATCGTTGAGAGGTTAACGGCAATTTTAGGTACAGTTATATTGCTTTGAGACCATGCAGCGATATGTTTTAGCGTGTTATCTAATACCCAGCTTCCTAATTTGATGATCAGACCGCTTCTTTCAGCAATCGGTATAAATTCAGCGGGAGATATGTTCCCAAGCTCTTTACTTTGCCATCGTAATAAAGCTTCTGCACCGACAACTAAGCCTGTTTGAATATCAATTTTGGGTTGAAATAAAAGACTAAGTTCATCGTATTCAATTGCATGATGAAGATGCGTTTCGATAGTACGTTTATATTGAATGCTTTTTTGCAGCTCTAAATCGAAGAAATGGTAATGGCTCCCCGATACCCCTTTGGCCTCATACATTGCCATATCTGCATTTTGCAGGAGAATGCCTGTGTCTAAACCGTCAGAAGGTAATAGGGTTATGCCTATGCTAATGCCAATATGTAATAAGTGATCATCAACTTTAAAGGGTCGAGTTATTGAAGAGATGATCTGTTGCGCTAGATGTTTAGGATCATCGAGGCAAGTGATGTCATTTTGAACAATAGCAAATTCATCTCCTCCAAGCCTTGCGACTAAATCAGTGGATTTTGTGCATAGCTGCAAACGCCTTGCGACAAGCTTGAGAAGAATATCACCACTTAAATGTCCTAATGTGTCATTCACATCTTTAAAATTATCAAGATCCATAAAGAGAACTGCAGACGCCTTATGGTTCTCCCTTGCATCTACTATGGAATCTTCAAGTTGATGAAGTAAGACTGACCTATTCGGTAGATTAGTAAGTAAATCATGTTCGGCTTGATACCTTAGGCGTTTTTCAGCTCGTTTCTGTTTAGTGATGTCGGCCTTTAATGATAAATAATGACTAATATCCCCGTTGTTATCTAAGATTGGGGTAACAGACATGGATTGCCAAAATTTTTCACCTGATTTTTTTCTATTGAGGATTTCGCCTTTCCATCTATTTGAGGCTTTGATAGTTGACCAAAGCTCTTTGTAAAATTCTGCTGGCATTTCCCCAGATTGAACAATGTTGCTTTTTTTACCGATTGCTTCTTCTGCGCTATAGCCTGTATTTTCTGTAAACATGGGGTTTACATAAACAATAGTGCCTTCAGTATCTGTAATAACGACTTCACTAGAACTTTGTTCGACGGTTGTTGAGAGGAGGCGAATGTGTTCTTCGTTTTTCCTGCTCTGAGTTATGTCACGAGTCGTAACTACAAAGCCTCCAGTCGGCGTAGGAGCAGATTCACATTCAATTATTCTTCCATCTTTAAATGTCTGAACCCATTGGTATTTATCTGAGATCAATTTCTGGCAAGGCGGTATCTGTTGCGGGTCTAAGATCTCTTGGTTGTTGCTAAATAGAACTTCATAGCCCGGTATTTGCGCTAGTATGTCGGAATCTACATTAATGTTGGTTGTAAATGACTCATTAAAGGTTTGTAGATCACCTATACCGCTAAACATAGCCACACCCTGACTGATGGTGGATAAGGTGCTTTGAAGCAACTGTAGGTGTTTCTCAATATCTGCTTGGCGTTTCTGTTTCTCTTTAGCTTTTACTACGGATATGTCTGTAGCAGAAAGGATGAGCCCTTCCTCTTTACCCGCTGACCCGTAAATTAAAGTGCCTTTTAGCAGAAAATATTTCTGGCTAACATCTTTATGGCGGCCTGTTGGGTCACGAAAGCGTATCTCTTGTTCAAAACCATCGTTGCTATAAACTGCGCGATATAAATATGGTCTCTGGTCCCAGTTTTTTGCAGGAAACCTTTCAATGATTTCAGTAAGGGTTTCGTCACGAAGGAAGTTGTCGGGCGAGCTTCCAATTAGTTCTTTGGCTTTTACATTTAAAATGGATTCAGCATAACGATTTACCCGGGTGATTCGTCCCTGATTATCGGTGACGACTAAGAACTCCTCCATTGTATTAGTAA
Source organism: Neptuniibacter sp. QD48_55 (assembly GCF_047778115.1). GTDB lineage: Bacteria > Pseudomonadota > Gammaproteobacteria > Pseudomonadales > Balneatricaceae > Neptuniibacter. Next base: position 1,887,711 of record NZ_CP180555.1, on the reverse strand, counting down.
TGCTATCAATCAGCTGATTGACCGAAAGTAGATGTTGATTGTTTGCTTCTAACTCTACCTTTTTATGCTCGACTTCACTTAGCATTGAGTCCATTGACTCTAGGTTCGATAGTACTTTTTTCTGCAATGCTGAATTGACTGTTTTTAATACATCTAATTCAGTTTGATGATCTAAATCTTCCTCACATGTTTCTACTGTTTTGGTTTCAATTAGAGGGAGGGTATTTGTAACAAAGAAATCACCTTGTCGTTCGACAGTAAAAACTTCTGGATTAGTTTTTAGGTCAGTGGTTAAACCGTGTTTAGGGCAAATAACCTTTCCATTGTCATCCATTTTGGCTTCAAGAAGCGAAACATGTGCGTGCTGGCAATAGAGAGGTAGGGCGTATAGTTTTTTTTGGTGCTCGATTATTAATAGTCGATTTTTTTTGTGTTCAGGGTGAGCAACCCAGCGGATATGACCTTGAATATTAACTTCTCGCTCAATAACTAAACGGGTCATTTGTTTCTCAGGAGCAAACATAGAGCGGCTCCTGACTCACACGGTTTAAGATCTGATTGCAGGCTTCAGGGACACATTCCTCAATAATAGGAGAAAGTTTCTCAGAAAAACTTGAGACTTGGTGGATTGTTACCGTCAAAATCTCAATCACAAGTTCTTGTGAGTCAAACAAAATGTCGCAATGCTTAATAAGCTCTTCTAAGCCTCCATCGTGAAGGTTTCTGGCATAGCTTGTCTGGAACTCATCTTTAGAGAACCACTGTAGTGTACCCGCATTGTTGCTGTCGGATTGGTAGGCGTCGACCAATATTAATCGCGATGTGTCTTTGATCAAACGAGTAGCTGTCAGACTATTAGTAGCGCAATAGTAAAGATCTACTTTTGACGGCAAATCGGTTTGGTTGAGAGTGTTATAGACTGCATAACCAAAGCCATCATCCCCATGCCATTCATTTCCAAAGCATAAAATCACCGTCATTAAATCACTCCATAACGGTGTTTCTTGTTACTGCCTAGTAGATGTACGGTACATACTAAACAAGGATCATGAGAGCGGACCACGTGACCGACAGATAAAGGATCATCTATATCTGGAATATCTATACCAATTAGGCTGCTTTCGATGTGACCAGGTTGTTGATTTTGATCTCTAGGTGATGCGTTCCAAGCAGTGGGTGTGATTACTTGGTAGCCAATGATGCTGCCATTTTCTACCTTCATCCAATGACCGAGACTTCCTCGCGCGGCTTCAATCATGCCTATACCTTCACCATCCAAGAGGGGTTGGTGAACCATAGTTGGTTCAGAGATATTAGCTAACAGGCCTTGAAGCTGTTCTTTTAACAGAGTGATTGAGCTAACTTGGCGTTGTATTCGTGCAAATTGCCTTAGAAGAGTATTGCCACCTTGCTTCTTTAACATATCAAGAAGAAGAGGGTCTTTATCTAAAATAAGCTGCGCTAAAGGACCTGTTTGGACGACTTGGTCGTTATAGCGAGGGGCTTTAGCCCAGCTGTAACGATTGCTGTCAGGATCGTATTTTGGTTGAGTTAGACCGTCATGAGGATGACGTGGTGCAGCTTGGTCATCATGGTACCAGCTGTAACTGATATCCTCAGTAATCTGTTCTTGATCTAAAGGCTCAAAACTTTGGGTTGTAGCATCGTAGATTCCACGATTGCGTAATGTATCTTCTGGATTATCTGGATCGATAAGGGAGCCATAACTCATCAATAATTTACAGCCCCCGCCAATTTGATTTAACGCGATATTTTTACCGAATTGATAGAATAGACTCGCAGCGCCTTTACCTCTTTCGGTGAGTTCATTAAGTTTTTCTAAGCTGTCAATCTGAATCCAAAGCTCTATGGATACTCCAAGTACTTTCGTTTCTAACCAATTGATATAGTTGTCGACCACACTTAATGCACTAATGACTTTATTGGTATCAGGGAGGGAAGTGACTCCTCCAGGGACCATATAAGAAGAGTGAGGCCACTGCCCACCAAATATAGCGACGATTTCAATTATATCGCGACTAAATCGGACAGCATCTTGATAAATGCTCCCAGTCATATCCTCAAACTGTTTTTTTATCTGATCGTAAAGCTTGAGTTTGGAGTAGTTAGGATGGCAAAGATCAGGGGTAAACATCAGAAATGTTTGCCTGCAATCAGACTGAATCTCTTCAGCTAACAAACAGATATTCCTTACTCTGATGGCATTAGGCGGTGGCGTGATATGAGACATGGATTCTAATGCAAGTACACTCGCATATAGATGCGCAGTGCTACAAATACCGCAAATTCTTGGGGTGATCGCCAGTGAATCCATGGCTGCTCGGCCAATGAGTATCTGCTCGAAACCCCGATACATTGTGCCGATACACCAAGCATTAGTGACGACCCCTTGATCCACTTCAAGTTCTAGCTCAAGGTCACCTTCTACTCGGTTTAGCTGTACTTTTACTCTTCTGCTCATAACCGTACTACTTAAGGTTTCATTTTACGTTCAATGATTCTGATTGGAGCCGCATCATTTGCGAGGCCTTTATATGCCATATACCGTGGTCGGCTGACGCCTAATGGTAGTGCTACTGGGATATCACCGACTTTTTCCGTTTTGAATAAGGGAGCATCTCTTGGGAAATCTGGCGAAACACAGCCTAAACAGGGTACGCCTTCACGGGTTTTACTACTGCGGTTATTCCAAAGCTCAGTATTACAAGTTGCTGTTGTATATGGGCCTTGGCAGCCTAAGTTATAGAACAAACAACCCGCTTCTCCGAATTGCTCCTCTTCGATATCGTATTCATGGTATTCATTCCTAGTACACCCTTGATGGACCATCGTGCTGTAAAAGGCTTCCGGTTGGTTAAAGTTATTAAGAGGAAGAGGGTAGTCTTTGATGATAGCAATAAGGGTTTGAATGATTGTGTTCGGATGAGTAGGGCAGCCAGAAATATTGATGACGGGCAGGCCGCTTTTACTTCTGAATGAATCAGGTAATAAGCCGCCAGAACTACCTTGGCTCGATTGCATCCCCGTGCACTCGGTCGGATTTGGTGGGGCTGCTGGTACTCCACCGTAGGCTGCACATGTACCTACGGCTACAACATAATCTGCTTTTTCTGCTAATTCCTTAATAACAAAAGCTTTAGGGCGATCGTTAAAGGTATCAAACATACCGCTGCCGTTAGGGCCGAGTGCAAGACTACCTTCAATGCATAAAATATTTAGAGGCTTTTGGTCGGTTAGGATTAGATCTATATCGGAAATTAACTCGCGCATAGGGCGAGTTGAGAGAGAGGGCTGCCAAAGGACATCCAATTGATATTGCTGCACGAATTCAGGCCATGAAGGTTTATCAGCGCAAAGGAGTGACATTGTATCTCCACTGCATGCGCCAGCCTGCATCCATAGTAAATTTGTTATTTTTGTAACCATGGAATCTACTTCAATCAAGCGTGTGGTTACAGTCTAGTATTAGTTATAGCTTATGTCTCCTCTTAGTTATTGATTTTGAACAATAAAGATAGTTTTTTAATGAATGAATTTTAATTAAATAAATGCAGAGAAATGAATAATTCTCATTAATACTAAAATGAGAATTATTCTATTATTCAGTACGCATTGAGAGGGAGATTCGCTTCCGCTTAAGATCAACTTCAAGTACTTTAACGCTGACAATTTGACCTGGTTTAACGACATCATGCGGGTCTTTGACAAAACGGTTAGCCAGTTGCGAGATATGCACCAAACCATCTTGGTGAACGCCAACATCGACAAAAGCACCAAAATTAGTCACGTTTGTAACTGTACCTTCCAGTACCATGCCTTCAATAAGATCACTAACGCTTTCAATACCGTCTTGTAATGTAGCTGTTTTGAAATCAGGACGCGGATCTCTGGCCGGTTTTTCGAGCTCTTTGATGATGTCCTTGATGGTATAAAGGCCAAAGGTAGAATCGGTGTAATCTTGCGGGTTAAGTGATTGTAAGAAGTCACTATCTCCGATAATTGAACCTAAACTACGTTGGTTCTCTTGAGCTATGCGTTGCGCGGCGCTGTAAGCTTCAGGGTGAACACAGGAGTTATCTAAAACCTGTTTGCCATTCTGTATACGTAAAAAGGCAGCGGCTTGCTCATAGGCTTTGGGGCCAAGCCTAGCAACTTTTTTAAGCTGAGTTCGGCTCGTGAAAGCGCCGTTATCATCACGATAAGCAACGATGTTGTTAGCTAGTGTTGTGTTCAATCCAGAAATGCGGCTTAAAATTGCAGGTGAAGCACTATTTAGATCTACGCCAACTGCATTCACACAATCTTCAATCACAGCTTCCAGTGCATGATTAAGCTCGGATTGGTTTACATCGTGTTGATATTGACCAACACCAATCGCTTTGGGCTCAATTTTTACTAGCTCAGCTAAAGGATCTTGCAAGCGACGCGCTATCGACACCGCACCTCGAATAGATACGTCTAGGTCAGGGAACTCCTTAGTAGCAAGTTCAGATGCCGAGTAAACTGAAGCACCAGCTTCACTCACAATAAGCTTTTGAGCATTAATCGAGTCGTGTTGCTTAAACATCTCCGTAACGAGTTTATCGGTTTCTCGTGAGCCAGTACCATTGCCAATACTAATCAGCTCGACATTGTGCCTCTTACAAAGCTTAAAAAGCTTATCGATTGCTTGTTCCCACTGATTTTTTGGTGGGTGAGGGTAGATCGTCGTGTGCTCTAACAAACGGCCCGTTGGATCAATAACAGCAACTTTAACCCCAGTTCTAAGACCCGGATCGAGCCCTAAGCTGGTTTTAGCACCTGCAGGTGCTGCGAGCAGAAGGTCGTGAAGATTCCGGCTAAATACTTTAATTGCCTCGGCTTCTGCGGAGTCTTTTTGTTTTGCTATCAGATCTTTAGTGAGTTTAGATTTGATACGACTTTGCCAGGCTGTATGCACCGCTTGAGTGAGCCATTTCCCTGAAGGTCCGTAGTGAGGAAGACCTGTCATCTTGGATAGGAAAGTCTTAAAGCGGTTTTCATCCATATCTAAAGCGGATTTCAGTATGCCTTCATTGATACCACGTAATATCGCTAACATGCGATGTGAAGGGATGGATTTAATCGCTTCACTATGGGCAAAGTAATCACGGAATTTTGAACCTTCGCTTTCTTTGCCTTTGCTAACAGATACCTTTAGTTTGGCTTCATTCCACACACGTAGTTTTAGTTCGGCCTGTAACTTCAGATCTGTTACCAGACGATCCGTTAAGATGGCTTGAGCACCCTCTAAGCACTCATCTTTGGAACTGAAACCTTTATCAGAACAGATAAAAGCTTTGGCTAAAGCGTAAGGTTGTTGATCTGGCTTTTGAATGATTTGATCGAGTAATTTTCCTAGGCCAGCATCAATAGCGATTTGAGCTTTGGTTTTGCGTTTACTCTTGAATGGTTGATAGAGCTCTTCTAGCTCAGTCTTACTATTGATCTGGTTAATCTGCTGGTGGAGCGCTGGTGTTAATACGCCATCTTGCTGGAGTTTCTCTGTGATTGTTTGTTTACGAGCCACTAGAGCACGAAGATAATCTAAACGAGCTGCAAGCTGCCTTAACTGAGCATCATCTAGTGCACCGGTAGCTTCCTTTCTATAACGGGCAATAAACGGGACGGTTGAACCGCTATCTAATAATTCTATTGTGGCTTTAACTTGTTGTGCTTTGATGCCCAGCTCTTTAGCTATCTGATTGTTCAGCTCCATAATGACGTTATGCCTTTTGTAGAGTTTGCAAAATCCATTGCTTTAGCTGCGGTTCTGAAAGTGCGCCCGCGACTCGATCGATCTCTTTGCCAGCTTGGAACATCACAAGGGTAGGAATGCTACGGATATTCATGTTTTGGCTAGTACGTGGAGCTTTTTCGGTATCTACTTTTGCAAAGAGCAGTATTTCAGATTCAGCTGCAGTCTTCTCAAATATGGGCTTCATCATTTGGCATGGGCCACACCAGCTTGCCCAGAAATCTACGATGACAGGTAACTCATTACTATCTACATACTTTTCAAAAGATTGGTCATCTAGCTCAGCTGGTTGATGGGTGTGTAGCGGACCTTTGCACTTACCGCATTTGCCGTCGACATGTGATTTGTCATCAGGAATACGGTTGGATGTATGACAGCTAGGGCAGACGATAATCATAAAGCTCACCAAAGAATTGAAAGTAATTTATGCAAGGAGGAAAAATTTAAAAGCCTGATTGAGGTTAACTGCAATCAGGCTTTTTAGGCATTAGCGCTTAGGTTTATTCTACGCCTTGGCTCTTCAGGTAGTCTTCGTAACCACCGCGGAAGTCGACAATGCCATCAGGCGTGATCTCTAGAATGCGGGTTGCTAGGGAGGATACAAACTCACGGTCATGGCTGACAAAGATCAACGTACCTGGGTAGTTCTCTAGGGCAAGGTTTAAGGATTCAATCGATTCCATATCCAAGTGGTTAGTTGGCTCATCCATCAGCATGATATTTGGACGCTGAAGGATAATCTTGCCAAATAACATGCGGCCTTGCTCACCACCAGAGATCACTTTAACTGATTTATTGATCTCTTTTTGTGAGAACAACAAACGGCCTAGCGTACCGCGGATAACTTGCTCATCATCGCCTTCTTGGCCCCATTGACCCATCCAATCAAGCAGTGTTTTATCTTCTTCAAAATCAGCTGCATGATCTTGGGCGTAGTATCCAAATTCTGAGTTCTCAGACCATTTGATTTCGCCAGCTGTTGGTAGAAGGTCACCATACAGACAACGTAATAGGGTGGTTTTACCACTACCGTTAGGCCCGATAATCGCGATGCGCTCGCCAACCTCTACCATTAGGTTAAGGTTTTTAAACAACTCTTCATCAAAAGATTTTCCTAAGCCTTCAACTTCAACGGCTAGTCGGTGTAGCTTGGTAGCTTGTTCGAAGCGGATAAATGGATTCTGACGGCTAGAAGGTTTAACCTCCTCTAGCTCGATCTTCTCTATACGTCGTGCTCGTGACGTTGCTTGCTTAGATTTAGAGGCATTGGCAGAGAAGCGGCTAACAAAACTCTTAAGGTCAGCGATCTGTGCTTTCTTTTTAGCGTTATCAGCAAGCAGACGTTCACGTGCCTGCGTCGATGCCGTCATATACTCATCGTAGGAGCCTGGGTAAACACGCAGCTCACCGTAGTCTAAATCAGCCATATGCGTGCACACGCTGTTTAGGAAGTGACGGTCGTGCGAGATAATGATCATAGTGCAGTTACGCTCGTTAAGAACACCTTCTAGCCAACGGATCGTGTTGATATCCAAGTTGTTGGTAGGTTCATCGAGAAGCATGATATCTGGCTCAGAGAATAGCACCTGAGCAAGCAGTACTCGGAGTTTCCAACCTGGCGCCACTTCACTCATCGGACCGAAGTGCTGTTCTGTGGGGATGCCAACACCTAAAAGCAGTTCGCCTGCACGTGATTCAGCACTGTAGCCGTCCATCTCAGCGAATTCGCCTTCGAGCTCTGCTGCACGGATGCCATCTTCTTCAGTCATCTCTGGATTAGCGTAGATTGCATCACGTTCTGATTTAACAGCCCATAATTCTTCATGGCCCATAATAACGGTATCCATGACGCTGAATTCTTCGTAAGCGAACTGATCCTGTTTTAGCTTACCAATACGCTCGTTTGGCCCTTTGGATACATTGCCTGCGCTTGGTTCTAGGTCTCCGCCTAAGATCTTCATAAATGTGGATTTACCACAGCCATTGGCGCCAATTAAACCGTAGCGATTACCTTCGCCAAATTTAACTGAAACGTTTTCGAATAGAGGTTTAGCACCAAACTGCATGGTGATATTTGCTGTGGTTAACACGATATTAGATCCGCTATAGATGACTGCGCTCTTAAGGAGCGAGTAAGGAGATAAATTTGGTGCGTATTATGCCAATAAGCGCATGTAGGTAAAAGGTTGAAGCGTCGCTTTCTAGGCTCTTTCTAGGGTAAGGATTCAAAACAACTTACGCAAAACCTTATAGACCAAGGTATAGTTATAAGTACATATTGGAATAACAGACCTCCATCTAAGAAGTAGGACCATGCATTATGTCTGATCAAGACCAAACACAAGAAGTTACAAAGGGCCGACTGACTACACGTACAATGGCTATGCCAGGTGATACCAACCCTTCAGGCGATATTTTTGGTGGTTGGGTGTTATCGCAGATGGATATTGCTGCAGGTATCTGTGCAGGCCAACGCGCACAAACTCGTGTAGTAACTATGGCGGTAGATAGCATGTCTTTCATCCGACCAGTAAAAGTGGGTGATGTGCTGGGCGTCTACACGGAAATTGTCAAAGTAGGCCGTACATCGATGGAAATTCACGTTGAAGCTTGGGTGAGACGTAGTCGGATTGGTAAGCGTGAAAAGGTGACGCAGGCTATTTTTAAGTTTGTCGCGATCGATGATGATGGCGTACCAACGCCTGTTCCTGTAGAAGCTGATCTGCCATCTTACGTTTTGGAAGATTAAGTTGTGATTACATTTTCTATTATCAAGAAATTATCTGCACCAGAAGTAGAGCCTCAATCTGATGTTCGTTATCTACTGAGACAAGAGGGTCGCAAGCAGAGTTTGGTGCTGTGTTATGCCGTAAAACGGGACTTTCTATCAGTACCCAAAACTTATTCGATTCTCGAATTTAGTGCTGATGAAGTGCTCGAAGTTCATCAGATGTCTATTGAGGATTATCTAGATGGATTTGAAGAGGATATGGATATACCGCAGGCGGGCTTTTATCAATTCGACACAGATGACCCAGAGGAGGCTAGTGCTGATGATGAGGATGAGACCGATGTCCTTGTGCTAGTGATTAGCGACAGTGTCTTTGAAGTTACCTACCAAACGCTCAAACAACACGAAGATACCTATCACTGTGCTAATGCTGAACAGGCATTAATACAGTATCTAACCGCTGAAAAATTACCTAGCTAACTCCACCATATTGCAGAGACTATGGATGGTGCTCCTAGCGGTAACAATATAATATGAGCTTCACCTCAATGGAGGTGAAGTTTCATTGTATCTATGGATTGCCGAGCCTTACTTAATGCGCATTTTACACACCTCTGACTGGCACTTAGGTCAGCACTTTATTGGAAAAAGCCGATTAGCCGAACACCAAGAATTTATAAAATGGCTATTAGGTGAAATTCAATTAAATCAAATAGATGCATTAATAATATCAGGTGATGTCTACGATACAGGTTCGCCTCCAAGTTATGCGCGAGAGTTATATAATCAACTCGTTATCGAAGTAAATAAACTCGATTGTCAGTTAGTGGTTTTAGGCGGTAATCATGACTCTGTTTCTACGCTGAATGAATCCAAAGGCCTGCTTAAACATCTCAATGCGGAAGTCATAGCGAGTGTTGAATCAGAACTTGAGCAGCAGATTATTACCTTGAATCATCGCTCAGGTGAACCGGCTGCCATCCTGTGTGCAATTCCTTATATTCGTCCTCGTGATGTGATGCAAAGTGCTGCTGATCAATCGGCTAAAGATAAAGCGCATTCATTAGGCACGGCAATCGCAGAACACTACCAAGCCATCTATGATCTGGCTAATCAAAAGCGAAAAGAGCTTGGGCTGCCTATCCCGATCATCGCTACAGGGCATTTAACAGCAATGGGTGTTAAAACCTCTGAGTCTGTTCGTGATATCTATGTTGGCAATCTAGAGGCATTTCCAGCCAGTGCATTTCCACCAGCAGATTACATCGCTTTAGGCCATATTCACCGGCCACAGATAGTCGCTAAGTCTGAGCATATTCGCTATTGCGGCTCACCAATCCCTTTAAGCTTTGATGAGATCGGTACGCAAAAGCAGGTATTGATGGTTGAATTTGAACAAAGCCATTTAAAAAAAATAACACCGCTCCTAGTACCGACCTTCCAACCTATGGCAAGTATCAAGGGCGATCTAGATTCTATTAAAGCGCAATTGAACGAACTTGAGTCTCAACAGCATGAACTTCCGGTTTGGTTATCGATTGAGGTTCAAACCCAAGATTACCTGAACGATCTTACCCAGCGTATTGAGCAATTAACCCAAGATCTTAACGTTGAGGTTCTGCAGCTACGAAGGGCGCGTAAACAGACCCAACGAGGTTTAGTCGGCAGGGAGAAAGAGACACTCTCTGAATTGAATGCTTACGAGGTTTTCACACGTAGGCTTAATGATGAGGTTTTCGAATCCGAAGCCGAACAAAACCGTGTTCAACGCCTTAAAGATCGCTTCTGCCAGATCGTAACGACTGTGGAGTCTGAAAATGATCTTCATGCCAGTAAGCCAGCGGATGAGTTCTTTTCTTCAATACAGACACCTCCTGCTCAAGACTGCCAAGAGCAAGAGCAAGAGCAAGAGCAAGAGCAAGATGATCGCTCAGAACCAGAGGATTTAGAGGATCCTAGTAAGCACGCTCCAGTTGATGCATCTGATAGTGATGATGAATCAGAAGAGCTTGGACAGGAAAAACAAAACGACAACAACACGCTGAATCTGTTTTCTTTAGAGAATGATTCTTCCGATGAGCCAAAATCCATTGCAGTTAAAAACAAGCACGCAAAAGGCAAAACGGAAAAAGTTGAGCAGGCTAAACAGCTAAATGACAATAAGATCGATCAAGACGATCTTTTCTCTGCTTTAGCTCTGGATACAGCAGAGGAGAAAAGCCTGTGAAAATTTTAGCGCTGCGCTTTAAAAACATTAACTCACTGAAGGGTGAGTGGAAGATCGATTTTACTCAATCGCCGTTTATCGATAATGGTCTTTTTGCCATCACAGGCCAGACAGGTGCCGGTAAAACGACAATTTTAGATGCGATCTGCTTGGCCTTGTATCACCGTACGCCTCGCTTAGGGACAATCTCTAAAAGCACGAATGAACTGATGACCCGTGGTACAGCAGACTCGCTCGCTGAAGTTGAGTTTGAAGTAATAGGTAAAAGTTATCGTGCGTTTTGGAGTCAACGTCGCTCCAGAGATCAGGTTGATGGCAATCTACAAGAAGCCAAAGTTGAATTGGCAGAGGTAGGTGAAAGCGGTGAAGGCAAAATCATTGCTTCACAGGTTAAGCAGAAGAATGAGCTAATCGAGACAATTAGCGGCTTAAACTTTGACCGCTTTACTAAATCTATGATGCTCTCTCAGGGCCAATTCGCAGCGTTTCTCAATGCTGATGCCAATGAAAGAGCCGGATTGCTGGAAGAGTTAACCGGTACGGCTATCTACAGCTTGATATCAGAGAAGGTATACGAGCAGTTTAAAGAGACAGATAACCACCTCAAACAACTCGAAGCACAGGCTAAAGGTGTTGAGTTGTTATCGGATGAGAAGATTGCTGAGCTTAAATCCGAACAATCAGCGATTAGTGCACAACTTAAAACCTTAGAGAAAGAGCAGAGCGAACAGCAATCAAAGGAACGCTGGTGGACTGATCTGCAAAAAGCTGAGCAACAAAAACAAAGCGCTTTGGCTGAACAGGAAGGCGTTAAGCAGCGTAAAGAAACGGCTAAAGGCTCTCTAGAAAAATTAGCAGTGAGCGAACCGGCTGAGAAACTAAAAGCTCCGTACCAACTTTATCAAAGTGCAAAGCAACGGCTTAACGATCTTGCACAGATTAAAGAGCAAAATGCAGCTCAACTAGTATCCGCTACCGATCAGCATAAAAGTTCTGCGCAATCTCTTAATGAAGCAGAGCTAAAACTAAAACAGACTAAACAGCATCAATCAGAACAAGAAACGCTGATTAACGAGCAAGTAGTGCCGTTGGATGCTGAGTGTGAACGGCTTACTCAATTAAAAGAGAGCGCTACTGCTGAACTGAAAAAGCATCAGTCTGAATTAGAACAGCAGAAAACAGCACAAAAACAGATTAACGACAAAATTAATCAAGCCAAGGCTGAAACCTCGCAGCTTGAAAATCAAATAGCCGAACTTTGTCATCTTGAAGGTGCTGCAGAGCGTATCCCTTTATGGCGTAGTCAGCTAGAGCAAACACATCAACATACGGCTGAAGTTAAAAACCTGACAGATCACCTTTCAGGCTTACAAAAGCAAATAGATACGGAAAAACAAAAAACTGAGTATTTACAGCGAGATGTATCTGAAAGTACCACGCAAAAAGAGAAGTTGATCGACGGCTTTAAGAACACTCAGGAGCAGTTGCAAGCACTATTAAATGGCCGTCTACTAGCCGATATCGAAGCACAGTGCAGCCAGCAACAATCGCTGCAAGCAAGCTTTATTCAGGCGAAGAATCTATCTGCTCAGTATATCCAGCTGCAAAGTGAGCAAACTGTTGGCAGTAATGAGTTAAGTCAGCTGGAGGTTACTGCTCAGAAAATTGAAGGTGATCTCACTAATCTTCGTGAGCAGTATCAGAGGGAAGATCAGCAGTTCAAAGATTTAAAGCGACTGTTAGAGCAAGAGCGCCAAATACAAAATCTCGAAGCAGAGCGGGCTAAGCTTCAACCGGATCAGCCTTGTCCGCTGTGCGGCTCAAAAGAGCATCCCCTAGTGGCTGATTATCAACCTCTAGATATGGGTGAAACCGAGCAGCGCTTTGTTAAGGCTGAACAAGCGCGTGATCAGCTTAAGACTCAAGGTACACAACTAAGAGAACGCTATAACCAATTAACGACTGTGCAGATCGTTAACCTTAAAACCCGTCTGCAACAGACTAATGATCAGCTACAGCAACTTCAGCATGAGTGGCAAGTTTTACAGCAACTGTTGGGGTTTAGTTTCGGGCCAAATCAGACTGAACAGCTTGATTATGCAATCACGCAATTCGAGCAGCAGCTAAATAACCAGCAATCAGAAATCGAACAGCTGCGCCAGTTTAGTGAGCAGATCAATCAACAACAGCAAGGGATCCATAAGGCAGAACAGACCTTACAGCAAGCTCAAGCCAATTTAGAACTGTGCAACAAAGAGTTTGAAAACCTAACTCAGTTGCAGCTTAAAGATACACAGCGTCTACAAGAGCTTAACGAGCAGATCGCTGCAGTTAAGCAAGGTCTATCTCAAGAGGTGACTGAATTACGACTGACGCTACCCGAACAAGGGCTAACGGATTGGTTAAATACGCTAGAAAGCCAAATCGCTAACTTACAGCAGTTACAGCAGCGCCTTGAAACCTTAAATCGCATCCAAGAAACATCGGCGGTTGAGTTAACTCAGGCTAATCAATCGCTAGAAAAGCAAACTGCACTCTGTACTGATCAGCAAAACAGTCTTAATGATCTCTCACAGGATCTGGCAGAAAAGCAAGCGACGCGTAGGACGCTATTTGGTGATAAATCAGTTGCCGATGAACGCTCATGTTTGCTTGCAGAGATAGACAAAACTGAGCAGAACCACCAGCAGGTATCAGCTACACATAAACAGCACGAAACCGAGTTAACACGTTTGCAGACAACGATTACTGAGCAAGAACAACAGCTGGGTCTACTCCAAACTGAATTTAGTAGTCAGAAAATTAAATGGCAACAAGCGCTAGAAGGTAGTCCATTTGATTCTGAGCTGGCACTCCTCGATGCCCTAATTTCTGACGAAGAGAGGCAGCAGTTAAAAGCGCTAAGCGAAGAGATCGCCAAAGCTGAACAGCATTCTGAAACTTTACTTAAACAAGCTGAGCAGCAACTAATAGAGTTACAGCAGTTTGGATTAGAAAAGCAGTATGAAAAGATCAATGGTGAGCAAATCGCTATAGAGTTGGCTCAGCTAGATAATCAGATTAAACAGCTTTTACTTCAAAAGGGCGAAGGCACTGCACTACTACAAGACAACGAAAAGCGCCGTGAATCGCAACAGCAGCTATTTGCTGAGGTAGAGCAGTCAAAACAAGAATATGATGATCTTTCCTATTTGAACTCCCTTATTGGCTCTCAAAAGGGAGATAAATTCCGCCGCTTTGCTCAAGGCCTAACACTCGACCATTTGGTTCACCTAGCGAACAAACAGCTAGAACGTCTGCATGGTCGTTATATGCTGCAGAGAAAACAATCGGGTGCTCTAGAGCTTCAAGTACTGGATACCTGGCAAGCAGATACCGTGCGCGATACCAAAACATTATCAGGCGGTGAAAGCTTCCTAGTCAGCTTGGCATTAGCATTGGCCCTGTCAGATCTTGTTAGTCAGAAAACCAGTATCGATTCACTGTTCTTGGATGAAGGTTTCGGTACCCTCGATAGTGAAACCTTAGATACGGCATTGGATGCGTTGGATAGCCTAAATGCATCAGGCAAGATGATTGGTGTTATCAGTCATATTGAAGCAATGAAAGAGCGCATCCCAGTGCAGATTAAAGTTAAGAAGATGAGTGGGTTGGGTACGAGTAGGTTGGAAGAGCAGTATTCGATGGCAGGTTGAACAGAGAGCTAGATTCAATCTAGCCCTCATAAATATATTTCTATAGATCTTGTAATGGACTAATAACAGCTCGACCACCGCGATTAAGCACATGGGTATAGATCTCAGTAGTTCTTACGTCGCTATGCCCAAGCTGTTCTTGCACCGTTCTTATATCCGCACCGCGTTCTAAGAGGTGTGTTGCAAAACTATGGCGAAGGCTATGGCAGGTTGCGGGTTTGTTAATACCTGAAGCTGCAACTGCCTTTTTAAAGGCGCGTTGTAGGGATTGGTCATAAATATGATGCCTTCTGATCGCATTGTTTTCCCTTTTATCAATTGTGCGAACTTTGGCTGGAAATAGATATTGCCATGCGAATTCAAAAGGGGCTTTTGGATATTTCTTTGATAGAGCGTAGGGTAGATAAACACCATCCCAATGTTCAGCTGCTTTATCCTCTTGAAAGTAGGCTTGGCAGATCTCTAATTGTCTGTGCAAATCTGGTACGCATGCTTCAGATAGAGTGGTAATACGATTTTTTCTTCCTTTGCCGTCGTTAACTGTGACTGAAAGTCTCTCAAAATCAATATCCTTAACCCTTAGTCGACATACTTCCATTACTCTTAAACCAGATCCATACATCATTTTTGCACAAGCTAAATACTCCCCTTGAAGATGAGCAAGTAAAAGCCTTAATTCGGACTGTGTTAAAACAACAGGTAGTTTTTTAGGTGTCTGTGCACGATGAAAATCACCTAATTCCAAGGATGATGGATCCCAACCTAACACCTGTTTGTAAAGATACATCAAAGCATTCAGAGCAGTTTTTTGCGTCGAGGGTGATACTTTCTGTTTAAGTGCAAGATGCTCTAGATATTTAACAATGTGTGCTGTGGTTAGATTATTAGGATGCTCCCTGTTGTGGAAGCGAATGTATTTGAGTATCCAGTAGATATACGTTTGTTCGGTGCGTTTGCTATAGTGGCGCGCACGTAAATGATCACGAATTGATTGGATAAAAGGTGAGGGCATAAAACACATCCTTGTGCTGTTTTTATATACAGTATTTCATCCGTTTGTTTGTTGTGCAAGGATAGTAGATCAAATTGATGTTTTTTCCCGAAAGCATAATATCTCTAAGCAAGGAAAGCTTATGAAAATCAAAATATTAAATACCCTTTCTAATTTCTATTCTTGGAGATATATATCAAATTGACGCGTTTAATCACGTCAATTTGATATATATTTAGCTGTTATGGCGAGTAGCAAATGAGATCTCTATTTTCATTCAAAGGAACTGCAAGTAGAAAAGAGTTTTTCTTGGCTGTTATTGCCTTAGCGGCTATAGCCTACTTGGTGAGCTATTTAAGAGAATCAATTTATCCTTTATCTGAAACCGGCATAGTTCAATATGCACTAATTAAAAACTTGCTTGCCCTTATATATCTAACCTTGTTACAGCCAATCATTGTCAGAAGGCTAAGGGATATAAAGCTATCAGCATGGTGGGTATTTTTATTCTGGTTAACACTACCTATTAACGTTGTTAATTTACTGGCTCTTCAGCAGATTTTTGAAATTCAAATTGATTTAGCGAACTTGCCAACTGAATGGGGGCTACTGGTAAACTTTCTTTACCTGTTAGCTATAAGTACCGTAATTTTATCTATCATGCTGCTTGTTGTGCCAAGTCGCCATAACAAGAAAAGCCATCCGACGCCTCCGGCGCGACTGCTTTAGGCGTTAAATGTCTTTAGGTAATTACCAATGGAATGGAATTTCGATCAAGAAAAAAATGTTGCAGCACTCATTACAAAGCAGGTGGTAGAAATGGGTTTTCCTATTCTACAGGTCATACATTATTCGGATGATCACTCTTGGGCTTTTATGTGCGGCACAACTAGCAAGCCCTCGGATACATTAGTTGTGAGTATGGAGCAGGCAATTTCATTTGATGAATCTCTCCATAAGATAGCTACTTTACCCCCTGGATATATCGCAAGCCGGAACACCGTTAACGAAGAATGGGTTTGTGAACAGGTGGATGACATTTAACAAGTCAATTAAATCGCTTCGCTTGGACGCGCTTTGCGCGCCATTTATTGAGGCGTTATACGTAATGGAAAAATTGAAGCAGTCACGCCTTTATTATTACTTATGTGCCTTTTTCGGATGCTTAATAGGGCTGCTTACATTCTATGTTCAAGTGCCTGTTTGGTTTGATTACTTCACTACCGGCAGTATTGAGTTTTCTATTCATAAATATAATTTTCAATGTATTGAAGAGTGTGCAGTTATGGGGAATATAGGATATTCCCTTGCGGGAATAGTATTTCTTGCACTAGGACTTCATGCACTGCATTACTTGCGGGGAAGTGAAAACTAGTATGTTTATGTATAACAAGTTTGTTAATAATCGCCCTTCGGGCTGGACCGCAAACTGCGCCGCTTCGCAGCAATGCGGCCCATTACAAAAGCGTTACAAGTCAAAAAAGCTTTATAAAGCAAACTCAGCTCTAATCAGGTACCACCTGCTAGTAGCTAGCAGGTCAGCATCAAGGAATGTGCTGCTTCATCTCTCAATCATTCCGTTCTTGGTGCTGTTAGGCAGTCTGTAGTTTCAGCACCCTTATCTCTGTTTTCTGGTGTGCCATAGCTATAAATTGCCGTAGTAGCTAGTGCGCTGCATTAGCTTTAAATTAATAATTTCAACGCGTCAGGAGTGATTAAATGGATATGGAGTGTTGCCGTGTAACAAGCAACAGCATCCGATCGTCGCTGCGCTCCTTCGGCTGTGTTGGGCGTTAGCTGTCTAATCGGAGTAAGGAATGAATCCTCCAGATTATAAAAACTATTCAATTAGGGAATTACTTGAGGCACTGGACGGTGTTGATAGTGAAGAATATCCTGATCGTGCAGAATCAATAAAGAGTGAGCTTCAATACCGCCAGAAAGCGGGATATTCCATCACGGCTTCTTCGCCAAGGGAGAATTTCTTTTCTTCGGAATTATCGTTTTACGATGTAGCACTTCCTATATGGTGGCAGTGCACTTGGCGCTATTTTGTCGGCGCGGGTTTAATCTCCCTAGTTTCCTACTTTCTAATTTCTATGGTTGTTGGAATGTTAGGTTTACCATTCATTGTTCTTGCGGTATCTCTTGCTACGGTCAACTTAGCAATAACAGTGTATGTGGGCATTTTTATTACTAGGCAGGCACTTACGGCGAAGTATAAAAACTTCCATATTCAAATTGTGCCCAAACAAAACAGCTAACAAGGCGCTCAAGTAATGACGCGCTTTGCGCGCCACTTAGCTGAGCGTTAAATGTCATGCAGGCAAATCACGTAATTATCATTATTGGTTTTATATACACGCTATTGATAGCTGTTTTATTTAATGTGGAGTTACTAGCATTCGGTATTGTTGCCACTATAGGGGCACTTTGGATCGTTAGCATTGCAAGGAATAGAAAGCTAAGCCTTAAACAGTTAATTACTGTTGAGGTGTTTCCTGTTGTTATCGTTATAGCAGTACTAGTGCTCACAGGAACAGTCTTCTCACTACATAGTGTTCAGTCGTTCTATGTTTGGTTAATTATGGTTCCAGGGATTATTACATTTGGATTTGCTTATGTTGTTACGGTTAATAGCTTTATATGGAAAACGATAAAAGGCTTCTTGAAGTAGCCTTACATTTAACAAGAAAAGGCATCCGACGCATACTGCGCGGCTGCTTTAGGCGTTATACACCTTATGGAAAATGAAGCTCAGTACTATCAGGGATTAAGAAAGATCATAAGAAAAAATGAGACATGTCGATCTTACTTCATGCCTCTTTTACTTATGCTGCTTGTTTTTGGGGCATTGGGAATAGCGTTCCCACCAATATTGGTTCTGGAAACTGTCACTTTCTGGTTTTTCTTGTTCTTAATGTACCGAACATGTTTCTCAAAATGTCCTAGGTGCAATGGATTCTATTGGGGTATCCCTATTTTCGGCTACATACCTGGTATCTGGGGGCATAGCCACACAAGTAGGTGTGCAAAGTGTGGTTTAAGGCTAAGTATTTTGCCGGAAATTACAGAGCCAACAAATGATAAAGATGGTGGTTGGGGTGGTTAAGCGTATAACAAGTAACAGCAGCCGATCGTCGCTGCGCGCCTCCAGCTGTGTTAGGCGTTATGCGAACTAATGGAGTAGTGAGTGTTTAAGGAAATTCTTCAGAAATCTATCGTCGGCTTTTTCTTTGGTCTAGGCCTTGCCGTTTCTGTGACATTAATCTTCACAGTATATGACCAATACAGGTACAAAATTAAGAATCTGTTCGGACCAAGCACTATTCACTATGTAGGTGATTCTATATCTGATCTAACAATCCTGAAGCATAAACAACGTATGGATACAGAGAATTATACTGTTGTGGGCTACGTTAAAAACGTTAGTGAAATTCTATATAAATCTGTCGATATCAGGATAGATATTATGGATGGGGAGTATATTCTTGGCTCTTGTTACGATCAGGCTCAAACTGATATTGGGAAGGGTTACTTTAACGCTGGCGATACTGGTAATTTCATCATTAGTTGTAGGGAACTTTCTACCTCAGGCAATAAGTACCCATACAAAATATATATAGATAGTGCAGTTGGTTTGGAATGATGGTGCGCATAACAAGAAAAACCATTTCGACGCGCTCTGCGCGCAACTGTTTTAAGCGTTAAATGCTCAGTTGGTTCGCGAAAAAGTTAGAATATGACCTTTAAAATCAGTGTCTAAATAATCGGTATTTTCCGGTTTAAAGAACAATGAAGTGTAGCCAATTTCAAGTAGCTTTTTAGCCAGCTTGTTCTTTCTTCCACGGCCAGGGTCTACTATTATTACTTCACATTTAAGGTTGGAGTGTTCTTGAATAAATCCGGCAAGCAACTCTATATGTTCATCCTCATACAGCACGTCGCTGCCAATTATTAAATCAAATCGCCCCAGGGTGTCATTGTTATCTGCCCAGCCTGTTCTTTCAAAAGGGATGAGGTCATCCCCATTTAGTTCAGTGTTCCTATTTAAAAAACTTTCTGTTTCCGGATGGTAATCGGTTGCGGTGATATCTACGTTTTTTTTATTCAGCAATAAACTGCTTAGGGCGGTTCCGCATCCAATCTCGAGAACACGCTTGGTTCCAACGTCATAGTTAATCATGTGGTGCGCTAGAACTAAGCCTGATGGCCAAACTATTCCAAAAATAGGCCACGCTGCCGAAGATATTCCCAGGTCTTTCGCAATGCCTCTGGGGTCGTAAAATTCCTGTTTATTGCGTAGTGTGCAGAGGTGAATGTCAGTTTTTCCAAACTCTATGGTTTGGTAGCATATGCGTAGATTTGTCATTTGGCTGCCTCAAAAGTTGAGCGCTCGGCCAGCTATCAATGATAAATGACAAAACGAAGAATTTACTAGAGTATAGTGATTGACTAAGAAAGCAATGCATTTAACAAGGCAATTCACACATTACGGCCCAAGGGCCTCCATTCCGACAACCAAAGCTGCGCTTTGTCTGCCGGGTGATTGCGGCGTTATGTTCTCTCAAACCGAAGGTGCTAACGTGGAAAATGAATTAGTTCAAAATAGTGACGCATTATCGGCAATTATGGTTGCAGCAATAGGCGCAGGTGCAGGCTTGTGTTCAGGTGTTATTGCATCCCTCATAGCTCCTTGGGTGCAGTACGCAATTGAAACACGTAAAAAATCTTTTGAGTACAAGCGCCAGAAAATACTTGAGATAAGGGAGTTGCTCGATAACAACAGAGATATGAATGAAATAGAAAAATCGTCACTTTGGGGATTTATCTCTGCAAACCTCAATGAACAAGAGAAAAAAATGGTTTTTCCCCGTGGGATTGTTGTTCGTATACCAACTGATGGATCAAGAGATACGCTGTCTCAAGATGATTACAAAAAACAGGGAATAAGTGACATGCTTTACCGCTTAGAGAAAGAGTGGAAACTAATTAAAACATAACAAGAAAAGGCATCCGACGCGTACTGCGCGGCTGCTTTAAGCGGTATCACCGTAAATCGCCAACAAACTCACTTCAGATTCAGTTCTACATCTTCAGTGAGCAACTTGTCTAAAGGGGCAGGTTTAAAGAAGTAATAGCCTTGTACA
Organism: Neptuniibacter sp. QD48_55; assembly: GCF_047778115.1. Taxonomy (GTDB): domain Bacteria; phylum Pseudomonadota; class Gammaproteobacteria; order Pseudomonadales; family Balneatricaceae; genus Neptuniibacter. The sequence goes on along the minus strand of NZ_CP180555.1, from coordinate 1,867,120 downwards.
AGGTCACAGCCCATCTCTGTTAAAAGCTGGTATTGCTCGCGTGTTTCTACACCTTCAGTGACGACTTCTAGATTAAAGTTTTTGGCTAGATCAATAATCCCTGCAACCAAACGTTTTTCTTCAGGTTGCGTGAGTACATCTTTAATAAAGCTTTTGTCTATTTTGAGGCAATCAACGGGCATTCGTTTTAGGTAGGAAAGGGAAGAGTACCCTGTTCCAAAGTCATCAAGTGAAATGCTGATGCCGAGATCGTGAATTTTTGTCAGCGTTTGCATGACAGATTGATCATGGCTGTCCATGAACAGGCTTTCGGTAATTTCAAACTCTATTTCGTCACTGCTAACCGCGCATTCATTTAGCGTATCTCTAATATCCTGAACCCATGTGTTGTTTTGAAATAAACGGGCTGAACAGTTGATAGAAACACTTTTAAGAGATTTGAAATGCTCTTTGAGCTTCGGTAGATCAATGCAGGCTTGTTTTAATACGAATTCGCTAATAGAGATAATTTGACCGCTTTGTTCGGCAAAGGGTATGAATTGATCAGGCGAAACTAGGCCGCGCTGAGGATGTTGCCATCGTATCAATGCTTCAACTTTAGCGACTTCTCCATTTCGGATGTTGATGATTGGCTGATAGTAAAGCTCAAATTCTTGTTTGCTGATCGCTTGGCGCAGGTCGTGTTCTAGTTCACGCTGTAACTCCATTCGAACGTTCATATCTTCGGTAAAGAACTGAACGTTGTTTCGTCCCAAGTCTTTAGCGCGATACATGGCGGTATCGGCGTGATTGATCAGGGTATCGGTTGTTGAGCCATCTTCAGGGTAGATGGCAACACCCATACTGCAGGATATGGTTAGTGCGGTGGTATCGAGCTGAACGTCTTTTGCCAGTAACTTCTGCATGTGGCGTGTTACGGCTTCGACTGACTGGCTATCATCGATTTGCGGAAGTAGGACAATAAATTCATCACCGCCAAAGCGAGCAAGAATATCTTCACTGCGTAGTGTGCTTTTTAGCCTTCTTGTTGCTTCTATGAGTAATTTATCGCCTTCACTGTGACCAAGCTGGTCATTGACGAGTTTGAAATTGTCAAAGTCGATAAAGATAACCGCTAGTTTACGTTCATGGCGGGCTGCAGAGTGGATCGCTTGTGACATAAGATCCATAAACATGGCGCGGTTATATAAACCTGTAAGGGCGTCAGTTCGAGCTTGATGATGGATGATCTGTTCGTGTACGTTCCTTATAAGCTCGCTAGCTGCGCGAGAGGTAACTGAGTCGATTATTAGCTGCGTCTTACCTGTTTGTTCAAAAACATTTCGTTTTAAGACCGCTAGGTGGCCAATTACCTGACCCTTACCATCGTACATTGGGGTGCCGATGTACGATTTGAGATCGAGCTTAAATAGATCTTCATCGTCTGGGTATAGTTCTTGAACATTACCATTAAATACCATCGATCCTTCTTCAATTACAGTTTCACAGGGCGTGCCTGCTAGAGGGTAGCTTAGGTTTTCAACTTTTTGCTTGTCGATATATGCAGCAAGGGCATCGATGTTTTCTTTATCTTCGGACAGTTTGGATATGATCACCATGTCTGCATCGAGTGCATTTGAGAGAAATTCTCCCAGCGTTTCAAAATACGAGAATCCTTGTAGACCGGAGACGTCTTTGGCAATAGTTTGCAGTAAACGAGTAATCTCTTCTCTAGAGCGCGCCTCTGATTTGAGTACTTCATGCGCTTGGCTGAGCTCTCGAGTCTTCGTATTTACTTCGTCTGTGAGCAGTATTTGGTGCTGTTCTATATGTTCGGCCATTGTAATCATGGTGGTGGCCAGTTCACCCATTTCATCTTTACGCTCTGCTATAGAGCTACGCTTAACGTCCTTGATCGCTTCAAAATCATTGTCGCCCATGGCATTTGAGAAGCGCCTAAAAACTCCAAGTGGATAGAGTACTTGGCCTTTTAGGATGAAGAATAAAATTACCAGTTCAACTATCAAAGATAGGATGCCGACGACTGAAACTATGTAGGCGGTTTGTAGTGCCGTAGAGGAAAGTAGTGATTTAGGGTAAACGGTTACAAAATACCAACCTGGCCCATCTATTTTAGTTATGGCGAGCAGGGCATTGGCCGAATCAGGTTCCAGAATGAAGGTCGACTCATTATGAGTTTTTGCGTAGGAGAGTACTTCGTTTACATGATTCGTGATGGTGTAATTGTTGCTGTCTTCAGCATGCAAAATACCCTTAGTGCGATTAAGCTCATCAGTTAAATCTGGGTGGGCGATGATGCGACCATCTTGTCTTACGACAAAGTTGTGAGTACCCGGCAGTTTGTCATTGAATACACTGTCGAATAAATCGTTTAGTAAAATATCGTGACCGACATTGATTAGGTGTTGCTGGTTGTAATCGACAGGGGTAACGAGAGATACCATCCATTCATCAGCGGTAGGATCGAAATACAATCCTGTCCAAGCATGGTCTCGCTGGGGGTTATTCTCCGGGGTAGAGATATATACCCACTCCTCAATGGTTACATCTAGGTTCGATTCTGCTTGTTCACCCCAAGGGATATTTGGCCAGTATACGATATTAACGTTTTCCGGCATCGAGACATAAAGATTGGCATAGTGCTGTGTAAAGGCATCGGCGTAGCGATCGATTAATTGGTAACTTAACTGCAGTTTATTGGCGAACTCGTTGGTATTCGGCGCATTGGTACCTATAAATGCGCTGATATGCTGGCTAATAGTGCCATCAGGGCGGTGAATGCCGGTAAAAGCTTCTTTGCTTAGTCTTCGGGTTTGATCAGAACGTTTTTCAAATAAAAGATCAAAATCTTGGGGCTCGGCTTGTTTAGAGCGCTCCGGCCATTGCTTTAAAAATTGTTCTTCAAATAATCGGTGGTTGAACTGAGCATTGAGGAAAATCTGACTTTCTTTTTCACCTCGCTCGGTAATGTAAACACGGAGACTGTCTTCAACTTGATCATGCAAAATGCCGAAAATATGCGCGTAACTAATTATAGCGGCGAGGGTGATGACAACAGAGAGTCGAATGCTCATCTGTAGCAAAGTTTTTTGCGCGAGAGGAGAGTGGGATAAATCAGAAAAAACTTGGCGGATCTTTTTGCTAATCAAACGTAAACTCCGTACTGCTATCGAATGACTTTTATGCAGTCTTGTAGGTATTGAATTTGTGTTTGTGGCGTTGAGTGCGCTGTAATTTTTTGTATTCAATACAGAATAGAGGAAGAGCTAATATATAGGCATTACCGCTTGGTCTATTAATACTTATTCTTATGGTCAGTATTTTGATGTTTTGATTATCAATTTGAGATATTAGAACACTATTCTCAACCATAAGTTGGTTAGGTTTGTTGATCAAGTTTTCTTATTTGTCTTATAGCCGATGCTTCTAGCCCAACATCAATAGATCGAGCGCTAATCTAAGGACCCCTTTCTTTTTAATAATCATCATGCTGTGGAGTTATTCTGATAAGATTACTGCGAATTTTTATGTACAAGGAATTAGCAGTGAGCCAAGAACAACCGAATAATCCTCTGCATGGTCTGACGTTAGAGAAAATACTGACTCGTTTGGTGGATCATTATGGTTGGGAAGGTTTAGATGCAAAGATTAAACTCAACTGTTTCTACAATAATCCTTCAATCAAGTCATCTCTCAAATTCTTACGTCGTACTCAATGGGCAAGAGATAAAGTTGAGGCGCTGTATATCAAGACTTTTAGTTGACGAAAACCTGGAATATCACAAAGTATTCAGCCTACCAAAAGCTTTTGGTAGGCTGTTACGTAATGTCTAGCTGTCGAAGGCAATAGTCGCTTTTAAAATGCCTTCAAGATCAGGACTTGGCTTGCCTAAATGATATCCCTGCGCATAGGTAATGCCGGCTTTCTCTACTAGTTCTAATACCTCTTCACTCTCTACAAACTCTGCAACTGTTTCTACATTAAGTTCTTGAGATAGGTGAGAAATGCTATTTACAAAGGCCATATCACGGGCGTCATTCGCCATATTGGCGATAAATTCGCCTTCGATTTTTACATAATCGATTGGCAGATGTTTCAGATAGTGGAAGGATGAGAAACCTGAGCCAAAATCATCAATCGCCAGCTTAAACCCTTTATCCTTCAGGCTCATTACAAAGCTCTCTAGCACTGAGATGTTTTTGACAGTATCTCGTTCGGTAATTTCGAAAACAACGCTCTCTGGGTTAATAGCGTGACTTTCTGCTAGTTGCTTAATGGTCGGTATAAAGTCACTAATAATGATTGAGCGTGGAGAGAGGTTGATGAAGATCTTACCTTCGTAACCTGTTGCTTGAACTTGCTCAAAAGCCTTATCCATGACGATATAGTCCAGCTGGTGGACCTTGCCAATCGATTCTGCAATTTCGATAAATTCACTCGCACTCATCAGCCTATCACCAGATAGCTTGATTCGGCTGAGTACTTCGACTGCATGTATATTGCCAGTCTTAGAGCAGACGATAGGCTGGAATGCAGGGATCAGTTCTTTGCGCTCGATCGCTTGCGTTACCAGTACTGTTTTATCGGACATCTCTTTAAAGATATCGACCAGCTCATTTTCGTTAGGTAGGGCAATCTGATCTTTACCGGAGTTCTTCGCGCGGTACATCAGGTTATCTACAAACATAAACAGGTCTTTTTTGTTTTTAGCGTGGTCTGGGTAAATCCCCATACCCAAAGAGCCTGTGAGTTTTAAGAAGGTGTTTGAGTCGTAATATAATGCGTGATTACGACTGGTAAGCAGGACCGTTTCTGCCACTTGGGCCGCGTGTGCTACATCGCTTTCTGGTAAGACGATTACAAATTCGTCACCACCGTAGCGTGCAATGATGGCGTCTTTGCCTAAAGCATTTTGAAGTGCAGTCGAGAAGTCTGCCAACAACTTGTCACCCCAACTGTGGCCGTAACCATCATTAATGCTCTTAAAGTTGTCTAGATCCAGTAAAAGCAGGGCGACTTTATAGTCGTGGCGGTCTGCACGATCTAATTCGTAGTCCAGTAGTTCCCAGAACATTCGCTGATTATAGAGGTTGGTCAGCGGGTCTCGTGTTGCATAGTACTCTAGATCTTTGGTGTATTTGTAGATCGCTCTAACCGAGCCAACCACGTTCAGTAGGGTAGAAAGAATACTCTCGAGAACAAGTAGCTTAGTGGTGTCCTGGATGGTATCGGAATGAACCCCGATACCGACAATACCGCCAATCTTCGGTGTCTCTACCAGTAGCGATTTGCACTGGAGTTCAATCGCATCATCATCTAAATCCATTGGCTCTGCATGTTCATTCACCATATTATGGCGAATATTGATGTCGCTCAGTTCGAACGGCGAGCCATCTTGTGCAAGGCGCTTCATTATCGCCTGTTCCATCGATTTTCGGGTGCGATCACTTGGAGGTTGTAGCCAGAAGACTTCTAAATCGAAAACTTCATTATCGACCTTAAAGATAGAGAACATGGTGTAGACGTTCATAACCTTATTGATATCGACTATGAGGAAATTTACATATTCACGCCAGTCTCGAACCACTTCGGAAGTAATAACAAATTTTTCCAATAGTCTAATTTCAAACTCGAGTAGTTCTTTGTCGACCGCAATATCGTTAAGTTTTGAGGACAGGTTTTTTACTTGCGAGAATATGTCCTGTAACTCACGGAATGCTAATCGGTCACGACCTTCTTCTAGGCGAGATAGGTCTGAAATTGATTCAATACTATCGATACTTTCAGCTAGCTGCTCTATTGAATTGTCAATTCGAGACGTGATTTGTCTGGTAGCTAAAAATGCAAGAAGTAGGGGTAATGGGGAAACAAGAATAAGGGTTAAGATCAGTTCACGATTGGCATGAAGTAGAGACTTATCCAGCTCTTGTGTTACTTCAATCATACCTAATGTATCGCCATCGTTTACATTGGTATGGCAATGAGTACAAACCTCTTTAGCATTCAGAGCATAGTAGTAGCTTATACTATCGTCAGAGGTGACGAGTTGTGATTGACCAGAAGATAGTACTTGCCGGTGAGTATCGGATAAAGCCGGTGACTCCATCTCACCAAACCTTTCTGTTACAAGTTCGCCACGGAAGATAGAGACGCTTAGGTCACTGTCTCTGTTGTCCTTCTCCATCTGTTTCATGAACTGCTCTAGTTGGTGTCTATTCCAACCTTGGCTCATGACCAGATACATAGAGTTAAACGTTTGTTTTGCTACACGCTCAGCCATGACACTGGCATTTTTCTCTATGCTCTTAGTGAACGCATAATGGGTAACAGAAACGAGTATAAGGAATCCAAGAACTGAGAAGATAAACGTTCTTTGGAGTAGGAAACTACGAATAGATGTAGCAGACTTCTTCACCGGCAACCACGCATTTATTTATTATTATTGTTCAATTTAGTCGAAGGCTAATATAGATGTTATTTCTTTTAGACCGATTGACCGGGGTCAAGAAACGGTGTGTCAGAAACAAGAATTCATACAGCAAAAATCTACCAAATTGAGCTAACTCTATGTTTAACAAAGAAATACTTCATATTTATTAAACATGAGTGAAATTTAAGGCAGCAATTCTATTCATTGAGTGGGTGCTGTTTCAATATATTTCTGCAAATTATAAGAAAAGGCGCCGTTATAACGCTTGTGTAACTATAGCGTTTATCTTTACTGTTTATGCTTTGAACAAGAGTGGATCGATTTGATACAACTAAACATGCCAGCATTGAGTCTACCTTTATCAAGGCTTATCATCCGCGCAAAGAAGTTGTATGAAAGGTAGTGTTTGATGGTTTTGTTCTTTCCGATTGAGCAAGAGCTGGATTGTATTAGTCAGAGTGGTCGTATCCTCGGCAAGATTCAGTTTGATGTGTTTAAGGATAAATATTTCTTCACTCCGAATGAAGAATCCTTGGTTCTAACAGATGAAGAGGAGTCATGTATTGTTGCTCGTTTGGCTGGGCTTGAAGCGGGAATCTTCTCATTCGCTATGCAAGACGAAGATTAATAAGACTTAAAGAAGCCAAAGTTATGAAGATTGAGTGTCTTGATCACCTTGTCCTAACCGTAAAAGATATAGATATTACCGTAGAGTTTTATACTGCGGTGTTGGGTATGGAGAAGGTTGTATTTAAGGGAGATCGTATAGCGCTCGCTTTTGGTAGCCAAAAAATTAATTTGCACGAACTCGGCAATGAGTTTGAGCCTAAAGCGGATCAAGTTCAGTCCGGTAGTGCAGATCTATGTTTTATTGTTGAGCAGCCAATCAAAGAGGTGATTCAACATCTGTTAGATCACAATGTTAGAAGGATCGAAGGGCCAGTGAATCGCACAGGTGCAGTAGGTAATATTATCTCGGTTTATGTGCGTGACCCTGACGGTAATCTTATCGAGCTCTCAAATTATGAAGATTCATAAGTTGCTCCATATTTTCTACTCTTAATTAATCTCGACAAATTTCGGTAAGCTCGCAGTTTCAAATTGACTGGTGATCAGCTTAAGCAGGCTTTCAGCTGCAGGACTTAAAGCTCGACCTTTTCTTGTGATAATGCAAATCTCGCGTTTTAGGGTTGGATTAGCCAGCGGAACAAAGACTAATTGATCAAAGGCACTTGTGCTTGCTGCAAGGGCGGGTAGAAGAGATATTCCAATGTCTGCCTTAATCATCTCTGCTAAACCTGCTGGGGTTGATACTTCAATCAAGGCTCCTTGTAGTTTTAGGTCCAGGTTATTCTCTTTTTGTAGTTTTAAAAGTTGTGTCCGTGTACCGGTATCTTCGGTTAAGTGAACTTGGTCAAGCTCACTGACTTGGGTCCAATCCAATTCTTTAAAAATTGCAAGAGGATGGCCGAGCGGTAAAACTACGCCGTAGTGGTCACTGAGCACTGGTTGGTATTTAAGTTCTGACTGGTTAGAGTGGTTGCCACCAATTCCGAAGTCCACTTCATTATCGAGCACTCGCTGTTCTATGCCGCCTGCGTTGTCATCTTGAAGATAGATGCCTATCTTTTCATATTGCTGGTGGTAAGTTTTGATTATCGAAGGCAGTACACGACCAATCATTGACGGAGACGCAGCTACACCCACTTGGCCTTGTTGTTGTGTCGCGGTTGCTTGTAGGTCATTAAACGCAGTATCAAAATCTGAGATCAATTTTTCTGCAACAGGGAGAAAGCTTTCGCCTTCGCCAGTCAGCAAAACGCGGCGGGTTGTGCGGTCTAGAAGCTTTAAACCGGCTTGATCTTCCAGCTGCTTTATTGTTGCTGTGAGAGTGGATTGGGTTAGGTGTAAGTTATCTGCTGCACGGGTAAAGCTACCGCAAGCAACGATTTCAACAAAGGCGCGTAGATGTCGAATGGAGATATTATTCGTCATTATCAATTAATCTATCGAATTTTATCGTTTGATTGATAAATGATAATTCTGCATTATTGCGCCCAATATCACAAATTGAGCATTTGACTGCATGAGAGCAATTGAGCACTGCTCTTGAAGTACGGTCATTTATAGAGGCAGTATTATGATCCCTCGTCTTTCCCAAGTGGAAACTACCGAAGCTATTTACCTTCAGTTTATCGAAGCGTTACAGAAAGCAGGTTTTGCCGGCGATCTGAATCAGGATTACGCAAACCGTATCGTTCTCTCGACAGACAACAGTATCTATCAGATGCTGCCTCAGGGTGTGTTGTACCCGAAATCTACAGATGATTTGGTGCTGATTGCTAAGTTAGCAGATGAGTCCCGCTTTGCCGAAGTAAAGCTGAGTGCTCGTGGTGGCGGTACAGGTACAAATGGTCAGTCGCTAACCGATGGCTTGATTGTTGATGTCTCTAAGCACATGAATCAGGTGTTGGAGATCAATGCTGAAGAGCGCTGGGTTCGTGTTCAAGGCGGTGTTGTTAAAGATCAACTTAACCGGGCACTAAAACCTTATGGTTTCTTCTTTGCGCCTGAGCTTTCTACCAGTAACCGTGCAACAGTTGGCGGTATGATCAATACCGATGCCAGTGGTCAGGGTTCAGTGATGTACGGTAAAACTCGTGACCATGTTCTAGAGCTAAATTCGGTGTTCTTGGGTGGTGAACTTTGGAACTCTAAACCTATTTCTGATGAAGAGCTGTCTGAGATAAAGCAGCGCGATGATCGTGTTGGTGAAGTGCATCGATTGGTCGATGAAGTATTCACCGAGAAGAAAGATCTGATCGATACCAAGTTTCCTAAATTAAACCGCTGCCTCACGGGTTATGACCTTGCGCACATTCGTGATGAAGAAGGGCGTTTTAATCTAAATTCAGTGTTGTGTGGCGGTGAAGGTTCTTTGGCTTTTATTGCTGAAGCTAAGTTGAATGTTCTGCCAATTCCTAAGTTCGCTGCATTGGTAAACGTTAAGTACGATAGTTTTGAATCATCTTTACGTGACGCTACAGACTTAATGGAGTGGAACCCAACATCTATAGAAACGATTGATTCTAAAGTACTTAATCTTGCAATGGGCGATATTATCTGGGACACGGTAAGTGCCTATTTCTCGCAAGAAGAAGGTGAGCCAGAGATCAGTGGTATCAACCTAGTTGAATACACATCCGATGATGAGGAATCTCTAAAAGCCGATGTTGCGCGATTAGAAGAGCATCTCAAATCTGTTGCGGGTCAAGCTGGTAAGAGTTTTGGCTTCTCTGTTGTTTATGGTGCCGGTGAGATCAACAAAGTTTGGGCGATGCGTAAAAAAGCGGTTGGCCTTCTAGGTAACGCTAAGGGACAAGAGCGTCCGATCCCATTCGTGGAAGATACTGCTGTACCACCTGAGAATCTTGCTGACTTCATCATGGAGTTCCGTAAGGTTCTGGATGATCGAGACCTAGCGTACGGTATGTTTGGTCACGTTGATGCGGGTGTGTTGCACGTACGACCTGCTATCGATATGAAAGATCAGCTACAGGAATCTTTAATTCGTGATATCACTGATGAAGTGGTAGCGCTGACTGTTAAATATAAAGGTCTATTATGGGGCGAACATGGTAAAGGTGTTCGTTCTGAGTATGCGCCTGAGTTCTTTGGTGAATTGTATCCTGAGCTACAACGTATCAAAGGTGGATTTGACCCGCGTAACCAAATGAACCCGGGTAAGATCGCTACGCCAGCAATTGATGGTGCCGAGCTACTGAAAATTGATGAAGTACCTACGCGTGGTCAATTTGATCGCCAGATTAGTTCAGAAACACGTGAAGAGTATAAAGAAGCCATGTTCTGTAACGGTAACGGCGCATGCTTTAACTACGATCCAAATGACGCAATGTGTCCTTCATGGAAAGGCACCCGTCAACGTATCAACTCGCCAAAAGGTCGTTCTTCACTGATTCGTGAATGGTTACGCCTGATGGAGCAAAATGGTACTGATATTGTTGAAGAAGCTAAGCGTGTTAAAGCGAGCTCCTTTATTGCTTCTCTACCAAAGCGCATCAAAAACACTCTAGCCAAGAAAAAAGAGGAAGAGTACGACTTCTCTCATGAAGTGCATGAATCCATGATGGCATGTTTAGCATGTAAATCTTGTGTTGGTCAGTGTCCTATTAAGGTTAACGTTCCAGATTTTCGTGCGCGTTTCTTGGAGGTCTACTACGGTCGTTACCTGCGTCCTGCAAAGGATTACATGGTGGGCTCTCTAGAATACATGATTCCTTGGTTGTCTAAGTTCCCTGCGCCATACAATTGGGCGATGCAGAACAAGGCGCTAAAAGCGATCTTCCGCAAGCATGCAGGTATGGTTGATAGTCCTACCATCTGTACCAATAGTTTGATCTCTGGCATGAAAGCACGCGGGGTAGAGTTCGCTTCACCGCAGTTAATAAAGAGTTTGAGTGAAGAGCAGCGCAGTAATGCTGTAATCATCGTACAGGATGCTTTTACAAGTTACTTTGAAACGCAGCTGGTGTTGGATCTTGTTGATTTGCTTTCTGGGCTTGGGTTCCATGTTCTATTAGCGCCATTTAAGCCAAATGGTAAACCGTTGCATGTGCATGGCTTTATGAAAGCATTTGAAAAAGCAGCTGAATCTAACAGTGCGATGCTAAAAGAGCTAGATAACACTGGCGTACCAATGATCGGTATAGATCCATCAATGACGCTGACTTACCGTCAGGAATACGGTTATGTAATACCGGAGAAAGATCTGCCAAAAGTTCAGTTAATTCAAGAGTGGTTGAGCAATCAAAAAGATAAGCTGGGAGCTTTCGATCTGGCTAACCGCTCTACAACTGAATTTAAGTTGATGGCTCATTGTACTGAGAAGACCAATGCTGCACCTACTATTCGTATGTGGCAGCAGATCTACGAAGCGATGGGGTTAAAACTGGATATTCAGGCAGTGGGCTGTTGCGGTATGTCGGGTACATACGGCCATGAAACTCAGAACGTTGAGACATCCCGTGAGATCTACCAGTTGAGCTGGTCTGAAGTGGTAAATAACCCAGAAAATAAAGATCGCTTACTTGTGACAGGTTACTCGTGCCGTAGTCAGGTTAAGCGTATTGATGATCTACAATTGCCGCATCCGATTCAGAAATTGCTTAGCCTATTGAAGGATAAGTAATTATCAACTCTAACTTAAAAACGCAGCTTAAAGCTGCGTTTTTTTGTTTAACGAGCTTTTGTAATGTAGAGATCTTGAAATCCTCGTTCTCTAAGTTGTACTGCTTTTTCTAGAGCTTCAGATTGCGTTTCATATCTTCCATACGAAAGGCCTAGGTACCCATTGGTCATTCTATATAAATTTAAGCTTTCGTTATTTTCAAGACTAGAGATAGCAGTCTGTCGGCTGGATTCTAATTTATAAGCACCCAGTTGTATGGTGTATATGCCATTTGTACTTATTCTACTGTTCTTCCCATCATCAAGTGTAAGGTTGGCATAGCGCGTATCCTTTGGAGCAGGTAAACGGATATGCTCAATTACTTTTACTGAATTTTGGGCGGAATTTTTATTGTGCCTGGTAGTATCTTGTGACTGTATCGCTGCTGAGGGCTTATATTCTACTCGCGTAACTAGCGCTTCTTGCTTGTTGTTTTTCGTGATTGGGGCTGATTGACTAAGCGTAGGAGGGGTAGGCAGAGAGCAGTTATTAGAATCTTCAATACAGAATGTATGTTGTTTTTGGCTGCACCCAACTAAAAATACATATGTACTGATAGCGATCGTAGCTTTTAGAGAGTTTGTTTTATTAAGAATTAAGCTCATTTCAATCCTAGCCCAAAAGAGTAGTGCAATTGCACAATGAATCGGCGAATATACCTGCTTTAGATTTTGAGAGCACCTGTTCTTAGGTGCAGTTATCCAGTTTAAGGAGCATATTGTGGAAGATCTTTTGCCAGAACTGTGTGATCAGTTCCCAGACCAGGTACAGGTTGTTGAGCCAATGTTCGGTAACTTTGGTGGTAAAGAGCGTTTCGGTGGCGAAATCGTTACTCTAAAAGCTTTTGAAGATAACTCTTTGGTTCGTGAGCAGGTTGCTCTACCTGGTGAAGGTAAAGTGCTTGTTGTCGACGGTGGTGCTTCTATGCGTCGCGCAATGCTTGGCGATATGCTTGCTGAAAAAGCAACAAAAAATGGCTGGGAAGGCATTATCATCTACGGCTGCATCCGTGATGTTAACGCAATCAGCGATCTAGATATTGGTGTGCAGGCGCTAGGTTGCCACCCAATGAAGACTGAAAAGAAAGGCCTTGGCGAGCTAAACGTAGACGTTACTTTCGGTGGCGTGACATTCAAGCCGGGTCAGTACGTATATGCAGACAACAACGGTGTGCTTGTTTCTGCTGAAAAACTTGAGCTTACTGAAGACTAATTCAGTTAGTGTGTTTTCAAAGCCCGCTTATAGCGGGCTTTTTTGTTTTAAATAGTGCTCATTTGGTAAGAAATGTAAGTCTTGGCAAGTAAAACAAATGTGCTCATTCCTACAATTCCCCATAAGAAAATCATTCGCCCTTCGATAGTGGCTTGGGCTTTTTTGGATACATGCCATACAGTCCAGAACTTAAATAAGATCATGCCTAGCACCAGGGAGTAGACAACTAACTCTGTATTGCTCCAAATAACCATAAGTCCTCACATAAAATGTATTTGTAATGAATTAATAAATAATATAATGTATATCAAATACATTATAAAGAGATTGTTCGAATAAAGCTGAAAAATTACAAAATTTATTTGCAGATTTGTTAAATGATCTTGTATGGATACATAGCAAATTATTGTGAGGGTAGAAAAAGTATGAAAAGAGTAGAGGCACTAATTCCACTAAGTCATGATCATCATAAAGCTTTAGTTACTGTTAAACATATCAATGACTTAAGAAAAGAAGCTGAAAGAGAGGTTGATGAATACTGGCAGGCTAAAAGAGAAGTTCTATACAGAGAATTAAAGCCTCATTTTGATCAAGAAGAGCGTGCTTTGTTGCCATTGCTCGTAGGTGAAGGAGAGTCACTAGCTGATCGCCTTGTTGCAGATCATAAGCAATTATTGAGCATGCTGGGTGGAAATGATTCAAGCGTGGTAAATCGTTTTGGTGAGCTGTTAAAGGAACATGTACGATTTGAAGAGCGCAATCTGTTCCCTTGGCTGGAGCTCAATTATAAGAAAGAAGAATTAGCCATGGCGATGGCTAATTAATCTGCTTTGCTCACAATTAAGCTTTTGCGCATAGCGTCGTTATTAAGCATATCTGCCAGGGTGTATTGTTCTAGGACCTGCATAAAGGCTTTTTGAGCATCACCTAGTACATGCTGGAGTGTGCAGAAGCCTGTTAGGCGACACTGTTGTTGGCCGCAGTTAATCAGAGGCTGTCTGCCTTCTGCATCAGCAACAATTTCACCAATATTAATTTCTGCTGGTGGCTTAGCTAGTTTGATTCCGCCTTTTTTGCCTCGGTAAGTGTCTAGGTGTCCTGCTTTTGACAAGGCATGTACAACTTTACGTAGGTGTTCTACCGAAATATCGTAGCAGCTTGCTATCTCAGCTAGCGTAACTAGACGATCATCGTTAGTAGAAACATAGAATAAAACGCGAAGGGTATAATCTGTAAATCGACTTAATTGCATAAAGGTCGGCTTCTTTAAAATGTCTGCAAAATATACGTTATGCGATTGCTACAACGCAAGAGCTACCTTAAGTAAAGCCTGTTAAGTTGACTGTTTCATTGATCTTGGCCTTTATCTTGATCTTTATTGGTTCTTCTATATAAACATAGATTCCTTTCTTATAAATAAGTTAAGAGGCTTGAGTGTACAAACTACTCATTTTTGATTGGGATGGCACAATCATCGATTCTGCTGCCAAAATTATCTCCTGTATGCAGCTAGCGGCGAAAGATAGCGGATTTTCTATACCTACCGATGAAGAAGTAAAAAATATTATCGGGTTAGGTTTGCCTGAGGCGATTAAAATTCTGATTCCTGATGTTGATAAAGATGGAATAGAACTGATGCGACAGAATTATGGCCGATATTTCTTAGGTAATGAATCTACACCTTCTCCATTGTTTCCTGGTGCGCAGAAAAGTTTAGAACAGATGCATGGTAAAGGTATGCGGATGGCTGTAGCTACAGGAAAGAGCAGAAAAGGCTTAAATCGTGTTTTTGCTGAAACGGGTTTAGGTTATTTATTTGAAACCTCTCGTTGCGCTGATGAAACTATCTCAAAACCGCACCCTCTAATGCTAGAGGAAATTCTACAAGAAACCGGTGTCTCAGCCTCGGAGGCTGTTATGATAGGCGACACTGAATATGATTTAGAGATGGGTAAGCAGGCTGGTATGGATGTTATCGCTGTCAGTTACGGTGCCCATCATTTGGATCGTTTAAAAGGTTATAACCCAGTTTTGGAAGTTCATGAGTTTCCTGAATTGGAAAATTGGTTAGAAAATCAGGGTGTATTTGCCTGATACAGGAGAAGTGTGTGTCTGATAATCCATGGAATGAATCTGAACAAAATGAGGCTCCAAAGCAGCAGGAGTCTTCAGCAGCAACTGGAAGTAAGCTAGAACGAGCTGTTGAAAATGCTAAACAAGATGGTGCAAGCAAGAAAGAGTGGAAGTTGATTGAGAAAACTCTAAATGGATTGTTTGTAGAGCAACGTCGTGCTCGCCGTTGGGGGATTTTCTTTAAGCTGCTCACATTTGTTTACCTTTTCGCGCTTTTAGGTTTTTTCTTCGCCGGTAAAAATATCGCTACAGATGTAAAACCGCAGGTTCATACGGCGATTATTGAAGTAAAAGGCGTGATTAGTTCAGATGATGATGCGAGTGCGGATAATATCATCTGGTCACTGCGTGAAGCGTTTAAAGAGCCAAACGCTAAAGCGGTAATTTTGCGCATAAATAGCCCAGGTGGCAGTCCTGTACAGTCTGGCTACATTTACGATGAGATTAAGCGTCTGCGTTCAATACATCCTGATAAACCTCTGTATGCTGTTATCACAGATATAGGAGCGTCAGGTGCATATTATATAGCTGCCGCGGCAGACTATATCTATGCGGATAAAGCTAGCTTGGTTGGATCTATTGGCGTTGTAGCAGGGAGCTTTGGTTTTGTTGATCTTATGGAGAAGATAGGTGTAGAGCGTCGTTTATATACCGCGGGCGAGCACAAAGCATTCTTAGACCCTTATTCTCCGAGAAATAGTGGTGAGGAAGAGTTCTGGCAAAGTGTTCTAAATACAACGCATAACCAGTTTGTGGATCAGGTTCGTAAAGGTCGTGGTGATCGCCTTAAAGATGATCCAAAGCTATACAGCGGTTTAGTATGGAGTGGCGAGCAGGCAATTGAGCTTGGTTTGGTTGATGCGCTGGGTAGTTCCAGTTACGTTGCACGAGAAGTAATTAAAGTTGAGAAGCTGGTTGATTACTCTCCGAAGCAGGAGCCTTGGAAACAGATTGTTGATGAGCTAGGCGTAAGCTTTGCGAAAGGCATTGCGACTGAGCTGGGTGTTAATACGAAGAGTCATGAGCTTCGTTAAACGCTTATTACAATAGATGAATAAAAAGGAGGGCTAAGCCCTCCTTTTTTATGTCTGATCTTTATGTGGTGATTTTCTTATAAAACATTTAAATCTTCTTTCTCTAACATTCTTACTAATCGGATCAAAGGCAGGCCGATAAGTGTATTCGGATCTTCGCCTTCGAGTTTGTCGAACAGTACAATGCCTAATGCTTCAGATTTAAAGCTGCCTGCACATTTATATGGCTTTTCAGCGCGCAGATAGTTTTCGATCATAGAGGTGGTGAGCTCTCTAAAATAAACCTTAAATGGAACAACTTCCGTTTGGCA
Organism: Neptuniibacter sp. QD48_55; assembly: GCF_047778115.1. Lineage (GTDB taxonomy): Bacteria > Pseudomonadota > Gammaproteobacteria > Pseudomonadales > Balneatricaceae > Neptuniibacter. The sequence continues at coordinate 1,850,751 of NZ_CP180555.1, read as the reverse complement.
TTCGCCAGTGTCTGAGTTGAGTAAAGAAAGACCGGTTAAAAATGTAACCGCATTACCCGATAGCTTTTGTAGTTGTTTCACGGCATTCTCGTGGGTGTGAGGTTTGCCTAGTATTTCGTCACCTAAAACTGCAACCTGATCTGATCCAATAATCAATGAGTTAGGCGCTTCTTCGGCAACTTTTTGTGCCTTGCTAGCAGATAAACGGGCAACTAATTCCTCTGCTGATTCATTCTCTAATGCCGATTCGTCAATGTCTGGTGAAATGCATGAATACTCCAAATTTAATTTGTCCAAAATTTGGCGACGGAAGGGTGAGCTAGAGGCTAAAATTAGATTTCTCATGTGATTTTTTGACCATGAATATGCGAAGGCATAAATATTAGCGGTTTTATTGTAGAATTAAACCCCAAAGTCTTTGACAGAACGGGCTTCGGGCCCTAGAATTGCGCGCTTATGTCAAACGGTCCATTACCTAAACGAGTAGACCCGCGAAAACTTGCTGAGCGGGAAGTACGAATCGCAGGCCAAGCTGCACTGAAGGACATGCCCAATCTTTGTCAGGCGTTAGTCGATAAAGAAGGGGAGATTAATGTCGATCTTCAATTTGCAGTAGATGAGCAGCGAATTCGAACTCTCACAGGCAGTGCCACAGGTCATGTAACTATGACGTGTCAGCGTTGCTTGGAGTCAGTAGAGGTTGCCGTAGAGGCAGATTTTAATCTTGGAGTTGCGGCCAGTGAGGAGGCTGCTCAGCAGTTACCTCGCAGTTATGACCCCCTCATTGTTGAGGGTGAAGAGATTGAGTTACTGCCTGTTATAGAAGAAGAGTTGATTCTGAGTTTGCCGCATGATGCTTATCATGATGACTGCTCTATCAATACTTCCTTCGGCGAGGCAGTGACAGAAGAAAACGAAAAACCGAATCCATTTAGTGTGTTGGCTCAGTTGAAAGCCGACAACAAATAGAAAGAACCAGGAGCTATTTAGTCATGGCAGTTCAGAAAAGTAAGAAGTCTCGTTCCCGTCGCGACATGCGTCGTTCCCACGATGCTCTGGGTAACCCGACTCTATCTGTAGAAGAAACTACCGGTGAAACTCACCGTCGTCACCACGTATCTGCTGACGGTTTTTACCGTGGTAAGCAGGTAATCAACAAGCAGGATGACGAATAAGCTTGTCAGATTACTACACCATTGCAGTTGATGTGATGGGCGGGGACTTCGGTCCCCGCGTTACTATTCCCGCCACACTCGATGCCCTAGCGCGTCATTCTCGTTTATCAGCAAAACTTATCGGTCACAGTGATGTTATTCAGCCCTTTCTTAATGGACTGAATTCAGATGTTGCCTGTCGTGTCGATGTTGTTCATGCGCCTGACACTATTTCTATGTCAGCTAAGCCATCTCAAACACTTCGTAATGGCCAAGAATCTTCAATGTACAAAGCTATTCAGCTTGTAGATGAAGGTGCGGCTCAAGCTTGTGTTAGTGCCGGTAATACGGGTGCCTTAATGGTGCTTGGTCGATATATTCTTAGAATGTTGCCTGGCGTAGATCGTCCTGCGATTATTTCGTCAGTGCCCACAGCTAAAGGGCATTGCTACCTTTTAGATTTAGGTGCGAATGTGGATTGCAGTGCGGAGCACTTGCTTCAGTTTGCGATTATGGGGTCGGTCATGACGGCCGCCGTCGATAATATTGAGAGCCCGCGCGTAGGGCTTTTGAATATTGGTCAGGAACAAGTTAAGGGCAATGAGCAAGTTAAGCTGGCATCGCGCTTGATTCAGGAGCAGGGTGGCTTGAACTATGTTGGTTATATAGAAGGCGATGATCTTTATGCCGGAAATGCTGATGTGGTTGTTTGTGATGGTTTTGTAGGCAATATCGCGCTGAAAAGTAGCGAGGGATTAGCGCGCTTAATCAATCAAAAAGTACAAGCGAGTTTTAAACAGGGGCTTTATAGAAAGTTTCTTGCGCTATTGGCTAAGCCGGTGCTTTCTGATTTGAAAAAGCAGATGGATCCATCGCGTCGTAACGGTGCGAGTTTGTTGGGTCTGCAAGGAATAGTTATTAAAAGCCACGGATCAGCTAATCAGCAGTGCTTTGGGTATGCGCTTGATCAAGCTGTGGCAGAGATAGAACAAGATATACCGCGTAAGATTTGCAGCGAAATAGAGGCAAGGCTTACCTAATACCCTTCACACAGTTTTAATTACCTATGAATGTTGTAAACTACGGCGATTGGCCTGATTCATAGGGCGTGTATTAATTGACGATTTGAGGACATCATGTCGCAAACTCTTGCTTTTGTATTTCCGGGGCAGGGCTCTCAACAAGTAGGGATGCTCTCGGAACTTGCTGAAACACATCCAGTTATTAAAAACACTTTCGCTGAAGCTTCTGAGGTTCTAGGTTACGACCTATGGGACTTGGTTCAGAATGGTCCAGAAGAAGATCTTAATCAAACCGATAAGACTCAGCCTGCGCTTCTAACTTCAGGTGTTGCGCTATGGCGTTTATGGCAGGAACAGAATGGTAATAAGCCAGCTGTTGTTGCAGGTCATAGTTTGGGTGAGTACACAGCGTTAGTTTGTGCTGGTGCAATCAGTTTTGCTGATGGTGTAAATCTAGTAAAACTGCGTGGCGAATTCATGCAACAAGCCGTGCCTGCAGGTAGCGGTGCTATGGCAGCTATTCTAGGTCTGGCTGATGATGCTATCGAGAAAGCTTGTCAGGAAGCTGAGCAGGGTGAGGTGGTTTCTCCGGTAAACTACAACTGCCCAGGTCAGATTGTTATTGCAGGGGAAAAAGCTGCAGTTGATCGCGCGATCGAGAACTGTAAAGAAGCAGGTGCCAAGCGTGCTATTCCGCTTCCGGTAAGTGTTCCGTCACACTGTGCTCTAATGAAGCCTGCGGCTGAAAAGATGGCTGAAGAGCTATCTAAAATCGAAATCAACATGCCGGAAATTGATGTGGTGCAAAATGTAACTGCTTCGATTCCTGCTTCAGTTGAAGAATTAAAAGAAAATCTACTTGCTCAGTTATATAGTCCTGTACTTTGGACTAAAACAATCCAAGGTTTGGTTGAGCAAGGTTTGGAAAGCACTGTAGAGTGTGGTCCAGGCAAGGTGCTATCTGGTTTGAACAAAAAAGTTCATAAGCCTTTGAGTGTTGCAGCAATTAGTGATGCTGCGGGCCTTGAAAAAGCGTTAGGTCAATAATTGTAGCGCAGGGAATTTATAAATGAGTATTGAAGGTAAAATTGCGCTAGTTACTGGCGCTACTCGCGGTATCGGTAAAGCGATCGCTGAAGAGCTTGGTCGTCAAGGTGCTGTGGTTGTTGGTACAGCTACAAGCGAGAAGGGTGCAGAGGCAATTTCTGCTTACCTTGCTGAAGCAGGGGTTAAAGGTACGGGTCTAGTACTGGATGTTGCTGATAGCGCATCGGTTGAAGCTGTACTAAAAACTGTACAAGATGATTTTGGTACAGTTGAAGTACTGGTTAACAATGCAGGCATCACGCGCGACAATATTTTGATGCGCATGAAAGAGGATGAGTGGGATTCTGTATTGAATACGAACCTTAACTCAATCTACCGTCTTGTTAAGGGCTGCCTACGTGGCATGACTAAGGCTCGCTGGGGTCGTATCATCAGTGTAAGTTCTGTAGTGGCATCTATGGGTAACGCTGGTCAGGCAAACTACGCTGCTGCTAAGTCGGGTATGGAAGGTTTTACTCGTGCGCTAGCGCGTGAAGTTGGTTCTCGTAACATCACGGTTAACTGTGTTGCGCCTGGTTTTATCGATACAGATATGACAAGTGGATTGGCAGATGAGCACAAAGATGCGCTTAAATCTCAGATCCCAATGAATCGTTTGGGTCAACCGGAAGAAATTGCAGCTGTTGTTGGTTTTCTAGCCAGTCAAGGCGGTGGTTACGTGACTGGTGAGTCGATTCAAGTCAACGGTGGCATGTATATGGGTTAAATACCCGTATTAAGGAATTGTTTTTTTCTGCCAATTGTTGATAATGTGCCGTCAGGTAGAGAATGAATTTACAATCTTGGCTTGATAAAGCCGGGATGCTTTAATAAAATTTCTTACCGCATTTCGTACTTGAATGCGGTGTTAATAAGAAGATAGGAATAGATATGAGCAACATTGAAGAGCGCGTAAAAAAGATCATCGCAGAGCAGCTAGGTGTTAAAGAAGAAGAAGTTACTCAAGAAGCTTCTTTCGTTGAAGATCTTGGCGCAGACTCTCTGGACACAGTTGAGTTGGTAATGGCTCTGGAAGAAGAATTCGAAACTGAAATTCCAGACGAAGAAGCTGAAAAAATCACTACAGTTCAGCTTGCAATCGATTACATCAACGCACACCAGTAATCGTTCGCTACAAGCAAGAATTTCGAAAAGCCGCCTATCTCTGATAGAGCGGCTTTTCTTTTGCCTGTAAATTACAAGCGTTTAATGCTTTAAGCAGTTCGGTTAGAATTGGCGAATTGTTAATTTCTGATTTATTTAGAACTTCCTTGCAGGAATATGGAGATCAAAGATGGCACGTAGACGTGTTGTGATTACTGGTATCGGTATGCTTACCCCAATTGGCAATACTGTCTCAGAAACATGGGATAATTTACTTGCGGGTAAGAGTGGCGCTCGTCCAATCACTCACTTTGATTCTTCTCCTTTTGCGACTCAGTTTTCGGCATCAGTACAAGACTTTGATGTTACTCAGTATATGAGTGCCAAAGAAGCCCGTAAGATGGACTTATTTATCCAATACGGTATGGCTGCGGGTATGCAAGCTATTGATGATGCGGAATTAGAAGTGACTGACTCTAATGCTCCGCGTATCGGTTGCGCAATAGGCTCAGGCATTGGTGGTTTACCGATGATCGAGAAAAACGTTGATATCCTTAATACAACGGGCCCTAGACGTGTTTCACCATTCTTTGTGCCGGGCAGTATTATCAATATGATCGGTGGCAACCTAGCGATCAAATACGGTCTTAAGGGCCCTAATATTGCTATTACGACCGCTTGTACTACTGGTACGCACAATATTGGTCAGGCAATGCGGATGATCCAGTATGGCGATGCTGATGTAATGCTGGCTGGCGGCGCTGAAATGGCTACTACGCCATTAGGTATTGCCGGCTTCTCATCTGCACGAGCGTTATCAACGCGTAATGATTCTCCTGAAACAGCCAGTCGCCCATGGGATAAAGACCGCGATGGTTTTGTGCTTGGAGACGGTGCAGGCGTACTTGTACTCGAAGAATACGAACATGCTAAAGCGCGTGGTGCCAAAATTTATTGCGAATTAGCAGGTTTTGGGATGAGTGATGATGCTTATCACATGACAGCACCGCCAGAAGACGGTGCGGGTGCAGCCTTGGCTATGCAAAACGCTATTAATGATGCTTCTGTAGCTCCAGAAGAGATTCATTATATCAATGCTCATGGTACATCTACGCCAGCGGGTGATATTGCTGAATCTAATGCGGCTAAGTCAGTGTTGGGTAATGCAGTTGCTGATGTCAGGATGAGCTCGACTAAATCCATGATTGGTCATTTGCTGGGAGCTGCAGGTGCTGTTGAAGCAATCTTCTGTGCATTAGCAATCAGAGATCAAATTGCGCCACCTACTATTAATTTAGATAACCCATCTGAAGGATGTGATCTAAATTACGTTCCTCATACTGCTCAACCTTGTGAGATTAAAGCAGCTCTTTCTAACTCATTTGGTTTTGGAGGAACCAACGGAACCTTGGTATTCCGTCAGATCTGATTTATGACTAAGTACTGGATTAATGGCGTTTTAGCTGATCAGGTATCTATAAATGACCGCGGTCTAAGTTACGGCGATGGATTATTTGAAACCATTGCTGTAATCGATGGTAAGCCGCACTTGTTCGACCAGCATTTAGTTCGTTTACAGCTTGGTTTGGAACGTCTGAAATTCCCTGATGGGACAATAGATGCCGTAAAGAAAGACATTCAAGCCTTAAACCTCTCCGGCAATCAAACATTAAAGCTGACAGTGACTCGGGGTTTAGGTGAAAGAGGCTATAAGCTTCCTGCTACTTGCGTGCCTACACGTATCATTAGTCTTGCGGATTCGTCCAATTTTACTCAGCAAAGACAGCAAGGTGTTTCTGTAAGGCTCTGTCAGCAGCGATTAGGTCTTAATCCTGCATTGGCAGGGATTAAGCATCTAAATAGGCTAGAGCAGGTTCTAGCAAGATCTGAGTGGTCTGATCCAGATATAGCTGAAGGTTTTGTATCCGATCTAGATGGGAATCTCATTGAAGGCACCATGAGTAATCTTTTCTGGGTCAATGAAGGCATGCTCTATACACCGAAAATAGATCGAAGTGGTGTGAAGGGGGTTATGCGTGATCGCCTGATCGAGTTAGCTGATCAGTTATCTCTTGTGGTTGTCGAAGGGAATTACCCTGAATCGGTACTTGAAAGTGCTGACGAAATTTTTATATGTAACAGTCTAATCGGTATTTGGCCGGTTATAACAATCGATGGCAAGTCTTTAAGTGTCGGTCCCATCACCAGAGATCTGCAATTATTGCTATCTAAGGAAATGAGTTGTTGAAAAAGATATTAACTGTTTTATTTGTCCTATTCGTGTCGGCTGCGGTAGGGGCTTATTGGTTATGGAATGATTACAATGCTTTCCTTAATGCATCACTTCCTTTTAAAGAAAAAACTCTTTTTGAAGTTAAAAAGGGTAGTAGTTTCAATAGGGTAGTTGCAGATCTTAAAGAAAGTTATGGTGAAGTTAACAGCCATTATTTCAAGATCTACGGCCGCCAATCTGGTCTGGCGAATAAGATTAAAGCTGGTGAATATGAGTTAAAAGCCGATTTAACACCTGTTGAATTTTTAAAGGTGATCACATCTGGCGTATCTAAAAATTATCGCTTTACGATCATTGAAGGCAGTAATTTCAAAGAGATGATGCACGCGATTAGTGAGCATAAATACCTTAATGATGATGTTAGTCATTTAAGTAGAGAAGAGCTTCTTAAACAGCTCGGTGTTTCTGAAAAACACCCAGAAGGTTTGTTCCTAGCGGAGACGTTTAGTATCGAGAAGAACGGTTCGGCACTTGCTGTATTAAAACGTTCTAACGCTATGATGCAAAAGATCTTAGCGGCTGAATGGAATAAGCGTGACAGCAAACTGCCATACAAGTCTCCCTATGAGGCTTTGATTATGGCTTCTATTGTTGAAAAGGAAACAGCGCGAGCAGATGAGCGTCCGATCATTTCTGGTGTGTTTGTCCGTCGATTGAATAAACGCATGCGCCTGCAAACTGACCCAACCGTTATTTACGGTATGGGAGATGAATACAAAGGTAATATCCGCCGTAAAGATCTAAGAAAGCCGACACCTTACAATACCTATGTAATACCGGCGCTACCGCCTACACCTATCGCCATGGTTGGTAGAGAAGCAATTGAAGCCGCGCTTAATCCTGCAGAGGGTAAAGCACTTTATTTTGTTGCTAAAGGCGATGGCAGTCATTATTTTTCAGCGACTTTGAAAGAGCATAACAATGCGGTAAGACGCTATCAGCTTACGCGTCGTAAAGATTATCGCTCTTCGCCATAGGATCCAGAATTATGAATACGAGCGTTAAAGGTCGCTTTATCACTGTTGAGGGCACTGAAGGGGTTGGTAAATCAACAAATATTGAATATTTGTGCCAGCTGCTACGTGATCGCGAAATAGAAATTGTTCTTACCCGTGAGCCAGGTGGAACACCGCTAGCAGAAGAGTTGCGTGAACTACTTCTATCGCCTCGTGATGAGCGTGTTAGTGAAGATACAGAATTGTTATTGATGTTTGCGGCGCGTGCACAGCACATCGAAAATGTGATTCGTCCTGCTCTTGAGCGTGGCGCTTGGGTTATAAGCGATCGATTTACAGATGCGACTTATGCTTACCAAGGTGGTGGTAGAGATGTAGATCTTGAGCATATCGCGATGCTAGAGCGAATTGTTCAGCATGGTCTTCATCCTGATATGACTTTGCTTTTGGATTTAGATGTGGAAATCGGCTTACAACGTGCTTCGCAAAGAAGTGAGCCTGATCGCTTCGAACAGGAAAAGTTAGATTTCTTCCATAAAGTTCGCAACATGTATCTATCCAGAGCTGAAGCTGAGCCTAATCGTTTTAGCGTAATTGATGCGTCTAAGAGTATTCCAGAAGTACAGGCTCAAATTTTAGGTGCTGTAAATACTTTTATGGGCTCTGAAAATGTCTGAACTGTTAAAGCCGTTTCCGTGGTTCGATGAGCGATTCGCTCATTTGGGCCAGCTACATGATCAAAACCGTTTGCCGCATGCATTATTAATTCATGGTATGCCAGGCATCGGTAAAGCGGCTTTTGCTACAGCGTTTGCGCAATCTCTCCTATGTCAAAACCCTGTGCAGGGCCGAGCATGCGGTCATTGTAAGTCATGTGACCTTAATGCCGCCGGTAGTCACCCCGATCTCTTTATTCTCTCTCCAGAAGAAGAGGGTAAGCAGTTAAAGGTTGATCAAGTTCGTGGATTAGGGGAATTCATTTACAGTACTGCACAGCAAGGCGGTTATCGTGCAGTGGTTGTGGATCCTGCCGATGCTATGAATGTCGCTTCTGCCAATGCGCTTTTGAAAATGTTAGAAGAGCCCGGCTCCGACACGATTATTTTATTAGTTACCTCTAAAATGGGGCAGGTATTGCCGACCATTAAGAGCCGTTGTCAGCATGTGGAATGCCATAATCCATCTGAAGGTGATGCAATTAACTGGCTAATGGCTGCTGCTGAAATTGATGCGGAGAAGGCTAAAAGCATACTGCATATCAATCGTGGAGCACCTAAAGAGGCCCTGTCTTATATAGAAAAAGGTCTAAATGAGCATCGAGCACAGCTAATTCGCGGACTTGCGGATATACTTAAACAAAGAAGAACGGCGCTTGAGGTTGCTCAATCTTGGCAAAAGCTTGATTTAGAGATGTTGTTAGGATGGTTTTACAGTTTGCTGTCTGATGCTGCGCGTGGTTCGGTATGTCAAAGCCCTGAGTTATTAAGGCAGGATGATGCGCGTAATATGCTGAATGCGGTTGCTAAAAAAACCAACCCAGTTAAAATCTTTAAATTAGCGGATAAAGTACACGAAGAGCGCAGAGCAATAATGCTTAGGCAAAACCCGAATAAGCAGTTATTGTTAGAAAATATACTATTGGAATGGGCTGCGCTGCTCAATTAAGGATAAAGGTTCAATATGGTAGCTGTACCACGTTTAAGTCATGGCATTTTGTCTTTGAATATTCAGACAAAAGAAGAGCTATACGAGGCTTACTTACCGTACATCACTAATAGCGGATTATTTATTCCTACTCTACGCTCTTATCATCTAGGCGAAGAGGTGTTTATGTTGCTTGAATTAATGGATGAGGGCGACAAAATACCGGTTACAGGGAAAGTAATTTGGGTTACCCCAAAAGGCGCACAGGGTGGTCGAACACCAGGTATTGGTATTCAACTCTCTGCTGATGATTCGACCCTTGTAAACAAAATAGAGACCTATCTGGCCGGTACATTGAATTCAGAGCGCAAGACGAACGCTCTGTAGTTTTCTTTTAGTCTGTACCTTGCCCATCTAGATTATTTTTATGTTCATCGATTCACACTGCCATTTGGACAGGTTAGACCTGTCTCCGTACGATAATAATTTTTCAGATATGCTTCAGGCGGCCTTTGACCGTAAGGTTGATGCCATGCTTTGTGTATCTATCGCAATGTCACAATTTCCTTCAATGTATGAGCTTATAAAGCCGTATGAAAAAGTGTTTGCCTCGGTAGGTATTCATCCATTATCTGCTGCTGAAGAGCAAGTGAGCGTTCAAGAGCTAATTGAGCATGCCTCTCAGCCGAGAGTCATCGCTATTGGTGAAACCGGCTTAGATTATTACTATCAAACGGATACCAAAAAGGCTCAGCAGAAAAGTTTTGAGACTCATCTAGTCGCTGCAGGTGAGCTAAAGCTTCCTGTAATTGTTCATACGCGTGATGCGCGCCAAGATACACTGGATATGATTAAGGCTCATGGTAATCAGGAATCCGGTGGCGTGCTGCACTGTTTTACAGAAAGTTTAGACATGGCTAAAGCGGCCTTAGATATGAACTACTATATTTCATTCTCTGGCATCACAACGTTCCGCAATGCCAGTGAGTTGCGCGATGTAGTTAAAGAAATCCCTCTAGAGCGAATCCTTATCGAGACTGATGCGCCTTATCTAGCCCCGGTACCGCATCGAGGTAAGAAGAATGAACCTAAGTATGTGGTTGAAGTGGCTCAGTGTATCGCGGATCTTAAGGGTGTTTCCATTGATGTAGTTGCTCAGAAAACTACTGAAAATTTCTACCGACTTTTCAATAAGGCGGATCAGAATGTTTCAATATCCTCCAATTAATTATATCGAACCTGTCTTTAGGCCTCCAAGTGAAGCCCATTCACTGATCCTGCAGGTAACGAATGGTTGTAGTTGGAATAAGTGCACGTACTGTGAAATGTATCGTGCACCACAAAAAAAATTCCGTCCTAAATCTATTGCTGACATTACTGAAGAAGTCATTCGTTGCAGTGCTGCGCTTGGTGCTGTTAGAAAGGTGTTTCTCGCTGACGGCGACGCAATGGCTTTGTCATTTAAGCGTTTGAAAGAGATCTTACTGGTCATCAAAGAGCACCTGCCTAGCGTTTCAAGAGTTTCTGCATATTGCTTACCTCGTAATCTCCTAAATATGACCGTTGAAGAGTTGTCTGAGTTACGTGAATTAGGCTTGTCACTTCTGTACGTTGGTGCTGAAAGCGGTAATGACGAGATTCTTGAGAAGATAGAGAAGGGTGAAACCTTCGAGACGACCAAGGATGCTCTGCTTAAGATTAAAGCGGCCGGCATTAAATCTTCCGTAATGATCATTAATGGTATGGGCGGATCAAGATACTCCCACCAGCATGCGATTGACTCGGCACGATTGGTCAATGCGGTTCAGCCCGATTACTTAGCGACCTTGGTGTTGTTTTTCCATGAAGGTGAGGCTGAATTTGTAAAGTCGTTTGGTGATGATTTCGAGTTCTGCAGCCAACGTCAGTTGATCGAAGAGATGCAAACCTTTATTGGTCATCTTGATTTGGGCAAGACTATTTTTAGGAGCGACCATGCCTCGAATTATCTTGTGCTCAAAGGGGTGTTGGGGCGTGATAAAGAGAAGCTGCTTACAATGATTGATGGTGCATTAAATTCAGAAAGCAGTGTGTTTCTCCGTACTGAATCCAGTCGTGGCCTATAAAAATAGTTCTTCGGTTTATTTAGAAAGTTCATATTGAGTACTAGAGAAGTACTTACATAATTGCTTACAGTCTATATACTTTGGTATTAAATGATTTTATTGCCAATATTTAGGGGTAAAAAGCAATGAGACGTCCAGTTCGAGTAGCCGTAACCGGTGCCGCAGGTGCTATTAGCTACAGTTTGCTGTTTAAGATTGCTGCTGGTGAAATGATGGGTAAAGATCAGCCTGTAATTCTGCAGCTGATTGAACTACCGCAAGCGATGGATGCACTTCGTGGTGTCGCAATGGAATTGATGGATTGTGCATACCCGCTTCTTCATACCATCACCCTGCATGACAATGTAGAAGACGGTTTTAAAAATGCTCACTATGCATTGTTGGTAGGTGCTAAGCCACGTGGCCCAGGCATGGAACGTAGCGATCTACTTGAAGAAAACGCCGCTATCTTTGCTCGTCAGGGTAAAGCGCTAAATGATTTTGCGAACCGTGATGTAAAAGTACTTGTTACGGGTAACCCTGCAAACACTAATGCTCTTATCGCTAGCCGAAATGCGCCGGATTTAAGCCCGTCTCAGTTTACCTGCTTAACTCGTTTGGATCACAACCGCGCTAAAGGTATTCTAGCGAATCACTGTGGTGCTACTACGCGAGATATCGGCGGAATCATGATTTGGGGTAACCATTCTCCAACTCAATACCCAGATTTGCACCAGGCAACGATCCTAGGCAAGCCTGCAATGTCCCAGATTGACACTTCTTGGTACCGAGAAGAGTTCATCCCTAAAGTGCAGAAGCGTGGTGGTGAGATTATCGAAGCGCGTGGCTTATCGAGTGCAGCATCAGCAGCACAAGCGATCGTTGACCAGATGCGTGATTGGGTGCTTGGTACAGAGCCGGGTGAAATTATCAGTATGGGTATCTTAAGTGATGGTAGCTACGGTATCGCAAAAGGTATCTTCTATTCATTCCCAGTGCGCTGTAACTACGGTCGTTACCAAATCGTTCATGATATCGATGTAAACGATTTCAGCCGCCAACGTCTTACTGCAACAGAGCAAGAGTTGTTGGATGAAAAGCAGATCGTTGATCACTTGCTGCCTAAAGAAACAGAAGCTTCTCACCAGAATCTATCTATCTGCTTACGCTCCGGTGTAACTTTATATGCGGATAATGCAGGTCCAGAGGACGAAGACAGATTCATGACAACAAACAGAGTAATGTAGTTTTAACTATTATTAATCTGTTAAAGTGCCTCTTCATCTGAAGGGGCATTTTTTTATGGTAAAGCTACTTACAGTCAAAACAGGCCGCCAAGGGCTTTATGAATTCACACGTCAGTTACAGCAATTAGTGGATCAGAGTGGTGTAAATGAAGGTTTATGTACGTTGTTGATACAGCATACAAGTGCCAGCTTAATTATTCAGGAAAATGCCGATCCTAGTGCTAAACACGATTTAGAGAATTGGTTAAATCGTTTAGTGCCTGAACGTGATTCACTGTATACCCACACGCTAGAGGGAGATGATGATATGCCTGCCCACATAAAAAGTGTTCTGACGAGTCCCTCTTTATCCATTCCTGTACTAAACGGTCAGTTGTGCTTAGGGACATGGCAGGGCGTATATTGCTGGGAGCATCGTCATTGCTCATCAAGAAGGCATATAGCTGTGCATATTGGTTAGATTGTCTTTTAAGCCTTGGTATATTTCAGTCACAAAAAAAGCTGCAAATGCAGCTTTTTTCATGCTTGTTAAGCTTAGAATTCTTCGGCGGTCTCCATAGGAGTGACGCTTTGCAGCATTTTTAAGAGATCTAGTAAAATAATCAAAATGCTGTTGTAGTAGCAAACGCCTTGAACGAAGCGCTTTGTTGTCTCTTCGCCAGTAGCGTTAGGTGCGCGATCAATATCGTTCTGAGGTAGGTTGATTACCTCATCAACGCTATCTACAACCAAACCAACTACTTCTTGTTCATTGTATTCAACAACAATGATGCGCGTATCGTCATCAGGCTCGTGTGGGCTTAGACCAAACATCTGGCGTGTATCAATAACGGTAACAACATTACCACGCAGATTAATAATACCCAGAATAAAATAGTCAGAGCCTGGTACAGGGGTGATCTCGCTGTAACGAAGCACCTCTTTTACCTGAACTACATCAACACCATATAATTCATTATCAACTTTGAATGTAGCCCATTGATGATAAATAACTTCTTCTTGATTGCTGCGCTTAGTATCGCTGGCTTCTTGGTGTAATGATTGCTCAGCTTGTAATGCTTTAAGGTGTTCAGCTGCTGCTTCTAGACCCATAGTGTTCTACCTATCCTGTTTGCTACAACTTAGGACTCTTCAGGTAAAAAGAGTTCTTTTTATATATTTCGAGTATCCCACAGCTTTGAAAAGCTTGAAAGTGGGGAGATAGCGTTTTGTTACAGCATAGACTAGCAATGCTACGGTTTAAACCGTACAGATCAAAAAAAGTAATTATTTCAGCTGGATGGAGTGAATTTATTTAATATCTATAGGCAGTTATCCGGTTTTGGTAAGCCGGAAATCTTGGCGATCAATTTCGCAGGACTGCCTGGAAATAGCTTCATTAGGTAGATGCTTTTCCCTTTGTCTTTGCCTAGCTTTAGTGAAACCGCTTTCACTAAAGGACGCATTGCAGGGGAAAGCTGATATTGTTCGTAGAAATCACGAATAATATTGATGATCTCCCAATGATCTTGGGTCAATGTAAGACCCTCTGAGTCAGCTATTGAATGAGCAACGGTCTCATTCCAGTCGTCTAAGTTTCTGAGATAGCCTTCTTCATCAAATTCGATAGTCATATTAAAACCAGCTAACAACTTTGTTCATTTTGCAGCTTAGTTCTACAAACTGCTCATCTGTTGCCAGTGTAAAACGAGTGCTGAGTTTATCAGTTAGGCCGCGTGCGCTTACATCAGGCTCTAAGGCAAAGAGTTTACAGCTCTCAGGTAAGTCAGAGAAAAGTGAAGCGTTAGCAGATAGCGCGGCATAGACGCCGTCTTCAATTACTAGAACTGTGTCTTTGTCTTTAACGCTCGCAAGCATTCTGTTTAAAAGTTGCGTGTTGTTATGAGATTTATTCAGCAGATGTAAAATCATATTAGAACGTCAATACAGTATCGTGGCTATCAAGTAGTTTGCTTAGGTCGTTCCGAGAGATAATTTGAACGGGCAAACCTAGATCAGTTTCTGAAAGGGCGTTAGCTTCAAGATCTTCAGCGCAAACAAATATCTGATCAATATCGTACATGGGTAATGCGCTTAACATTGACTCAATGTTCTTGTGGCCAGTTTGCTGGGTATTGTGGCTTTTGAGAAGCTGGAACAAACCATCACCTAAAAAAGCCAAACTAACCGGCATTTCGAAAATGGAGCAGGTTAAAGTGACATCCAATGCTTCACGTGCGTAACTTGTGCCATAAGGCGCATGTTGATTCAGGATTAAAACTGATTTTTTATCACTCATCATTAAGCCCCAAATGTAACGACGCGATCTGAAACGGCAATAGCTTCAGCTAATTGTCCAAGACCGGACAATTCAAAGCCTTTGGAAATGTTTCCACACGGTTTTTCATATCGCTTAGCTTCATTGTCATCGAGAACGCCTCGCTTTACTGCTGCAGCGATGCAAACAACAAGGTCTAGATCGTGTTCGGTTGCCAAGGCTTGCCACTCTCTAGGTAAATGGGTTTCATCCTGTGGTGGGGCAATTAGAGAGTTAGCGAGATTAACGCCATCTGCATAAAAGAACACTCGATACAGCTCATGGCCTTGCTGCAAAAGTGTTTTTGCATAACGTAATGCTGTCGCAGCCGATTGGCTGCTAGAGGGTGAGGCCTGAATAACTATTGAGAATTTCATTGAATTGCTAAAGCCTATAACTAAAAAGCCCCGCAATCTTATCAAAGAAAGCGGGGCTTTTTATAGATTTACGAGCTACTTAGTCGTCGCTTAGAAAGCCAACAAGGCTTAGCAGGTGGATAAATAGGTTGTAAATGTTCAGGTATAAGCTAACAGTCGCCATAACGTAGTTAGTGTATGTGCCGTTAACGATGTTGCTAGTGTCGTAAAGAATAAAACCACACATTAGCAGCACGACAAGGGCAGAGAATGCTAAATGAAGTGCGCCTAGCTGTACGCCAAATAGAGGCAGTACAAACAAAGCAACCATTGCAATCAGAGCAATCATCATACCAGCAGCCAAGAAGCCGCCCATGAAGCTGAAATCTTTCTTACTTGTAAGAACGTAAGCAGATAGGCCGAAGAAGGTTAGGGCGGTCATGCTTAGTGCAGTCGTTACGATCTGGCCACCATTTGCCATAGCTAGATAGCTATTGATAAGAGGTCCAAGGCCAAAGCCCATCATGCCAGTGAACAAGAAAACTAAAGGAATAGCTGCGGCGCTATTTTGTTTCTTGTTTAAGATGAATAGCATTACAAAACTAAGAATAAAGCTGCCGATATAAACAAAGAAAGGCATCTGAAGCATCATGGAGATGCCGGCAGAAATAGCGCTTACAACCATTGTCATGGCTAGCAGCATGTATGTGTTACGAATGACTTTGTTCGTCTGCAGTACGGACTGTTCGGAACGAGCATCGTAAGTATTTACGTTACGCATGATATCCTCGAAAAAGATTTCCCTATTAAGTTTCTCTATATATAAGTATTTTAGTCGGTTTTTCAAGCCCTTTACATAGTTTTAGTGGGGGGTAGAATCTCCCGCTTATACTGAAACGACCTTTGTTATGACTGATCTTGATATTCTCTTTGAAGACGAGCATTTAATTGCAGTAAATAAGCCTTCTGGTTTGTTGGTTCACCCAAGCTGGATCGCACCTCGTGGTACACCTAATTTAGCGTCCATGCTGAAAAACTATTTCGATGGTGGTAGTCCTTACACCATTCATCGTTTAGATCGACCAACCTCTGGGGTTATTTTATTTGGTAAAAACAAAGAGATAGCGCAACAAATGAATCTAATCTTTGCAGAAAGAAAGATTAGTAAGACCTATCTCTGTATGTGTCGTGGCTACACTCCAGAGGAAGATGTGATCGATTATGCGCTGAAAGAGCAGCTAGACAAAATTGCTGATAAGCACGCAAATCAAGATAAAGAACCTCAAGAAGCTGTCTCAAATTATAAGCGTTTAGGGATGGTTGAGATTGATATGCCGGTAGGGCGGTATGAAAGATCGCGCTACTCATTAGTGGAAGTTAAGCCGGAAACAGGAAGAAAGCACCAAATCCGTCGTCATATGAAGCATATCTTTCATCCAATCGCGGGTGATACCAAGCATGGTGACAATAAACATAACAAAGCTTTAAAGCAGGAATTCGATCTTCAACGCTTGATGCTAATGGCGACTGAACTGGAGTTTATTCACCCTGTAACAGAACAAACTCTAAAACTAACTGCACCAGTCGATGAATATTGTGATCAATTGTTTAGCGGCTTTGGTTGGTCAGGATTGTACCCAATAGGTAAAACTGAGCCTTAGCAATAGCCTGTACTAAATCAATTAATATCTATTTATTTGAGGCTTGAGCGCAATTTAACGGTCATAAGCCAGTATTCATGGGGATTGGGGCTAGGTTTTTTATAAAAGCTATGCTCTAATCGCGCATTATTAAGATGGTAATTACGGCCTTTTTAGACGGTAAACATTGATGACCCAAGAACAAAGCATTTCCGCGCTACTTTCTCAGAAAAACGGCAACATTCGTATCGGTATTATCGGTGCAATGGATGAAGAGGTGGAGCTGTTAAAAGCTGCACTAGAAGAGAGAGAAGACCACGAAATAGCTGGGTACTTACTTTTTACAGGTAAGTTACATGGACACGATATCGTTTTGCTTAAATCTGGTATCGGTAAAGTCAACGCGGCTATTGGAACTACTATTCTTCTTCAGGCATTTAAACCTGATTGTGTTATCAATACAGGCTCTGCTGGTGGTTATGATCCAGAGCTCAATGTTGGTGATATCGTAATTTCTTCTGAAGTTCGTCATCACGATGTGGATTTAACTGTATTTGGCTACGAATATGGCCAAGTGCCACGTCAGCCTGCAGCATTTACTCCAGACGCGACTTTGGCAAAGGTCGCTGAGCGTTGTATTGAGCGCATGGACGGCATGAAAACGACTCGTGGTTTGATTTGTACGGGCGATCAGTTCATGAACGACCCTGAGCGAGTAGAGCGCAAGCGCAAATTGTTCCCTGAGATGAAAGCTGTTGAGATGGAAGCTGCTGCGATTGCTCAAACTTGTCATCAATTTAATACGCCGTTCATCGTTATTCGTGCTTTGTCAGACATCGCAGGTAAAGAGTCTGGCGTGTCATTCGACCAATTTCTTGTGACTGCAGCTAAACATTCTGCAGAAATGATCATCGCAATGATTGATGAGTTGGCTTCCAACTGATACAAATAAGGCCTTTGTAACATGTAGCAATTATAAGGGCCTTAAATGACTACCTCTTTTTACCCACCTGTTCGTACCCTGATGGGCCCTGGACCATCAGATGTAAGCCCTCGAGTTCTTTCGGCGATGGCTCGCCCAACAATCGGTCACCTTGATCCTGAATTTATCCGCATGATGGATGAGATTAAAGTGATGCTGAAAAACCTTTTCAAAACTGAAAACGAATTAACAATGCCTGTGTCTGCACCTGGTTCTGCAGGCATGGAAGCATGCTTTGTTAACTTGGTTGAGCCGGGTGATAAGGTGATCGTCTGCCAAAACGGTGTTTTTGGCGGTCGTATGAAAGAGAATGTAGAGCGTTTTGGTGGCGAATGCATTCTTGTTCAAGATGAATGGGGTCAGCCTGTGGATCTTGAAAAGGTTAAAGCTGCATTTGCAGACAATGAAAATGTTAAAGCTTTGGCTTTTGTTCACGCAGAAACATCCACGGGTGTTCGTTCTGATGCAATAGCGCTTTGTGAGTTAGCTCAGGCTAACGGTGCTCTTACTATTGTTGATGCTGTAACGTCTCTTGGCGGTGTAGAAGTTGACGTTGATGGCTGGGGTATTGATGCAATTTACTCCGGTACACAGAAGTGTCTTTCTTGTCCTCCTGGTATCTCTCCAGTGAGTTTTAGCCAGAAAGCAGTTGAGGCTATCCAAAACCGTACAAGCTCAGTTCCTAGCTGGTTCTTAGATACGAACCTTGTAATGGGTTACTGGGGTGGTGGTGGAAAGCGTGCTTATCATCACACTGCGCCTGTGAACTCTCTATATGCGCTTCATGAAGCTCTAGTAATGCTAGAAGAAGAAGGGCTTGAAAATGCTTGGGCTCGTCATCAGAAGCTGCATTTGGCACTTCGTGCGGGTCTTGAAGCAATGGGTATCGGTTTCCTAGTTGATGAAGACTGTCGCCTGCCACAGCTTAACTCTGTCATCATTCCTGATGGCGTTGATGATGCTGCTGTGCGTACTGCGCTACTGAAAAATTACAATCTAGAGATCGGTGCGGGCCTTGGTGCATTGGCTGGTAAAGTATGGCGTATCGGTTTGATGGGTACTGCATGTACTCAGCGCAATGTTATGTTGTGCCTTGACGCTCTAGAAAACACACTTTCTGAGATGGATGCGCCAATCAAAATTGGTGTTGCAGCTCAGGCAGCAGCTGCGGTATTGGCTGAATAAGTTTTTAAAGCCATGGATCATCGATCCATGGCTTAATTTAAAGTCTTGCTAATCAACGCAATAGATTCAGGGTGATCCCACTCTTTCCCGCCAAGAATTGTTTCAATCAATTTTCCCTCTTTATCGAACAATAACGTCATTGGCAGTCCTTTAATGCCAAATTCATTAAAAGAACGATTTTTCTCATCGAGTAAGATAGTGAAAGTTAATTCGGTATCCAGTTCCATTAAAAAACTCGAAACAGATACAGAATCCTCACCGGCATTTATAGCCACAATCTCAAATTCTTGATCGGCAAAATGCTCCTGCAGCCTTTGCATTGATGGCATCTCTTTAATGCATGGCGGACACCAAGTTGCCCAGAAGTTAAGTAGAACGACTTTTCCTTTGTAATTCGCCAAAGAAACCCTTTCGTGGTCTGTGTTTTGAAAACTCAGTTTATAAAGTTCGCTTTGTGCTAACGCATTTGCAGAAGTCGCAAAAAGGAAAATGGAAATAAGTGCTGATTTTAAGAAGGACATAAATGGCTCTCGTGAAATACAGGGCAAGATGATAGCAAAATAGCGATTTAAAAAGTACGAGATGGTGTTTGCTGTTTCATCCTTTATACTCTGAGCCTATAAAGAATAAAACAGTTCAATCTAGATGGGATAATAAGAATGAAAGTTGCATTTATAGGTTTGGGTGTCATGGGATACCCGATGGCAGGGCATTTAGCACAAGCAGGTCACGATGTTACGGTTTACAACCGCACAACAGCTAAATCAGAGGCATGGATTGAGGACTATAAAGGTAGCTTTGCTTTAACACCTGCAATGGCTGCTCAGGGTGCAGATGTCGTGTTTACCTGTGTCGGCAATGATGATGATTTAAGAGCTGTGACATCAGGCGAGCAGGGCGTGCTAAACACTATGCAAGCTGGTTCCATTTTGGTGGATCACACTACTGCATCTGCTGAAGTTGCTAGAGAGCTATCGGAACTGGCAGGAGAGCAAGGCGTAGGCTTCCTCGATGCTCCAGTTTCAGGAGGTCAGGCAGGTGCGGAGAATGGCGTTTTAAGCATTATGGTCGGTGGCAATGCCGCTAACTTTTCTGTTGTTGAGCCAGTTATGGATTGTTATGCAAAATCTACTCGTTTACTAGGTGAGGCTGGCTCTGGTCAGTTAGCGAAAATGGTAAATCAGATTTGCATAGCTGGGTTAGTCCAAGGCTTAGCTGAAGGTGTGCATTTTGCAAAAGCTGCTGGTTTAGATGCAGCCCAGGTGTTCGATGTAATTCAGCATGGTGCAGCAGGTTCTTGGCAAATGGTTAATCGCCACCAAACCATGATTGAAGATGAGTATGATTTTGGATTTGCTGTTGATTGGATGCGTAAAGATCTAAACATTGTTCTAGATGAATCCAGAAAAAATGGTGCTAGATTGCCGGTTACTGCTTTGGTAGATCAGTTTTACGCGGATGTTCAGCAAATGGGTGGCGGGCGTTGCGACACCTCAAGTCTGTTGATGCGTTTAGAGGGTGATAGCAAGAAATAGCCATTATATTTCAATGGTTTTTATGGGCCATTGATGGATAGACACAGGCTGTTAGCTCTATATAATTGCCCCCGATATTTCTTTATTACTACTACAAAATATCTAGGACAGTTCTATGGATAAATATAACCTAATCTCTGTTGCTCCGAGCTTAGTCATCGTTGCGTGCATGATTGTTGGCACTTTTGTTGGCATCAAAGTACTTAAAAAAATGATTGCTAAAGACGCAGCGGCTGCAGAAAAGTAAGCTTTTGCTTTAGCCGGGTATCTCGCTTAGATGCTCGGCTAACTTCTATCTACCATTCGTTCGGCACCACAAACCCACGATCTAATTCTTCCCCTTTTTTATTAAATCTAGCCACAAGAGTTGGCCTGTCAGCTTTTAACAGCTCTGCCTCAAATTCGGCATAATCCAAAAGTTTTGAGTGATCAGCAATCAGCCAATAAGGCTTATGCATAATGCTGTAAAAGTCTGGGCTTTTAACGTGGTTAATCTCATTCTGCCTAAGCCACCAGCCTTGGAGATGATTGGGATTAATTGCAGGGTGAAGTTCTATTTTAGAACCAAACTCAGTAAAAGGATGGAATAGGTAACCCTGCATTAGCATGACGAAAATCACAGGGGATAAACCCTCGCTTTTACACGCTAGGATGCCTTGAGGGGTTTTAGATATTTTAAGTTGATGTTCTACCATCCTCTCGTATTTTATATCTAACCGATCCCTCTTTCCTGGGCCAATAAAATCTGCAAGCTTGGTGCCTGAACCTGTTCTTAAATAGTATTTAATTGCACATTCTAGATGGAAGTCCCCCCTTGATGAATCGCCTATAAAATCGAGTTCACCCAAAGTAACTTTATTATCAAAAACCTTAATATTTCTTTTAATATCATATAAATGAGTGTCATTGTTGAGGATGTGGTTGACTATGTTTTCGTAATATCCGCCAAGGTTTCTTGCTGTAAATCTTGATCTGTTAACTACTACTGATTTGGGCTGATCTGCACTAATAAGGTCATGAAAGGGAATATAGCTATTCGGCACGTTTATCAAAGAAGGGCTGCTTAAAACCCAGTCTATATCGTTATCCATGCGCAGTGCTCTTTTAAGTAGATAAAATAAGGAACAGTCGATTCGTCGTAATCTAAGACTTTCCTTTTTACATCAACTGTTGAAATGCTTAAAGTATGCTGCAAATACGATGGGATTATAAATAAGGGTATACAATGACCAGATCAGCAGATAATAACGTCCCTTTAAGCGAACAAAACCGTGATGTTCTGTTATCAGAATCAGACATTAATAATATTTTGGTTAATGGTGCACAAATCTCATTAACTAAACTTCGTAAAGCACAAAGTACTGACGCTCAGCTTTGCTACTACGCAGAAATAGGTGTTTACCTGGAGGTATCGCTTTCACGCGGGGCGGGTATTACTGAGTCGACTATGGAGACTCTGCAAGAAATTCATAGAATTGCTACGCATGAATACATGGATAACCGTAAGCTATTGTCCAAGGTAGAACAGTAAGCAGTGTCAGAAAATACCCCATCCGAAACATTTGATGCCAGCGCCTTTTTGAAGCAACTCACAAAAAGGCCTGGAATCTACCAAATGTACGATGCAGACAATGAGCTTCTGTACATTGGAAAAGCCAAAAACCTTAAAAACAGAGTTTCTAGTTACTTCCGCTCTTCAGGTCTCAGTATCAAGACTCGTGCGTTGGTTGCGAAGATAGCTGATGTTCAGGTCACTATCACTAACAGTGAAACCGAAGCGTTATTGCTTGAGCAAAACCTGATTAAGCAGCACAGGCCGCCTTATAATATTCTTCTGCGTGACGATAAATCGTACCCATATATCTTCATTTCAGATAAAGATGATTATCCTGCGGTGCGATTTAGCCGAGGCGCCAAGCGTAAAAGCGGTAAATATTTTGGACCGTTCCCAAGCGGAGGGGCTGTGCGTGACAGCCTGAACCTGCTCCAGAAGATTTTTAAGATACGTCAGTGCGATGATAGTTTTTACAAAAACCGGTCGCGTCCTTGCCTTCAGTATCAAATCAAAAGATGCACTGCGCCTTGCGTAAAAGCGATCTCTAAAGAAGATTATCAAGACGATATCCGTCATGCTTCTATGTTTTTAGATGGCAAGAACACCAAGGTTATGGATGAAATTGCTAGCCAGATGGAAAATGCTTCTGCAGATCTTGAGTTTGAAAAGGCTGCGTTATATAGAGATCAACTTATTAGTTTGCAAAAAGTACAAGAGCAGCAGTACGTAACTGGCATGCAAGGTGAGGCCGATGTGATTGGTTGTTCGGTTCAGCCTGGCGGGGTCTGCATACATATGCTGTTTGTACGAGGCGGAAGAATTATTGGAAGCAAGGCTCACTACCCCAAGGTATCTATCGAAGAAACGTCGAGCGAAATTGTTTCAGCTTTTGTAGCTCAATGGTATTTAGGTTCGCAACGAGAAATACCGTCATATATCGTGTTGCCAAGTGAAGTTGACGATAAAGATTGCTTGCAACAAGCGATAGGAGAGTCATCAAGCAAAAAGGTTACGGTTTCTCATACGGTCAGAGGCGAGCGGGCAGCATGGCAGAAGCTTGCTAATACCAATGCTGAGCAGCAGTTAGGTAGTTATTTAGCTAACAAAAAGAATATCTATAACCGTTATTTAGAGCTGCAAAGCCTTTTAGACCTAGATGAGGTTCCTCAACGGCTAGAGTGTTTCGATATAAGTCACAGCTCTGGTGAGGCAACAGTTGCTTCATGTGTAGTGTTTGATAGAAATGGTCCTCTCAAATCGGATTACAGACATTTTAATATTGAGGGCATTACTCCGGGCGACGATTATGCAGCAATGCATCAAGCTCTTCTAAGGCGTTATACGCGTCTTAAGAAGGGTGAGGGTAAATTGCCTGATATTTTGTTAATCGATGGTGGTAAAGGCCAGGTTACTCAAGCGATGGAAGTGCTAGATGAGCTGAGCATATCCGACGTTTTAGTGATTGGTGTGGCTAAAGGGTCTACACGTAAGGCTGGCTTTGAAGTACTTATTTCAGGCGATACGGGTGAAGAAACAGTATTAGAAAGCAGCTCGGCTGCGTTGCATCTAATTCAACACATACGTGATGAAGCGCACAGGTTTGCTATTACCGGACATCGTGCTCGAAGAGGCAAGGCTAGAAAACGCTCAGTGTTAGAAGATATACCCGGTGTTGGTCCTAAGCGTAGAAGAGAGCTGCTTAGACATTTTGGTGGAATCCAAGAAGTAGAGCGCGCCAGTGTTGAAGAAATTGCAAAAGTCTCTACCATAAGCAAAACAATTGCCGAAGAAATCTATGCGGCACTCCATCCTGATATTTGAATGCCAGATGAATATACCCAATATACTTACATCGTTACGTATTGTTTTAATTCCTGTCTTTGTGCTGATCTTCTATTTGCCTTATAGCTGGGCACCTATTGCTACAGGCGTGGTATTTGCCGTTGCTGGCTTTACTGATTGGCTGGATGGATATTTAGCTAGAAAGTTGAATCAAACCTCTCCCTTTGGTGCTTTCTTGGATCCTGTTGCGGATAAGTTAATGGTAGCTATATCTCTGGCTCTATTAGTTGAAAGCTATGCGTCATGGTGGATCACAATTCCGGCGATCGTAATTATCGGTAGAGAGATCGTAATTTCAGCTCTACGTGAATGGATGGCTGAAGTGGGGCAGAGAGCGAGTGTGGCTGTCTCTTATATTGGGAAAGTAAAAACAGCACTACAGATGCTGGCGATTATGCTCATGATTGTTACAGAGCCCTAC
Source organism: Neptuniibacter sp. QD48_55 (assembly GCF_047778115.1). Classification (GTDB taxonomy): domain Bacteria; phylum Pseudomonadota; class Gammaproteobacteria; order Pseudomonadales; family Balneatricaceae; genus Neptuniibacter. The sequence goes on along the minus strand of NZ_CP180555.1, from coordinate 1,826,349 downwards.
ACGACCATATCGATAGCAGGGATTGTTGCACTGTATCTAGCAGCAGCATTAACTTTATGGTCTATGTATCAGTACCTTAGAGCTTCTTGGCCTGCTTTATCTGAACAGATGTAAGTGGTTAATAATTAAGCAGATTTTTTTATAAAATATGTGTTGACTTATAAATGGGGCTCTCTATAATACGCACCACATTGTTACAGCAGAGCGGGAATAGCTCAGTGGTAGAGCACAACCTTGCCAAGGTTGGGGTCGCGAGTTCGAACCTCGTTTCCCGCTCCAAATTCTAAAGTAACAATATTGAGGCGCGGTGGCAGAGTGGTCATGCAGCGGACTGCAACTCCGTGTACGCCGGTTCGATTCCGACCCGCGCCTCCATCTTATGCCCGGGTGGTGAAATTGGTAGACACAGGAGACTTAAAATCTCCCGCTCGCAAGAGTGTACCGGTTCGAGTCCGGTCCCGGGCACCACTTGTGGTAATCACTTCCTTAGATTTATCTTCAAAGCTTATATTTTTACGCTATTTTTCTTATCTGTGTGCGCCTTTCTATTTGTGGTGCGAGGTCCTGCAAAAAAAAGCTCCCTTTCCTAGCTATTTAATGTAATTCCTTATCTGTTTTATCAACCTGTTTATTTTTCATGTTGATACGCATATTTTCTATCCATGTGATTTATATGGGATTTTTTAAAAGTGTTTCATAAATGCGCCTCAAGCCTTTATTGGCGGGACTTAATGGTTATTGCATAGTTTGAAATGATGTCTATTATTACTGTTATTAAGTGAATAGCCTTACTATATATAGGGCTGGTTGTTTTTGCTTAAGGGATTAGTGCAGTCAACGAGATAGTCATTGCTATACTTAAATGACATCGAGGGATATAAACAACACGCAGGAAAGGGAGTTCAGAGGTGTTATGACAGATCTTCCGAAAGGCATATTTATACTGGCTGTTGCTGGTGTTATCGGGTATCAGGCAATCAAAGCGCTTGATATGGATTATCTTGCTCAGTCGCCGAGCTCTCCTGCAGCTGCGAATAAAGCTGCAAAAGTCCCTTTAAATGATGCTGATAAAGTAGAGGCTGTATTGGCAGGCGCTGATCCTACTGATGTATTTAAGCCAACCGCAGCTGGTAAAAAGCTTTCGGTTGCTTGTGATAGTGGCTATATCGCAGGCGATCTTAACAAGAACCGCTTTTCCAAAATCAGCTATGCATCGATCACTGAGCGAGGAATAACCTACATTCAGGTTTCGCGTTACTCGCCAACTTATCTTGTGCAGGAGCACTACCAGGCTGTAACAGCGACAGAGGTGGATAAGGTTCCTGATAGTATAAAAGCGGCGCTACAAACTAAGATTAGTGATCCTCACGGCTGCAGTTCGCAAGATTTATATCTTTCACAGATTAATTATCTCAAATAATTACAACGTCATATTTGCTGGAAAAATTAAGCCCTTCATTAGGTATGAAGGGCTTAGTTTTTATGGTCATCTTAATTTGAGATTTGGTGAATTAGCTGGGCTGTATCAAGCATTCTATTTGAGAAGCCCCATTCATTGTCATACCACGCAAATACCTTAATGGTATTTGCGTGGGTCATGGTTTGGGTGGCATCGAAAATACAGGATTCGGGTCTGTGATTGAAATCGATGGAGACTAGGGGTTCTTGATTGCATGCAACGATTCCGGCGTAGTTACTGTCTGCCTCCCTTTGGATTAAGTCGTTTAACTCGCTTGCTGAGCAGTGGCTCTTTAGTGTTGCGCTGAGATCAACGAGGGATACGTTTGAGGTGGGAACACGGATAGCCATGCCTGAGAGCTTTCCTTTAAGCTCAGGTAGGACTAAGCCAACCGCTGCTGCAGCGCCTGTTTTGGTTGGGATCATGGAGCTAGCAGCAGATCTTGCTCTATATAAGTCGCCGCTAAAGGCGTCCATTAGGTGTTGATCATTTGTATAGGCGTGGATAGTTGTCATTAGGCCTGATTCAATGCCGAAATGGTTGTTGATTATCTTGGCTAATGGTGCAAGGCAGTTGGTTGTGCATGATGCGTTGGAGATGATGGTGTGATGAGGTTGAATTGAATCTTGGTTTACGCCGTAAACAACGCATGAGTCCGCATCTTTAGATGGCGCTGATATCAGTACTTTTTTTGCTCCGGCGTCTATGTGTTTAGAGGCTGATTCTCTATCAGTAAATAGGCCAGTGCATTCAAACACAATATCTATATCTAGATCAGCCCAGGGTAGGGCGCTGGTGTCTTTTTCTCGAAGCACTTTTATGACGTCGCCATTAACGATTAAAGCGTCGTTCTCAGCGATAACTTCATGTCTGAATCGACCGTGAATGCTGTCGTATTGCGTTAGGTGTGCATTTACCTGAGGGTCACAAAGGTCGTTAATGGCAACTATCTGTAAATTGTCACTCAAGTGGGATTCATAAAAGGCTCTGAGGATATTTCTGCCTATTCTGCCGTAACCGTTGATTGCTATTTTTGCTTTCATAGTACTTCCTTATCATGCAGTTAGGGTTACTTTTAGCGTAGCTCATCTAGTCATTCCGGCAATATAAAAATTGAAACAAAGCGGTGTGCGTATATAATGATACGTATCATTCGATACATATTTAATATTATATGAAACAGAATACACAGGATTTGGTAAAAGAAACTGCCGATAAGCTGTTGCGTGAAGGCATAAAGCCCACACAGCAAAGCATTAGAGATCGAATTGGAACAGGCTCAATTACGACGATAAACAAAGCGCTAAATGTTTGGTGGTCTGAGCTTGGGCTGCGTCTTGATGAGGCTGAGCGAAACCCAGGCATTCCAGAGCCGGTTGCCAATACTGCTAACAAGCTTTGGCTACAAGCGCTTGCTTATGCTAATAAGGAGCTCGATTCACAAAGAAGCGCCATGGAAAGTGAGTTTGCTGACAGGGCTAGAAAGCTGTCTAAAGCCTCTTCTGCTGACCATGGAGAGTTAAAGGAGCTGAGGGCGCAATGCCTTCGATTGCTCCAAGATAATGAAAGGCTCTCAAATGAGAAGGGTGATGGCCTGCTAAAAATTGCAGAGTGCGAAACAAAGCTTATCGAGAGCCACTCGGAGATATCCCGTCTTACTAGAGAGTTGAAGCAGGCTGAGATAATGTCTGAAGGCAGCTCTAATATCGATCAATACATTGAGGTTCAAGTGGAGAGTCGCACCCTGCAAGAGGAGAACAAGAGGCTCAATAGGGCAATTGATATTCTTACGGGAGAAAAAGCTGAGCTGCAGCTAGAAGTGATAAAATTAAAGCAAATGTTATCGGCTAATTAGAATTAAAGTAGTGATGCTATATATTATTAACGATGTTAATCTTCATTAAGCTTTGTGCAAAATTGATTCATAGCTTACTGAGCATATCTTTAATAAAATAATGCTTGCTACAGGTAAACTAATTTCTATCTATTTATAGGTAACTATCTGAAATGGATATAGTTTTAAGAGAATCAGCACAAGATCAAGAGATTGTTGATGCCTTACATCAATGTGGCCTTGATGATGCTGTGTGCTGTAATAGTGAGCAGGACTTCAAACAGGCTAAGGCTCTTCTTCTTAAAGAAAAGCTAAAGAATGTAACAATTCAGCTTCTTGATGATGATGGTTATGCTATAAAGCAGGTAACAAGTAAGCCCAAAGATCCAAGGATAGCGCGCGAACAGCTTAATGGTAGGCAGGTGGCGGTTGTTAAGGCGCTGGAGAAGGTGCTTAGGCATTGTAAGAAAGAAGGTGTACAGCTTGTTGGTTATAGTGATGAGTTGGTTGCTTTGCCTGCGCACATTCCAGTTGAAGAAATTTCGAATGCTGGGGCCATGGATGTTGAGAGCTTTGATGTATACAAGGGTGCCGATGCTATCGCGCCTTCAAGTGATATTTAGAATAATAAATAAATATAAATCAGATAATTAGGCCGTAAACTTGAGCTTAAATATCTATGGGCAACCTGGTTATTAGGAAGCGAACATGTCGACCCCAATTAAGATTTTGCTTGTGGATGATCACCCTTTAGTTAGGGCTGGATTTCAACGCCTACTGATATCTGATGAAAGCATTGAGATTGTAGGGGAGGCAGATAACGGTCAGTCGGCTTGTGAGATGTACTCGCAATATGAGCCTGATGTCGTGATTATGGATCTAAATATGCCTGCAGATTCAAATCCTGAAGAGACTGCTTTTAAGAATCTGAATGGCGGCCTTGAGGCGATTCGACGAATTATCTCAAAAGATCCAAAAGCAAAAGTGCTGGTATTAACAGCAATGGAGACGGATCCATTTCCAGCTCACGTTGTAAATGCTGGAGCTAAAGGCTTCTTAACTAAAAGATGCGCTCCTGATGAGCTTTTAGAGGCCGTAAAGGCGATTCACAAAGGTGAGGAGTACATTACCGAAGAGATACGCTCACGAATCAATGGAGACTCTTCTGGCGATTCATCTTTAGGCAGTCTTACAAAGCGTGAATTGCAGATATTCTCGCTGCTGGCCGAAGGCCGGACGGTAGCTATAGTCGCTGAAGAGATGTTTTTGAGTCCTAAAACCATTCATGCTCACCGTACAAACATCTTTAGAAAATTAAAAATTAGCAATAATTCTGAGCTAGTTCACCTCGCAATTCGTCACAATATCGTCCAAGCTTAAGGTAACTCTCTTAAACGAGGTTGCCGATATGAGTGTACTGGACTTTACAGAGTTGCACCTAGAAACCGAGTTTCTTTGGAATGAAATTTCTGTAGGCGATAGCGTAATGCTTGACGCTGATCTATACGAATCCAATAGCTGTAAGCTCCATAAGTACCAGCCTTATGAGGTTCTGGCTAAAATGCACTGTATGGCGCCAGAGCCATCTGTCTTAATCGTCGAGTCTGATGTGACAGGCGAGCTCATAAACCTTCATCCAGCGCTATTGTGTAGCTATCAATCAGCTGAAGTACCCATTACACATTCATAGCTTTCTTATTTTGTTTTCGTGCTTTCAATTTTGTCTCGAATTGAGCTTTTGTTTCTAGTTAAGATCTAGGTATTTATCGCTGCAATAGTAAGTGTTAAATCCAATGTTATTAGTGTTTGCTGGTGTCATGTTTTTATTAACTATGAGGCATTAAGAGCAGCTTTGTTTTATGTAAAAGCAAGCACTTGCATAGATTCAAGGCATTGGTAACTCTCATTATCATGCTTCGCATAATATATATTATGTTAAATAGGATGTTTATATATGTAACTAGGTCTATCGCCTTCTTTGTGTAGATACGTATTGAACATATAACCTTATATGCGTGGTTAAAATTATCGTGCGGAGAGCTTCGTAAAATGAATATTTGGGAGCTAAGTACCGTAAAGAGCAACGTAGCGTACGCTGCTCTTTCGGTAAGTAGATAGAGATATATTAGGACTGTTTTTCTGCTAGTTCGCGAATCTCTTCAAAGGACCATTCTTTTAAAAGATCGCCATTGCGATAAACAGTGATTAGCTCATTGTTCATTGCACCTAGTTCATCTTCTCGAATGGTTAAGAAATTGTTATTAGCATTTTTAATAAGCGCTAAGCGTCCTCGTTTAGATCGTTTGCCTGGATCTGTGATCGGATCTTTATAAACATCCTGCCATTCACCATTGATCTGTATTGCTGACGCCTTCATCGCAAACTTCTGGGTATCACGATTTACTTTTTGTAGAAGCTCACCGCCCATACCAAAAGCGATATTCTCGGCGCTTATCTTACGAATTTTCAATGCTTCTAAAATAGCTGCAATAGATTCTAGGTTTACACCGTCACCTTGTATGACCCTAATACAGTCCGGTAACACTCTGTAACCTTTGCTGTTATAGCGGCTACCGAACTTAGCCATTAGACGCTCAATCGTTTCTGAAACGATTTCAACCGGATCACCAGAGTCTGGGCGAACAACTAATGTTCCTTCCATATTCTTAACATCTTCGATGAGTTCATCACCCCAGATATTATCGATGGCATTCCATAGATTGTATGAGTCACTTACTACGGCCAGTAGCTTACCTCTACCGCCAAATTGTTTAAGCATGTTTTTATAGGCTGCAGATTCATTTGGCTTTCCCCAGCTTGTGATGGTGCTGTGTTCAGCCGCAGGAATCGAGAATCCAGCCATATCGGCACCGTAGTAACGCTTAGCTGCCAACAAGCCTGAAACTGTGTCAGTGCCCATAAAATTCACTAAGTGAGCAGCTGCACCTAGCGCTGAAGATTCTTCTGAACTTGCGCCCCTTGCACCGAAATCGTGTAACTTAAATGCAAGGCCATCAGTGCTATCAGCCGTTTCTTCCAAGTACCTTTTGATAATCTCTTTACAGCTTTTAGATACTGTCGCTACGGTTGTTGGATACCAAATGGCTCTTAATAAAGCAGTTTCGATATAACTAGTGAGCCAGGCACATTTAGGATCGGTATTTTTTACCTGAACCATAACGTTATTGGTCGGTAATAAAGTGCCTTCTGGTACAGACTGAATCTCTAGAGGTAGATAACCATCGTAGGTACTCAAGATATATTCCCAACCATCACGGTTAAAAGGAACCCCGTGAGCTGTAAGAACTATCTCTGCCTCATCTATATCGTCTTTAGTTACCGGCTTGCTTAGATAGGCTTTTAAGAATGCCTGAAGGCCAAATACAATCGTATTTGCATAAACACCACCGCGAGATTCAATATAGCTAGATACGAATTCTGTACCTTGAGGATATTGAACGTAGTGTGACGTTTTGTAGGAATCTGTATTAAGTATTAGGTTTTTCATGACGGAGTTCCTCCTGTCTTATGTGTGACAGCATCGGTCTATCCAATACTGTTTTACTCCGAGTAAGCAGAATCCCTGCTTACCTATTTTGAATATTTAAGTGCTTTGTAATCACTTAATGACTATATAGTGGCGTATAGCCACTTACAAATCAACAATTATTTATTATGCATAAGTTTGTTTCTTTTTAGCTTGTTCCGAGTAGTTCTTGGATTATGAAATAATGATCTTCAAACATCTCTTGTGGCTTTAAATCACCTAGAGGAATCCAACGAGCATACTTGGCATCGTCACTTCCTTTGACTTTAGGAAGCGCAGAATTTGGTTCTAGCTCTATGTGAAAAGCGTGCGTTATGGTTCGCCCTCTGGCAGAACGGTTAGGTTCATCAAACACTTCTTGACGTTTTATCGATCCTTTAAGCACAGGGCCTGGTACTTTTAATCGAGTTTCTTCTCGAAGCTCTCGTAAACAAGCATCCAAAAGGCGCTCATTCTGATCAACAAATCCTCCTGGTAAGGCCCATAACCCCTTCCCTGGATTTGCCTTTCTTTCTACCAGAAGAATATGACCTGATTGGATTACAACAGCATCGACTGTAACAAATGTCGGTGCATACGGGGCTGCTTCCCACGCTTGTTTATATTTTTGTACAAAGCCAATTTCATCAGCAATTTGTTGGTAGGCTTCATTGCTCTCAGCAAAATCACTTAGCCACTTACTAATCGAACTAGGTAAAAGTTCGTTATTACTAGTCTTAAGTAACTCATTGATTAATGGGCTAAAGTATTGCTCTCTGATAGGAGTCGCACTAATCCCTGCATAGTTTTCAACGCTAATATTTTTCCATTGTGGGAAAAGGTTCAGGTAAAAACCAGTGTGATCTTTTTTGTGTCCAATTAAAGCAATCGAAGCTGGTTGATGTGGTTTGGTGTGATGTGCAGTAACCGAGCCATTAACTGTGGCTTGTACATTTCGAACCCAAAGATCATCGTTATAAGGAACATCCATTAGAGGTAAGCAGATTAATCGTTCGTTATGTGTTTCGCTCAGACATGCCCTGATCATCTGTTCTCGTTCGAAGTGATTCCATGGGTTTCGTGGATTTCTTGCCTGCCAAGCAGAACCGATTAATACAATAAGTTTATCCGCTGCGGCTAATCCTTCGCGCACTACCTGTAAGTGACCATTGTGGAAAGGCTGAAAACGGCCAATAAAGACCGCAAAGTCATATCTATTTTGCATACAGCAAGCTCCTTGCCGTTATATGTTGGCTGACAGGTCTTTCCCATCAGAATCTGTGTTGCGTAATTTGCTACGCCCTTTTATTATTGGCTTAATGCCACCAAAGTCAACTTTTGCTGCGAGTTTTTAAGAGATTATGAAATTGACTGAAGATCAAGCTTACTTAAGTCAGTACGATACTAAGCAATTTGATATTCCGATCTATTCGGTAGATGTCGCTATTTATACATTGCATGAAAATCAGCTAAATATCTTACTCGTTCAGCGTGCTCAAGCTCCGGAAGTTGGAAAATGGTCTCTACCCGGTGGTTTTGTAGACTTAAAAGAAGACTCAACTATTGAGATTACGGCCAAACGTAAGCTTTTGAGTAAAACGGGCGTAAATGCACCGCATCTTGAGCAAGTCAGTACTATTGGAAACGCATCACGTGATCCGCGTGGCTGGTCAGTGACTACACTGTATATGGCTTTAATTCCGTATGCACCAACAGAAAGCTTTGTTGAAGCAGTTGCAGACGCTCAATGGTGGCCAATTAACGATATTTCAGGGCTAGACCTTGCTTTTGATCACCATGATTTAATTAATACAGCGAGAGAAAGACTAAAGAATAAGACTGCCTATACTGTACTGCCCATTCATATTATCAGAGCCCCCTTTTCACTGACGCAATTACAGCAGGCCTTTGAAATCCTGATGGATAAAAAACTAGAGAAGAAATCCTTTAGACGCCGTATGGCTAATGCGGAACTATTAAAAGAGGTTGGAGAAGGTAAACCTGAAGGCGGGAAAGGCCGTCCTGCAGCGCTTTATATCCCCGCCCCTGGTTCTGAAGAACATCTATTTACCCGAGCGTTTAACGATTAAATTTATTTAATTTAACGCTTCCCCTTCATTGGGTTCATTTGCATCTAACGGTGGCACGGGAGTTTGTAGTTCTTCACTGTTTGAACTCTTGGCAAGATCAATCATTAATGAGAAGTTTTTCATAGACTGGAGATGGATGTATATCATCTCTAGCTCTCCACTTTGCGCCAACTCAGATAGCGTATCGCCAGGTAGTGCGTTTAATTTTGCACGGTTAATACCTAAAAAGCCTGTTAAAGACATTTGTTGGCCTGTATCCAAAGCCACTTTGGCCTGCATCGGTTCAAATAGATCTAATTCCTTAAGTTTATTTGCAAAGCTTTGAGTACGCTTAAAGTGTGCTTGGTATTCTTCGACAAAGGACAGAACTCCGTTTAAGTATTGTGTTCTTTGCCCTTCAGCATCGAATAATCGTTCCCCAACACCTTCCTGATTGAAGCCAGTAAAGCTTTCATCGATACATAGCATCAACGTTCCACCGTCGTCTGTGGTCGAAAAGACGAACGGATAGCGACGAACAAAGGCCGGGATGTATTTAGCTTTCCAGTTCCCATCATCATCAACAAACATATTTCGTTCATCTGATACGCCCAATATGGCTACAGGGAGTATATCTGAGCCAGCTTGAGCGAAAACTATAGGGTATTCCTGTGCTGCATTAGGAAATTCTACAGCCATTAGGGGAACTGAATTGGTTAGTTTAGCGTATTCGTAATTTTTACCGATTTTGACTGACCAATCGCGGTGTTTGGTACTGGAGACAGGCACTGCATTTGTATAAAACAACAATTGCTTACTCACGTCATTCCCTCCGTGATATTGATTTGTGAATGGCAACGGGCCATTAATAATCATCACAAACGGCAGCTGTGTGTTTTAACGTTATAAACGTCCATTTTTATGCCGTAGGGAACATCTTGTAACTATTGTTTTGTGGCCCACGATAACTATAGCTGAAGATAGGCTTTAGTCAGGTTATTTGACTTTAAATATTGGTTGTTCTTTGTGATTATGTTCTCTTATATATTCTTAAAACTCAGCTTAGACAGATCTATTCAGGTGTATTAATAGTGGAGAGAGCCTCAGGTCCATTTGGATTGAATGTGATGCTGCATCTAACACCACTTGGAATAGTTAGTCCTGGGTTTGATAGTTCTAATCGCACCCCAAACGTATCGCTGGCTGGATCAACAATCTTATCAACTATGGCTACTTTTGCTGGGTGATCCTTTGCTCCGGGATATTCTGGAAGAACCTTGGCTTCCATTCCTACAGTGATTTTCCCGTAAAAATCGACTGGGACGATCAATTCCACATTCAGAGGATCAACTTCAGCAACCTGTAGAATAGGACGATTATCTACCGATTCTCCTAATGAGATCTTTCTGTCCACGACGATGCCATTTAATGGACTTCTAATAATTCTTCTGTCATAAAATTTTTGTGCTCTTTCCAGTTCAATCTCTGCTATGGCCTGTCTGTTTATAGCCTGTTTAAGCTGTAAGTTTGCTTTAGAATAATTTGTGCGAGCTTCATCTAATAGCTGCGCTGAAATTGCTCTCTTTTTATGTAGCTCTTTGATTCTTGAAAGTTCTCTACTAGCGAAGTTCAGATCTGCTCTTCTTTCAGAGACTTCAGCCGTAATGCTGGCTCTGGCTTTTGCTAATTTAACCGTGACCTCTTCAATATCTGCGTCTAGCTTGGCTATCTCCTGACCCATTGTGATTAAATCGCCCCGATCTACTAATAGCGCTTCAACTACGCCCTGCTCCCTAGTACTCACATCTGCTAGTGAATGAGGCTTAATGAGGCAATCGAATCCTTCCAATTTATCATCTGCATATGAACTTGGTATTTGGCTTATCGCCATGACTATTCCCAAGTGGAGCAAGAGGCCTTTCATAAAATTTCCTCATTCCTGTTGGCCGGAATATGACAACATATTCCCTAAATGTTCATCGATTCGAAGCAGCTCTTTTCTAACTTGTGCGTGTTTATACTCAGCGATCTTTTGTGAAATTAAGACGCTAATTTTTCTAAAGTGGCTTTTAGGGGATGCTGTATGTGATTGTAGATTCCAGATCCATTTAGGGCTGAATTTAGTCACAATTTCATCTTCTAATGAAAGGATATATTCGTAGCTTCCAGGATCTCCTTGCCTAGCAGAACGGCCGAATAACTGACGATCAATTCGGCTGGCTTCATGTTGCTCTGTCGCAATGACATGCAGGCCGCCTAAAGCGATCACGCCTTCTTCTAAATGGATATCTGTACCACGTCCAGCCATATTAGTTGCAACGGTTACACGACCTTTCATGCCAGCTTGGGCGATGATTTCTGCTTCATTTAGGTCCTGCCGTGCATTCAGAACTTTGTGCGGTATATCGAGCTCTTGTAATAATTGGCTAAGATTTTCAGATGCTGCTACAGACCGTGTACCAACCAATACTGGCCGACCTTCAGTTCTCATCTGATAAATTCGAGTTAATATGGCGTTGTTTTTAAGATCATTATTTACGTACACTCGCCAGCCCATGTTTTTTCTGATCTGTGGTTTATTTGATGGAATTACCATAGTGCCCAAGCCGTACACAGCCCATAACTCTCCGGTGATCTCTTTTGCAGTGCCGGTCATGCCAGCTAAGTGCAGGTAGCGTCTAAAAAAACGTTGGTAGCTTATACGTGCCAATGTCTCGGGCTGAGAGGTTATGGGGCAGCCTTCTTTAGCTTCAATCAGTTGATGAAGACCTTGTTCCCATGAACGGTCAGGCATAACACGGCCTGTATATTCATCAATAATCAGAACTTTGCCGTCTTTTACCAGATAGTGAGTGTCTTTGATAAAGTAATTTAGTGCGCTTAGCGCTTGCCTAATTAAATTCTCGCGCCTTTTTTTACCTCGCCATAAGCCACCTAAGGTATCGCCAAAGCTATCAAGTTTGGCTTTTCCGTTCTTGGTAAGCTCAATGGCTCGTTCTTGATCTATGAGTTTAAAGTCTTCCGTAGGCTCTAGTTCTGCAGCCATCTCCAATGCTTGTTCGTAGATCTGTGACTCTTTGTGATTATCGGTTTGTTTAGAAATAATTAGAGGTGTTTTGGCTTCATCGACTAAGACGGAATCTGCTTCGTCGACGATGGCGAAACATAATCCCCTTAGCAGAACATTGCCCTGCTGCTTACCATCATTGCAGAGATCATCCAATTCATATCGGAGGCGGCCACTGTTATGGCCCATAACGATTCGATCTTTTAGGTAATCGAATACAAGCTGTTTATTCGTGCAGTAAGTGACATCGCATTCATATGCACTGCGGCGTTGTTCAGGTGTCATCCCTTCACTAATCAAGCCAACGCTGAGGCCTAGTGCTTTATAGATTGGCCCCATCCACTCTGAGTCCCTTTGTGCTAAATAATCATTAACGGTAATGATATGAACAGGAATTCCACTCAGGGCCGCTGTGCACGCAGGCAGTGTTGCTGTTAATGTTTTACCTTCACCGGTCTGCATTTCGGCTATCTTGCCTTTGATCATGGCCCAGCCACCCATGATTTGAGTATTAAAATGCCTAAGCCCTAAGGTTCTTTCAGCAACCTCGCGAATAAGAGCAAAGCAGTGAGCAGTTGAATCATCAGTCAGGCCGCCTACGCTGAGAGATTCCTTTAGCTCTCTACATACTGTGGCCAACTGATCATCGTTCATTGCCGTTAATGGCTCTGAATGACAGTTTACTTGCTTGATAAAACTATCGAAGCGTTTCTCTTTTACCTCAGGAATAAGCTGGCGCAAGCTCCCTTCTATTTGTGAAGCAATACGATCTAGCCTGCTGTTTTGGCAGGATGACTTTTGTGGGTAATGCCCCAGAATCACCCCGGGGCGCAGTGAGGCGCTAGATTTCAAAACGACTCAACAGCAGCTGTTTGAGTTGTCTATACCATTGAAACGCCAATGGCTCGTAACCGTGATCAAATCGCACATTTACACGACCTCCTATATTTCCTATCTCTTCAATATCAGGGAGAAGCAGATCAAATTGAAAGAAGCGTTCTAACGTTTTTAAACCATCTGGATCACTGAGATCGACAGGAAACTTACCTCCTCCAGTACTGCCTAATGCTGCCGAAGGTAATTTGAAAATCCCTCCTGGCACCTCTCTCTCTATCTGTGCTTCTTGTGGAAGTTTGTCTGCACTCTCTATCCATGCATCTACCTTTTCAGTTCTATTCCTTACTAGTCCTATTTGATTCTGACTGACAACAGTGCGAATGCGTGTGGTTGTAGGTTCGAGTACGTAACCAATAATATCGCCACGGTTCATAAATCTTCCGGGCAAGTCGATCGCTGAAGGAACAATAAACAAACCTGTCGCGCCACTGTAGACGGTGAGGGACTCAAGTTGTTCTTCAATTCTGTTTTGCTCAGCCTCAAGGCTTTCAATTTCTTTTCTAATCACTAGCGCTTGGGAGCGATTGGCAAACTGTAACTGCACTAAACGTGCTTCCAGCTCCCTTCTTTGTGCTTTAAGAAGCGCCGATTGAGCTTCAAGAAAGGGATCGTGAGATTGAATTAAAGGCTGGCCCTCCTGAACGATCGTATTTTGGTAAACCAATAGTTCTTCAACAAAACCATCCACTTGCATTCGGACATGGGATTTTTCGGGTAGCCAGATAACACCCTCTGCAAGGGTTTTTGACGGTGCTGGAATAACAAATAGCAAGATAAACAAACCGGCTAGCCCTACAGCTGAATAAGTAATGGCCTTGGATCGTTTGTGCTTGAGACGCGAATGGGTAAATAGGAAATCCAGCATCTTGAATAAAGGCAGAACCAACTGGGTAGTTATCGCCCAGATAGCCAACAACACCCCGATAAAGAATAGTTCGCCCGCTATAAATAGGATGATGACAAACATGATAAACATGCGATAAGCGAACGAAGCGATCCCGTAGAAGATTAACCATCCTCTTTCACCGCGTTCTGCTGGTGAGTGCTGATCGGTAACGGAAAACAAGTAGCGTTGAGTTAAGTATGCCAGATATTTTTTTGAGCGGGTTGCCAGATTAGGCATCTCTATGAGGTCTGACATGATGTAATAGCCATCAAACCGCAGTAATGGATTACCGTTAAAGAACAGGGTCGATACACCACCAATCAGCATGACATTGAAAGCAATGGCTCTAACGATGCCAGCTTCAACGTTTAACCAAACAAACATAGCGATAGATGCTAAAAACAGCTCGACCATTATGCCAGCAGCGCTGACTACGACGCGTTTATGTCTTTCCGGGAATGCGGTTGCGGATGATGCCTCGACGTAAGGTATAGGCATCAATACCAGCAACATAACACCCATCTCATGGACTTCACCGCCCCACACCTTTGCTGCGTAAGCATGCCCCATTTCGTGTAAGGCCTTAACTAATGGGTAGATCAGCCAAAGTAAAAATAGATTGTTATAAGTAATCGCTTGGTCGATAGCATTCTCTGTTAGATCAGACCAATGAATGCCTGCTTGGACAGCTCCAGCGATAATTACGCTTAGCCAGATTAATAAACCGCCTAGACCAAACAAAGGTTTGGTTAAGAACAGTGTTCTGGCTAAGAATTTATCTGGGTCCCATAAGGGAAAGCGAAGCGCTAAAGGCGACATGAACCTTTGCTTCCATTTAACCTTCTCATGACGTTGGTGGCGGTTAAATAACTCTTCGCTATCTGGAATTACATCAGTCTGGAGAACATTTGCTATATGAAGCTGACTGAGAAACTGCATCGTTTCATCTTGTGTAGGTGCGTCATCTCCCAGCTGTTTGGCCAATAGTTGCCAAATCTGGTCTACAGTGCGCTCCCCGTCCATCAAGCCTATAAAGTGATAGGCAGCTGGGGTGAAACGATGATATTGCCCTGACGAGGGCTCCTTAATGATGTACCAGATCTGACCACGGTACTCATGTCGATTGATTTGAGTGTGGCTACGAATATGTGGTTTAAGCTCTGCTACGCGGTACCACATTGAACTGTATAGATTGTCAGCCATAGTCTTCTCCGCCTACGGCCACCAAGACCAAACTGTAAACCTTACCCATTCAGTGAATTCATGGGTCCATATCCAAATTAGTTTACGCTGCTCTATATTTACTTTGCCGACTCCCTCCATGCCGGGTCTTAATCTTTCTATTCCTCCGTCTATATAGGCTTCTACTCGGAAATAGTTACGCCCATCCTCTGCAATCGCTACAGGTGTTTTCTTGACGATTACCATATCCAAAAGCTGGTTTGGCATGCTTGCTAGTTTTAATGAGCCTAACTGTCCCTCTTTGACTTGAGAGTATTCCCTCTCATCCACTTTTAAAATGACCCGATAGCTATTCAGTGGCGCCAACTCGAATAACACTTGTCCTCGCTCTACAGGCGCGCCTAGCATCTGACTCAGATCACCACTGACGATGATACCATCAAAGGGGGCTGTGACCGCTGTTCGATTTAGCTGGGTATCAATCAGTGCTATCTGGCTATCCGCCTGATCTTTCTGGGCACGGAGGATCCGCATCTGCGCACGATCGCCATTGGCGAGGGCTTCTACATATTCACGCTGTCTCTGTTGTTTTTGATTGTTCCATTTAACGCGTTCTAATTTGAGATCTTTATCTTCCATGGCAAACAGAAGATCGCCTTTATTCACGATATCGCCTGCTCTGATATCGGATTTAGAAATGTAACCAGTAAATTTGGCGGTGATCGCGCGTTGAATAGAACCCTCTAGACTGGCATTGGCAGATACCCGGTAAGTTCCGTCGGCAATACTCAGGAATACAGCTAGGAAAATTGTAGAAATAAGGGCGAGCTTTAAACCGGTATGTCCTTCTCGCACAAAAAGCAGCAATGTATCAGTCAGCGAATCCCACATCTTACTGCCGATCCAACGATCATCTCTTCTACGTGCATCTAATACAGGGCCAACGAGCAGCGCAACATACCGACAGAAATCGATCTCATCTTCTGTGAAACTCTGCCCTTTAGCTCTGGCCAATGTTAGTCCGCCAATCGGATCACCCGCATTTCCCATCGGAATCGTACAGATATGACCGACACTATCTTGCCTTGCGAGGTCTTCATGAGATCTGAGTGCCCGTGGGGCCGTATCAGAAGGCGCTGGATAGACTAATAGCGCTTGTTGATCGAGTGCTTCATCCATAGCTCTGGCGATCAGACGCATTAAGTTATTTTTCTCTTCAAATTCCGCGCTATGAGAAAATGCACTCAATTTAATGTGCTGACCTTTTAAAAAACCAATACCTACCCATTCACAATCCATACAGGAGGTCAGTTCTGTAACAAAAGCGGTCGCAGCGGCATGAAAGCGCTTGGATTCCAAACTCACAGCGACAAGTTCTAGGGCCAAAGCCAAACGGGTTTTAGAGGTTAGTGTGGTTTGTCGAACAAGCGTTTCAAGCCATGCACAGCCCCATTGGAGCTGGCGCATTACTAGACTTAGTTGCCTTTGATTTCGTTCGCTGACTTCGAGAGCAACCACGCCGCAAAGCTGTTCATCAACCAGTAAAGGGTAAGCTAGCGATGTGTGATGATGAGATGATTTACTTGATCTGACTGAGCCTTTTCTTTCGCTCATAGCGAGCTCGGCCACGACTGTCATATCAAAACTAGCTTCACTATCTTCTGGCCAATGAGCGATTGGGGTATATGGCCCCTCTTCTGGCTCGCCCATAACTACAACGCCAGCATGTACCTCTTCGATTAACTGGCATTGCAGTGCAAGCCATGTCGATACGTAGGCTTCTCGCGAGGTTGTTTGCGTGAGCTTGGCCCAAAAATTGGGGTTTAGAAAGGTGTCAGAAACAGCGGATGCTTCTGAATTTTCTCGGCTACCATCCTCTGGTTGCTCTATTTGGTATTCGTCGGTTCCCACAATATAACCTTCCTAACATGGACTAAGCGCATTGGTAGAGGTTAAGGGAGTTGAATGCCAACAGCTGATTTATGAAACATTATCAGCCCCCACAAACTAAACAGAGCGCTGGATATCAATCTTTTTTGCCGCTTCTATTTAGAATTCTTAGCTGTAGAAAAAGTATAGACGTGGATCTTGAAGCTCTCAAAAAACAAAAAGCTATTTATCTAATAGTTGTTTAAAAACAATTAGATAAATAGCTTTTATGATGCTGGATGTAATGGTTATTTTTTGCTGGATTTTGGCGCTACAGGTGAGTTGCCCCAACCAATGATCGGTTTACCAAGACTAGGTTCCACCTCTTCCGGTAATTCTCTATCATCGAATAACCATTCTGATACAAAACCTGAATCTGCATTGTCTGTTTCAGAAACATTATCTGAGCCTTCATTATCAGAATCACTGAAATCAATATATGGAAGCTCTAGCTCATCATCATTGGGATCATAATGCGTGAATGATTGTCCAATTAGATCACCTGCGCTTTGAGTATTACCTTTAGTGAATGCAATATCTCTAGCCGCTACTGTGCCTTCTGATTTGATCTGTTCTATACCAGGAATATCCTCCGGAACCATCATGTTGAGCAATTGATGACCACTCAAGGCAAGGTGTGCAACCTCAGTACCATGCAACTCATCTGCTGCCAGGATGGTTGTATGGAAGTCTTCGGAGTCATCGTGACTATCAGGAAGTAGACGAATGCCGGTACTCAAATGCTCGGCCATTAATTCTGAATGTTCGGTTGTATCATGATCGAAACCAAGTAGATGGCCTATTTCATGAGAAACAACACTGAGTAGATCCATTGATTGAGCCGCTTCATCGTTTCCGATAGCACGTAAAGAGCTTTCAGATGTTTTAACGATAAATTCGCTATCCTCTTCTGGGGTACTATCGATAAACCAGCCAAAGCCTGCTGCGTTAATGTCAATCACAATGGTGTCAGCCTCTTGAGCCTCACCGAGCGTGTTACCCTCTAGATCTTCAATACGAACATCGATGGTTTGCAATGTTTCAAGCTGTTCTGCACTGAGCTCACCGGTGTCTATCCAGCGGCTAATCGCTTCTTCAACGATTGGCGCTAGCTGATCGTCTGTGACCACTGTTGGGTTTTCAATAGAGTTTGGAGCGCTGTGTTTAGCTTCCATTCTATTGTCATCATCCAATATGGTTATCACAGCCTGATTATCAGTGAGTACGATTCCGTTTGGATTACTAAAGTTAACAGTGAAGGTTTCATCACTTTCTCTTGAGCGGTCACTGTAGACTCGTAAGTTAATCGTTGCGCTGGTCTGACCCGCAGCGAATGTTAGTGTGCCTGATGCGGCTTGATAGTCATTATCAGCAAGTGTTGCGGTACCGTCTGCAGTGCTCCAGTTTACGCTGACTGATTCAGTCGGTGCAGATGAGAGGTTAACAGTTAGGCTGATATTTTTATGTTTTTTGTTACCTTCGTTGACTGAAAGATCACTGACTGACAGCTCAGGTGTGCTGGTTGCAGGTTGATCATCGTTTGTAATAGTAATCACCCCAGATCCACCTCCAATCACTACACCGGATGCATCTGAGAGCTCAACTGTGAAGTATTCATCGCTCTCCACGTCAATATCACTGTATACCTGAACCATGATATCGGCACTGGTTTCTCCTGCTAAGAAGGTTAGCGTTCCAGAGGACGCTTGATAGTCTCCATCGCCTAATGTCGCGGTTCCATCGACGGTATTGTAATTGACAGTAACAGTTTCGGTGAGCGCTTCAGAAAGGCTGACCGTTAGGATCGCAGCAGTTGCGCCACTGTTTCCTTCTATTATCTCGAAGTCACTGATAGTCAGTTCTGGTTGAACTGGCTGTTCAAGCTCAGGATCATCGGTGCGTACAACCACATCATCGAATGTAGTTTCGCCATTTTTACTGTACAGACCAAAGCGACCGTCTAATACTTGGGCATTGAATGCAAAGTCGACTCGGGCAATGTCGTATTCAGATCCAGCTTCGCTAAGCGTTGCGGTGACTGTCAGGCCTTTGAATGAGAGATCGATATCATAATCATAGCCAGCTTGCAGATCGCCAGAAACTTCATAGCTATCATCGACAACCCAACCACTCGCTTCTGTGTGGTGACCTACAACTAGAGCATTGCTATCTACGTCAAGAGCGACAAATTTGAAATCATTCTCGCCATAGTAATCGAAGATGATGCCACCATTAGTTTCGGTATTTAGTGTTGCTGCTAGCTCTAGAACAGAAGACACATCAAAACCGTTACTGAGTCCGAGATCAACTAAGCTAATGACGTGCTCATTAGTATCTGCCGTTCCTGTATAGGTTCCGTTAATGACGGTCCATTTGGCTGGGTCGACTGGTTCGAATGTTAAGTTATTGGTACCGGCGTTAAACGCTTCGGTGACTTCAAATGTGATTTCTGGTGGTAGTACCTGAACAGCCACATTATCGAAGGTGCCGCGGGCATTATCAGAACCTACACCGACTAACCCGCTATTCAAGCCATAAACGAAGCCATCAGGATCGACTCTAGGATCAAAGGTATGAGTAAAGTACTCGCTGCCATTAACAACCAAGGTTGCGGTTGTGCCGTTGATTGCGAGGAGTAAGTTGTAGTTACGATCAGGTTTTACTTGTACCGGAGATTGGACATCAACTATCCAGCCATCTGCAGTACGGCGACCCATTTCAAATTTGTCGTTGGAGACATTGATGCCGGCAAATTTAAAGTCTTCTGGCCCTTGATAATCGAAGATTAGATAAGCATTTGCTTTCCAACCCCCTGTTGGCTTCTCGGTACTTACAGTTGCTGCTATTTCAAAGTAACTTGGCAGTGCATCATCGATATAGAAGACACTGACTGCATCACCACCGAGTGATTCGGCAGAAACACTCAAACTACCGGATTGCACCTCGAAACTACCACTATCAGTGAAGAAGCCTTGTGACTGGCTGTTCAAACCGTCATTGAAGTCGGCGCTGCGAAGTACATCACGGCGTCCACCTGGGATATTGCCAGGTTGCGGATCAGTTGGGCCGCCAGTCTGATCTTGCCATAGACCGTGATCTTTCTGAGTAATCATGCCCATTTCACCGTAAGGTTCAGCCTGTAGGTGCGCCACGTTACTATATCTGCTGGTGGAGTTTTGCGTACCTACATCTGCGGTACGGGTGATATCTGCACCATCACTCGCCGCTTGTGCCCAAAGGAAGTCATATAAATGAGGAGGAACTTGACGACTTACGGTAGCTATACCAAATGGAGCGAACGGAACAATGTAAGAGTTATATTCACCTACCCAATCGATTAAGCGATCGCCACCGGTATTACCGATAAGGATATCGAGACCAGCGCCACCAAAGACACGATCTTCGTAAACGATATGGGTATCTGGTGCATCATTTAGACCATTGGTTTGGTCATAACTTGTGCCTGAACCACCGGTTACATCATCGGCGTTCATGAGGTCATTACCCCAGCCACCGTAGATATGGTCGCGGCCAGTACCGCCGACTATCCAGTCATTACCTAGATCACCGAATAGAACATCATCACCGTCGCTTTCGCGATCTACTAGATCACCGATTGGTGTGCCATTTGGAGCGAACTCAATGTAACCCGCTTCAGTAGCACCCTCGTTATCCATTGCATTTAGGAAGTAATGTCTTAAACCGTCAGGGTTTACTGCATCATCTTTCCAAACAGTGCCGTCATGATTGAACAAGATTAGGCGACGAGGATCATATTCATCGTAGAGATAGAATTCACCCAATCTGCTTTGCACTGGTTTAGGCGCATTCCATGGATCGGTGTCATCACCGAACAGCAAGATGTCATTTGGATTGTAAGGTCGACTGAAGTCAGTTCGGATTAGATAGTCGATTTCGAGATTATCATCGATCACAGGCGCGTAGGACTCAGGTAGCGCCTCAGCACCACTCATCGCGTCATCACCCGCACCACCATGGATAAAGTCTTTACCTAGACCCCCGAAGATGATGTCGTCTGCAAAGATTGGATTGAAGAATGGATCATCAATACCCGGCGCTAGATCGAATGGGGTTAGATCGACTGATTTTTTCAGTTCGAACTCAATGTTGATAGTTTCTGTCTGTACCTGTCCTGGTGTGTAGATGAATTCATTCAGTACGTCGCCCTGACTTGTACGCGTATCTGGATCACGGTCTAGCAGCAGTTCTACACCATAAAGGGTTTCTTCTCTGCCCTCTGTAGCGGTATTACGACTAGTAAAGATGCGACCATCATCACCAAGAATACCGTCGATGCCAGTGCCACCGGATATCCAATCAAATCCCCAGCCGCCGATAATATCGTCGTCATCAGCATCACCGAAGGCGATATCATTACCACCGCCTAGGTAGATAAAGTCATCACCTGTACCACCGTGGATCTCATCATTACCACCAATATCCACTTTTGCGTAGATACTGGCATGAACTGAATCGCCAAACATTTCACGGTATGCAGGATCGCCTGGGTTATCTAACTCGAACAGTTCAGGTTTGAAGTCAGGGCCGCCAGGAGTGTAATCAAGTAAGCGTACGCCACGAACGATAATGCGTTCGTCGCCACGGTCTTCGCTACCTTCAAAGTTCTGATCGTAAGCGTATTCTAGGTAGTCATCTCCTTGGGTGTTTACATCGATTCCGTCGATACCGACAAGTCTGATGATGTCGCCGTTATCGCCTACGATGGTATCTGAATCGCGGCTATGGCGACTTTCGTTAGTGGTACCATCAGTTAGTTCAGTAAAGTCTCCATTCTCATCGATATTAAAGCCGTTGTTTCTATCGATTTGAGTTCCTGCTCCGCCGAAGATCATATCGCCTTTATCTGGACGATGATCTGGAGTAACTAGGCTAAAGTGAGTTGAAGAACCGCCAACAAGGTCATCCTGACCTAAGCCACCGAAGATAACGTCTTTACCGCCACCACCTTCGATATAATCTTCTCCGTCACTAGCAAGCTCTGAACTAGCGATAACGGTGAGTGGCCCCACTGGGTCTTCCGCTCCCATTCTTTCTCTTGCTGCGCCTATATGGGCTTCTGCAGCGACAGCGCTTTCGATAGAACCATCACCTTGGATTATATCGTGGCCAAGTTGACCGAAGATGGTGTCATGTCCTGCGCCACCGGCAATGTAATCGTTACCGAAGCTACCAACTCCAGCCAGACCAGAATCGATCGCAAAGTTATGATATTCAGCGTAATCGATTTCATACTCTGCCCACCACTGCGGACCATTTGGATCACGGTAATCTCGAAGTAAACCATCTGTTAATAAGCGACCAGAAGACTCACCGCTAAATGGTGTTTGACCAGCACCATCGCCGTAGGCATAGAGAGGATCGACACCATCAGGAAGATCTCGGTCAGTACGCGCGTAAATCAAGGTGCCCGCAAGAGTCTGGAAGCGTGCATTAAGAATATCGTCGAGCAGATCACCATCGACGACTACGCCATCTTCACCGGCCATACGGGTGAGACTTACCATATCACCAAAGATCAGATCATCGCCTTCGCGACCATCAATCATGTCGTGACCAGAACCACCAATTAATACATCAGCAATTGCGGTACCGTAGATGATGTCATCTGCGCCGTTTTGAGGTGAAAGCGCATTGATCTCTAGCACTGTGTTGAGTTCAGTGGTCTGGATTTTCTGCAGTAGTTGTAAGACACCATCTGGAATTGGTACCAGTGCATCCAGATCAGGTTCATTCGGATCATGGACAAACTGAACCACCTCACCATGGTCGCCAAATATGATGTTTTGACTATCAATTATGCCTTCATCTATGCCGTCGACACGGCCATCACCTTGCAATGTGTCCTGACCAGCGATCAAGTTGTCACTGACAGGATATGGAATTCTAACTGGCGCAAAGGTTTGATCACTTGAGCCAAGGTTTGGATTGATAGTAGGCGCAGGGTTGGTATCAGTCGCTGTGATATCTAGTGCTCTAGTAAAGATATTGACGTTGATGCCACTGTCACCGTATATATGATCAACGCCGCGCTGACCCAAGATAGTATCGTTGCCCGAACCGCCCGCTAGATGATCACCTGCTTGGCTACCGATTATTAGGTCATTACCTGCACCACCATAAGCAGTGAAGCCAACGGTTGGCATATCCTGATCAGAAACACCGGCAAATAGCTGAGAAGCATCGATGATGTCGTGACCTGCAAAATTGTAAGGGTTCGCAAGTGGGAATACCCATTCGTTATCCTCGTTCTGACCATCTGGTAGGTGTGGGAACATATCAAATGGTTTATCACCAAACTCTTGCCCTAGTCGATCGAACGAGTGACCGGAATACCAAACACCGTCTTGGCTGGTATCACCGTAGATGACGAGAGGACTATCTGGACCTGCTCCGCCTGTGACGATAAAGTGATCGCCGCCGATCTCAGAACCAACATCGGTAGTGATATCTGTTCGAGTAATAGTCACTGTAGTGGATTCAAGCGCACATTCGTGAATCGCTGCGCCTTGGAGGTACATTTGATCAGTAGTCACGCTCGCTACGGTGAAGCCCCCTGCTATGCCCTCTAAGTAAATAACCTGACCTGCTTCAAATCCATCTGTTTCCCAGTCTCCACCATCGGAGCGTACTAGGCGATCAACGACCAGTTCGACCTGTTCGACTTCGGTTACAGTTGTTTCAGCGATCGATAGATGGAGGTTAATATCGCTGATAGTACCGCCAGCAAACGCTGCGCCCGATAGTATCATTGCAGAACCAGCACCCCATGTTGCGAATTGATCGCCAGGGTTGAGGCTTTCGTCTGCGTCAGCAAAACCTAAGACTTGACGGGTTTCACCTTCACTACCCACCTGAATTAGCTGGCCGATTGCATAACCATCGTCTTGCCAGCTTCGGCCATCGAGGCGAGTTAAGATATTATCGCCATCAGTGGTTGTAGCATCGTAATCACCTATTGTTTCGACGAAGAGGTTACCGCCACCATGGAGGGTTGTTAGGCTTCCATGTGGACCTTGCACCCAAATCAGTTCTTCAAGGCCTTCCTCTGTTTCAAGTTCACGTCCGAGCAGTGTCATGCTAGAGCCATCTATATCCAATACTCGGTATTGAACTGCTGAATCAAAGCCTCCAAGTGAGATCAGATGACCTTCTAGGAAGCCATTATTTTCCCAGTTTTGACCATCCTGACGGGTAAGAACACCGCCTTCGCTATTACCATCAACATCCAGCACGAGTGATTCGATCACCAAAGCATCGACCGCAGTTAGACGAATATCACTTGTGCCGTCGAATAGCGGTACTGGTGTGGCACCAGAAAGAACAAGGATCGAATTATCATTTGGATCTGTAATTTCAACAGTGCCAACGCCACCAGGTGCTGTGACAGTTTGAGACGCATCTAGCACTTCAACTACGGTCCAGCTACCTACATAACCATCAATAGTGACTTCTTGGCCAGGTAAGAAGCCTTGTGCTTTCCAGTCATAACCCGCAAGGGTAATCGTGCCACCGCCGTTGATTGGATCAGGTTCTGAGGTAAAGGCGTTTTCAGCAGAAACAAAGGCAGTTGGGTTAAGCGTGCCAGTAACTTCTAAACGGTCATTACCTTCGCCGAGCATTAGATTGAATACTTCGATACTGCTTTCGGAATCGTTAGTACCGAAGCCTTCGGATCCTAGATTGATCTTACCGAAGCTAATGCCACCTGGAACTACGATATTGCCACCACCTGAACCTTCACCGAAGGTTGGACCGCTGACAGGGCCAAAATCTAGATCCTCAGCCATACCGAAACCTTGTAGCGTGGTTTCTGTCAGGATTCCGCTGGTATCAGCTTGGCTGGAGTCATTAAAGATGTTCAAGACATCGATCTGCTGACTTTCCGGAGGCTGAGCACCAATCGCAATCAAGAAGTCGTCTGTTTCACCCGGTAGTTTGATGCCGTTTGTGAGCGAGCGATCAGCGCCTGTTGGTCCACCTTCGACAGCCAATGGGCCTCTGAGTTTAGATAGAAGATGGTTTGAAACTGGGAATATTTTCACGCCTTCGCGAGTTGGTGGCACGGTGTAGTCATCATCCGCTTGCAACTCTACAGTTTGCATATTGTAGTAATCTGCATCAGTGAATGTTGCTAGCGGTGCGATTCTTACGACAGTGACATCATCAGTTACCCCATCGCCTAGCCAAGTTGCATCTAGATCAGATTCAACACCATCAATGGTCACGTGGATGAGTTGCAGTTTGCTATCCTGACCGTCGTTGTCGCCACGAATCAGCTGAACTTTGGCTTCTACATCGGCCTCGACTCCATTGGTGTCACTGATACGAACCCACATGCCTTCTAGGAAGCCTTCAGATAACCAGCCTGCTTGCTCGCCTTCTAAGCCTCTATCCAAGAACTGGCCTGGGAAGAAGTCCGGATTGGTCTCTTCGCCAAAGCTTACCTCGCCAGAGTAGATAAAGGCTTCAGCGAGATCAGAAAGCACAATTGGATCGACCGATTCACCTGGAGTACCCCAAGTTCCTGTTGCAGTTAATGTTAGCGTTTGACCATCTTCAGAGACTGAGAGCACTTCATAATCGCCATCGTTAGCGCTGCCACCGATTCTGATGGACTGGCCGGCTACTGGGATTAAGTGACTAATAGCAGTGGCATCGACGGAAGTACCATCTTCTGTCCAAGCGCCCATAGCTGTAAGAGTAATGGTTGTTGCACTAACAGATAGAATTTCATAATTGCCGTTGTTGTTTGAGAAGCCCCCTAAACCGGTGGCATCAATAGCAATGGTTTGTCCTGCGGCAAAACCATCGGCAGCAAAGTCACCTGCAGCTCTTGATAGCGTTAGGTTTGTTCCATCATCGCCAAAGGTAACAATATCGCTAAATAGTTCCTCAGCATCGAAGCTGGCACCGTAGAAGCCTTCATCAGCAAAGTTTCCAAAGTCTGAGCCTGTGCCTCTTGTCAGTGTGAGATTGGTACCATCATTACCAAAGATGATATGACCATTAAAGATCTGATTAGCCTGCAATCCACCAATGGCTTCGTAATCTTCTGGTGTAATGGTTACACCATCAATTTCAATGACATCGGCTAAACCATCGGTGAGTACGGCAACTTGGACTTCACCTGTTGGTGCACGGGTTAGGCGGAGTTCATAAGTATCGGTTTCACCGCTACCTGCTGGAATATCGCGGATTAATTGAGTAGATCCGCCACTTTCGATCACTACAGCGCCTGAGGTTTCGTTATCGTAAACCTCAACATCAAGAAGTTGTAAACCGGAACGTAAGTTCGGGAAGATGTAATCAGCATCGGTTGTGTCATCGTTACGTTCAAACTCTACGACAGCAAGCTGGAGGTCTTCTCTGACGTAATCGTCACGCGCCTCAATGCCAATGTTAATTGCATCATTCCAATCAGGGTCTACTACACCATCAACGAAAGTGAAGGTTGCTTGACCGATAACGACGCGATCATTGACTGCGTCATAAACCGGATCGCTAAATAGCTCGAGGCGGCTATCAGTATCAGGATTAGTGAATTTGATCGCTTTATCGGCGAAGTCATTCAATACGATATCAACCACCACTTCACTGCCAGGTGCTGGTTGCATCGCTAGCTGTAGTCGAATTTGATCGTTGAGTTGAGTCGTTGCATCGCCTTCAACCACGATTGTTTGACCGTCTACCAAGCCGTTTTCATCTATCTCGGTAATCAGTACTCCCGGAGTATCGTTATCAAGCACAGTAACTTCAACATTGCGGACATCGGCCGCATCGTAGATATCAACGTTAGAGATAACAGAGTGCTGGATGACAACAACACGATCACCTTCAGAGCGTTGGTCATCCGGTGCGAACATATAAACGGAATGCTCAAGGTTCCAGTTGGTGTGATCGAAGGTTAATACGACCGCTCTGTTATCGATCTGAGTCGGCACGCCATTGATCATCACGGTACGTTGGAAGTCAGCGTCAGTGACTAATGCACCTGGATCGGTAGTAGATAACCAGATGCTATCGCCAAGGGCATCTACTAATGGATCTGGGTTCAGATCGTAAGGCTGTCCAGTGGATGGGTCGATTGTTCTCTCTTCTTGAGTAGAGCGCGCTGCAGATACGGTTACATAAACGACCTCACCGGCTGCTAGCTCTTCTGAGAGTCGTACGGTATAGAAGTCACTGAATTGATCCGCTTCTAGCAGCTCTTCTCTAACGATGCTTTGACCAGAACTTGTATCACCTGCAGCCTCTTCGTTAATTACGACTAGGCCTTCAAGTGCGGTAGATACGTTGTAGTCGAAGCCATCGACCACAAGACCGTTGTAGAGAGGGTCGTCGGAAGATACTAGATGATCAACCGCACCGGAAACACCTTCAAGTTCGCGGGTAACAATATCTTCGACAACATCGCCGCCAACATTGATGGTGTCAGAGCCTAAGCCGCCGATTACCCGGTAAGCGACACCAAATGCAGTGGATTGAACGAAGAACTCGTCATCGCCTTCAAGACCGTCAACTTCAACTACCTCAATGGTGGAGTAACGAACATTTAGGCCTGCACCGTAGATACCATCTTTGGTGATGGCTATGTCATCTGGGAATTCAGTACCGAGGATGACCAGTTTATCGAAGCCTGCACCACCTTCTACCGAAACTGGCGCGTTAATGTTGTATCGAACTTCATCCTGACCGCCACCTGCTCTGATATCTGGGGCTTGGGCGACAGAGAAGCCTAATCCAATTTGAGGAGTAGCGACACCCTCTTCGTCTAGTACAATGACATCATCGGTAGGATCTTCGGTCAGTAGAAGATCAAGGAAGTTGATACCACCATCACCGTTAACGTCGAAGACTGGATTACCACCGCCATCAGTTGGTAATGCCGCTTCAAGAGCCGCACCATTATCTAATTGAGCAAATGTAATCACGCCATCTTCAAGATCTTGAAGAATCTGAGCACCGGCTTCAAGGTCTGCTTTATCGATGACACCGCTGTTATCAAAGTCAAAGTCGACTGTAGCGGCTAACGCGAAGGCGCGAACGATAAATAGATCATTATCATCATCGCCTTCTAAGCGGAGCTCAGCCTGATTAGAGTAGACGCGGAACTCATCGTTGCCGCTACCACCCTGTGCTACCAGTGGCGCTGTAGCACCAGCAGACAACCAACCTCTTGTAGTCGCTACTAGATCTGGGAAGACATCTTGCTCAAGTAAGTTACCATCAGCAGTATCACGCTGGGCACCGAAGATCTGACCGATCTGGAATTGATCATCACCAGCACCGCCATCGATAGAGGTAATCACAGTAGTATCATCAACGAAGAAGGCATCATTACCGCCTCGGCCTTCAACCAGTAAACGACCATTTAAGCCGGTGTCATAGTTGATACGTTGAACTTCATCACTGTCTTCGTTGTTTTGAATAACATCGCCGTATTCGGCTAGATTTCCGTGCAAGATAGCAACATATCCCGGACGATCTGTTGTTTCGTTAGGCAGGAAGGCTGCTGCACGCATCAAGAAGATATCGTCAGTCGCGTAAGCATCGCCATTTATGTCAGAACCACTATTAGGGCTATCGAAGCCAAAGATACTTAGCTCGTCTACGCCATCATTCTCAGCGCCTGTATCCAGTACATTGATGACGTAATTACGTTCATCTTCTCCGTTACTGCCCAGAGAGTGAACTTCGTAATAATCAGTGCCTGCCTGACCGTCGAGCGTTAATGTGTGCTCTGCATCAGATAATGTATTTGGTCCAGTGGTGGTTGATGTGTCTTGTAAGAAGTAGACCACCATTCGGTCTTCACCATCTGCCACTAGTGAATCTAGATCCGCACTACCGTGAACGCGTGTTTTAGAACCGAGGAAGATATAGCCATCATCACCCTGCTCAGTATCACCGCTAGCGCCTGATAGATCGCCGAATTGAATGTAATCGGAATCATCATTACCCCAGATATTGGTGAGATAAACAGGCGCGGTATAGGTTGGAATTGCTGTGCCAACAGGATCACCGGAAGTGACATCAGCTCCGGCAATGATTCTGCCCCTTAGGGTCATGTTGGTACCATAAGTGGCATCAGCATTGTTATGATCACCGAAGATGTCGATAGTTTCTTGAGCTAGAATCTCACTATTTTGATGAAGATCGACATTGTCACCGACCAATAGAAGTACTGAACCACCTTCTGCGAAGATCTGGCCATTTAGAATGTTACGTGGCGCATCAGGGAATGAATAAGGTTCACGGTCATCGCTTTCAGCAAACCGCGCGCTGCCTGATTCTAGAAGAATGAGATGTTCATCTAAATCGGCAGATTCTCTAACAGTTAGGCGAATATCACCTGTATAGGTATGGGCTAGAACAAGACTCAAATCGCCGTCTGTTTCAGTGAGGTAGATGTTATCAGTTGCCTCTAGGCCAACATCGTCGACGTTTGCTGCTGAGCTGATTCTCGAATCAATCTCGACATCATTGGAGCTACTACCGATATCGGAATTATGGCCGTTAGCATCGAGATCTATTGTTTGACCTAGGATATTGGCTGCGGCATCTCCTGCTTCACTATTTCTGGCATCCCTGATTGAACCATCAATTGTTCTGAGCGAAATGTTTTCAATACTTTGAACGGTATCTAACTCAAGATCACCTGTTAACTCGTCAATAAAGATGCCACCATTTGATGGAGCATTCGTATCGAAGGCATTAAGCACACCGAAACCGTCGTTGCGATCAACATTGATCTCTAAGAAGTCACTTTCAGTACCTATGCCACCTTGGCTCGGTGTTGGTGTTTCACCAGTAATAACACCCGAATTAAGGATAATGTTGACGCCAGATACATCGACTGTTGCTGCTGCACCCGAATCCGTATCGGCATCGATGATTCTTGCACCGGAATTTAGCGTGACATCATCTTCGGTCGAATGGATGTGGCCAACCAACATATCACCGATCAGCTCATCCGCAATGATTTCACCATTAGTGGTTAAGAATATCTGAGGTGTACCATCTGGCGGTGTACCACCACTCCAATCAACATCAGTATTGATGATAAAGTCGATTGTTGTATCAGGAGTGACATCAACAGTGACATTGGAGCCGTATGGTGCGCCGGTGATCGAAGTGGTTCGATAAGTTCGGTTTTCTGCTCCGGTATAGCCGTCATTACTATCAACATGGCCAATATCTATATCATCACCAGCGCGTACTTCCGTGAAGGTATAGACTGAATCCACTTCAGAGTGGCCTGTGCCATAGGTCTGGCGAACCCAGTTATATAGGGCCTCACCCTCAACATCTGGACTAAAATGATCCCAGTAAATACCACTACGGCCATCAGGGTCGAACAGACCTGGAGGATCGTAGGTGCTGACATTTACACCATCGATAGGCGCCCAATCATCACCGGCTCTGGAGTCATTTATAATCACATCGACATCATCGCCTGCGGTAATCCGGTGGATGGTTATATCGAGACTGATGGTTTCGGCTGGGTCTTGAGAACGATCATGCAGGGTAATATCCAATACGGTGTCACTACCGGCATCTGCTTCGAGATGAATCTCTTCAAGTGCTGGAGTAACATCGTTACTGGTGGCATGGATAATTCTGACCAATTCCACCATTAATGGCGTGCGGCCATCACTGGCATTCTGATTACCTATATCGCCACTGGCATCGACATCTAGCGTATTGGTTCTGATTAAGCCTTCATCGAAAATGGCTGTTGGAAGTACGCCTTGCTGAACGACTAAATCACGTTCATCAACCCTGATATCCCCGCGTTGGTTCTCAATTACGGTATCACCAATAACATTATCAATACCACCTAACAATATGATATCGCTATCATTATTATTTCCAGCTATGCGGTTTCTGATTTCAACTAAGGTTCTTGGGTAAGTGATATCTAGATCAAATTCGAAGGTGTCGCCTGGTGTTACTGGGTCTAAGGATACGTTGTTTGCAGAAGCTGGATTAAAGCGAATATCGTCCACTTTAATATCTACCGCAGCCGATCCATCATGGGTATCTATATGGTTTATAACGAGGTCATATCCAGAATCATTGATGATTCTGACACTGTCCCAAGTCCGCTGACTTTCTACTAATCCGCTATTACCCCAGATAATGCCTTCAGTTCCATTTACGTGGTTGGCAAAGAAGGTTAATTTTCCTGCTTCGTTGTAGATAATGTCGTCGAGGATAACTTGGTTATTAGCAGCACTGAGTGTATTGCCAACGACCTTGCCGGTATTACTGCCTAAGAATTCAATGTTAGTTAGACTGAGTATTACTCCGTTTTTATCAATGACCAGCTCTGGGTTAGGTTCACCAAGCAATACTACGTGGGACTCCCAGAAGATATGACGATCTGGTGTACTACTAACAGTCTCATCTTCATCAATATCTACGCTCAATACGTTGAAACATACTTCTAGATCGTCGACCCCAATACACACTTCTAGATCTGGCAAATTAGTTATGCTGTCGGCGTCAGCGGTGATCGTAGCGATATTTTCAGAGTTAACATCGATATCTTTAGCTTTTAAGAACGATCCATCGCGTCCACTAACGCGGGTAAGGCTGTTATAGGTAGAGCTTGCGTCAGAGTGCACATCGACCGGAATCGGATTAAATACAGAGGCTACAGCACTGATAAAATTGGCTAGCGCATTGTCGTAGTCATTGTATTTAGCAACAGCATCGGCATGCATTTGGGTATTGTCGTGACGCGCTTCTACAACGATATTGCTATTGCTGATAATTGAAGAACTGTTATGTAGGATAGTTTCGACAAGATCCCAAGATTGAATATGGGCATCAGCGGTTGAATCGGCAACTGGATAAGCTTTGGTATCGGCTTCGGAGTTAACATTTGCGGTCCACTCTTTTACTAAACCGCTGTTATCTACAACGACATCCCCTGTACTGTTATCTATTTTGGTTTGACTGCCGGCGCGTGCAGCCACGGCGACATTATTAGCTTCAATGTCAGAATTACCGGTCAATATGACTTGATTGAGTACTGGATCAATTGCAGAGCCTATGGTGATTGATCCATCTGCATCGGCGAAGCCTGCTACAGCTGTAGCATCCGCGTTTGCGGTAACATCTGCATTTAAACCAGTACGAGATTCAACTAGTACAGTTCGGTTTGCCTTGATGGTCGCGTCAGAAGTTAGGATTACATCGTGATTAACGACAATGTCAGCATCAGCATCTGAATCAGTTACCAAACCAAATGAACCATCGGTTTCAGCCAGCGCTGTTAAGGTTTGCATGCTGGTTGCGAGTATTTGAACATCACGCTGTGCGATAATCGATCCAGAGCCTA
The DNA here is from genome assembly GCF_047778115.1 of Neptuniibacter sp. QD48_55. GTDB lineage: Bacteria > Pseudomonadota > Gammaproteobacteria > Pseudomonadales > Balneatricaceae > Neptuniibacter. The sequence continues at coordinate 1,794,109 of NZ_CP180555.1, read as the reverse complement.
TATCTGTAAGTACATGACTATCAGATGTAACGGTTGCATCTGTGTTACCAATGACAATGCCACCAAGTGCTTTGTTAGTTGCTATAGCATTAGCGTTGGTATTGGCACTGGCCTCGATGATGACGTCATTACCGCGAAGGATATTTGCATCGACAAGGGCTTGCACAGTGTGATTGGACTCAGATGTGGCATTAGTATTACCAACCGAGACAACACCGCCTCCAGAACCTGTAGAATCGGCTTTAACTTCTGCAGAGCTATGCACTGCTCTCAATGTTAGATTATTGCCTGACTCAACATAGCCACTACCTACGATAACATTAACCGTTGGGTTCGCTTTGGCGCTAGTGTTAAGGCCTTTTACATCTATTGCCCCACCACCCGAAGAATCTGCAAATGCGTCAGATATAGAGGTTGATTGAGCTGTAAGGGAGACATTTCCAGAAGCGGTTATATTGCCTGATCCAAATTCGGCAACGACTGTAGGGTCAACTTCAGATACCGCTGTAGATGCACTTGCTGCTACTATGCCGGCTCCAAAAGATTCGACGACAGCTATAGCAGTATCGTTTGATACGGCATTAACCGTGATGGAGGATGCACCCGCAACGCCGTACGTAGTCGGTAACCCATCTGTATCTAACCCGGCAACGGTTGTACCAACACTACCTAGAAGTTTTGCTGAGGTATCAGCAAAGATTTTAGCGCTAGGACTAGATACGCTAACCGCCACTGCGCCTACACCTACAGCACCTGAGCTAGCAACGGCATTATTATTTGACGTTGCTGTAACGTTTACAGCCGAGCCAGGAATAGTAATCAGAGAGCCTGAACCGATACTGGCATCAGTATCAGCGCTATTAGTTACTTCAGCACTTGCGTTGGCACCACCGCCGGCAAATAGACCGATAGAAATTACATCGGAAGTGGCTAGCGCGTCATTATCAGAGGTGGCTGATACAGTTAATGAACTTGCATCAACAACATCAGCATTCATTTCGGCTTTAGTGCCACCTCCAACCTTAGCCGTTGGTATAGAGACACCGACCGCGACTAATCCACCACCGGCTGAATCAGCATCCGCAGTAGCATCATGATCAGAGGTAGCGATAAAGGTAATTGAGCCATTAATATCTAGTACGTTGCTACCTGTACCACCCGTCGCGTTAACATCGGCAGAGCTAGTCACCTCTGCAAACGCAGCCGCACCATTGACAGTAAAGCCACCCAAGCCTGCGGTAACTACGTCAGCATCTGCAGTATTATCGCCGTCCGCTTTAACGAGTAAGGAATTGGCAGTGACTGAACCGTCCATTTCAGCAATAACTGCACCGCCTACTTGTGCTTTTGCGCCTACTAGCGATGCTGTAAATAACCCGCCAGCCAGACTTAATGCATTAGCTGTGGCAAGATTTTGAGCACCCTGCAGTAACGCCTCAACTTTTACTGCGCCGGATGTCCAGATCGAAGCGGCAGAACCCACTTTAGCTTCTACATCTGCATCACTAGTGATAATGGCGTTGGCTTGGGCACCATTACCGCCGCCTAAACTGATTGAACCCATAGTGACAGTTGCTAGAGCAATGTTTTGACCCAAAGCTTTCACATCTAAACTTGATGCGGCACTACCGACAATATCACCATCAAACTGTGCTAAAACGCCTCCGCCTATGGTTGCAGATGGCAACATCACAGAAATTGAAATCACACCGACTGTAGCGCTATTAGCGACACCTTCTGCTTTGTTATAACCAGTGGCAATAACATCGATATTGGCTGCTGGTATGGTCAATTGAGCAGTTGAACCGACAGTTGCTTCAACATCAGCATCAGAGGTGATCTCGGCAACTGAACTCGCACCTGCTCCACTAAATAAACCTAAAGAGATGGTGAGTGCATCTGCATCTGCATAGTTATTACCGGTGGCGAGGACATTTAGCGTATTAGCATCGAAAACATCCCCATCCATTTCGGCAATAACGGCACCACCAATTTCCGAAGTTATTTTACCGCCTGCTAAAGAGACCAGACCGCCAGCCGCTAAATCGGAACTTGATAGAGCATCATTGTCACCGGTAGCCTTAACAGTTAATGCATTATTTGTAGTGAGTGATGCTGTTGAACCGACAGAAGCAATCACATCAGCAAATTCAGTAATTTGTGAGAACACTCCACTTCCGCCCCCGCCAAAGGCGCCGAATCCACCCGCCAATGTATGGGCTTCTGCAAGGTTGCGGCCAACGGCTTCAATGGTGATAGCGGATGAACCTGTTACATCACCATCAACATCAGCGATAACTGCACCGCCAATATTAGCAGTGGCCAGCATGACTGAAACACCCGCCAATACACCAGCAGCTCCACCTGTAGCCGTTGCAGTTGCTAGGTTCATTGCGCCTTGCAAGCGAGCATCAACAACAACTGCGCCTGTTGCTGCGATAGACGCGGCTGAGCCCATTCTCGCTTCAACATCGGCATCTGCCGTGATACTAGAAATCGCTTGAGCACCTGCACCACCACCAAGTGATACACTGGCAACAGTTGTTGATGCATCCGCAATATTTTGACCAAGGGCTTTAACATCTAAGGTAGATATCGAGCCACCGGTAGTCTGACCATCGAATTGGGCTAACACACCTCCGCCAACATGGGCTTCTGGAAGCATGACAGAGATAGAAATTACACCGCCACTGCCGCCAACTGCGGTACCAACGGCATGATTATATCCAGTGGCTAGCACATCGATATTGGCATTAGGCGTATTGAACTGAGCTGTAGATCCTACTTTGGCTTGAACGTCTGCGTCGGAAGTGATTTCCGCTATAGCGCTAGCACCTGCTCCACTGAAAAGGCCTAAGGAAATTGCGAGAGCATCAGAGAGTGCAACGTTATTACCGGTAGCTTGTACAAGCACGGTATTAGCATCATTAACATCACCGTTCATCTCAGCGATGACTGCACCACCCACTCGGGCAGCTAAAGAACCACCTGAAATGACAACAGCACCGCCAGACGCTAGGTCAGAACTTGAGATCGCATCGTTATCTCCGGTAGCACGAACAGTTAGAGTATTTGCCGTAGTGAGTGATGCCGTTGAGCCTACAGATGCTATGACATCAGCTTCAGACGTAATATCAGCCACAACACCGCTACCTGCACCAGCAAAGGCACCAAATCCTCCGGCCAAGGTGTGGGCTTCGGCTAGATTTAGACCTACTGCTTCTATAGTGATTGAAGATGAACCTGTTACATCACCATCTACATCCGAAATGACTGCACCACCGACTTCAGCTGTCGCGAGCATCACAGAAACACCTGCTAATGCGCCACCGACAGCACCAAGAGCCGTCGCCGTTGCAAGATTCATATTGCCTTGCAATCGGGCATCTACGACAACTGCACCAGATGTTACCACTGTGGCTGCTGAACCAATTCGAGCTTCTACATCTGCTGTAGAACTTATCTCTGCAATAGCTTTAGCACCAGCACCACCGAGTAATGAAATATTACCCACGGTAGTCTGAGCATTGGCCCAATTATCACCTAGGGCTTTAACATTGAGCAAAGAAGCTGCCCCGCCAACGATATCGCCACTGAATTCAGCTAATACACCGCCCCCGACGATCGCCTCTGGGAGCATTACATTGATAGATAGACCGCCAATACCACCGCCTACTGCGCTGGCTTGAGCTTCATTGCTGCCAGTTGCTAATACATTGATCACTGCACCAGGAACTGTAATCTGTGAAGTTGAGCCTACTTTGGCTTGGACATCGGCATCTGATGTAATTTCAGCGAATGCATCCGCACCTGAACCGCTGGCAATACCGACGGATATTGCTAATGCATCGGCTTTTGCATAGTTATCACCGGTGGCGATAACATCGACTGCAGTCGCATTGAAGAGATCGCCATTCAGTTCAGCAATAATAGCGCCTGCAACGGTTGCTCCTAATGCTGAGCCAGAAACGGCAACTGTACCGCCAGAGCCTGCATCGGAGTTACTGAGTGCGTCATTATCACCTGTCGCAGAAACAGAAACCGCTCCGGTGGTTGTAATGGATGATGTAGAACCTATTCTGGAGACAACATCTGCTGTATCACTTATTTCTGAAACTGTACCTGTACCGGATGCACCAAAACCTGCACCGATAGCAACTGCCAATGTATCTGCTTGAGCTAGGTTTCTGCCTGAAGCGGTTACGGTGACAGACTCAGAAGCCAAAACGTCACCATTAAGTTCGGCTTTAACACCTCCTTCGACGTAGGCTTCAGCCAACATAACAGCTAAACCACCCAACTGTCCGCCGGCTCCACCTAATGCTTTGGCGGTTGCGAAATTGTTGTTATCTATATGATGAGCATCCAACAGAATTTCATCTGCTGTAAGGGTAACATCGGCTCCGATCACGGCTTCAACATCTGCGGTTTCATTGATAATCGCGACTACATCAGCACCGGAACCACCTATACCCACAACGGATAGCGATAATACCAGGGCTTCCGCTTCCGCTTTGTTAGATGCGGTCGCAACAACATCGATATCACCTGCAATCACAGTAACCTGACCGTCGATGCCCGCTAAGGTTCTGCCACCAACTTCTGCAGTTGGTAGTGATACATCAACCGCTAACACACCGAGAGTCAGTGCTGAACCTAAGGTATCTGATATGGCGGTTCGACTGGCTGTCGCATCAATGACTAGATCACCGCTACCGGTTACAGTAACTGCTGTTGGGTTACCTAATGACAGTTCGCCCACACGAGTGCCGATGAATGCTTCAGTGTTACTAAGCACTTGTGAAGTTGCGCTAGTTGCACTGACTGCTGCACCAGCAATATCAAGGGCGATAGTAATCGTTTCTGATGTCGCAACTTCCGTACTTGCAGCAGTTACAGAAACATCAGACGCAGTCACTGAACTGCTCTCACCAATGTATGCCAAGGTATTACCTTGAATAATCGCTTCCGTTTTTGTTACAGCTACAGTAATTCCGGCACCTAAACCAAAATTCAGAGGCGCTGCAGTAGCAGTAAAAGTAGAATTTGCATCAATATTCAGCGGTCCACCGATCAACATGACGTTGGTGCTACCTAATGGAACCGTTCCTGCTCGTCCGCCGATATAAGCTTCAGTCGTCCGATCCACTGTGGCTGATACTATTGCTCCAGAACCTGCTCCACCAAGCGATAAAGCTACAGAAGTGACATCAGGTAAAGCACTGGCAATAGAATCAGCTGTGATATCCATTGCACTGGCGGTGACGGTCATATCACCATCTGAATAAGCCCGAGTTGCACCGCCAATATTCGCGCTGCCGTTAACTATGGATATTCCAGCACCTGTAGCAGCTGCTAAACCAAATGAAGTGGCATTAGCGATATGACTACTGTCTGCATCTATCTGAACCAGATTGCCTGCGGCAGTTAAAGTTGAATTCCGAGCATATGCTTCAACATCACTGTCAATGTCCGTAATAGCCGAAGCACCTGCGCCTGCGAGGCCGCCTAGGGCTACGGATACTGAAACAACTGAACTGTTGGCATCGATTTCTTGAGTCGCATCTGAATCGATCTGGATCGTACCTGCACCCAATGCGGTAACAGAACTATCTTCTACTGCTGCTATCACGGTATTCGTGATGTAGTTCTCAGCCAGTGAAACACCAACGGAGGTACCTAATGCCCCCACCGATACGGCAAACGCAATAACATCGGCCTGAGCGTCGGAGATATCGTTAGCTGAGATAACGACATTACCTGCTGAAGTTATATTAGATCCATTGCTGACTCGTGAACTTACCGTTGAAGTGGATGTATTACGTGCAAAGCCTCCAGCGCCTGCACCTGCAAAGCCGATTGAGATTGAAACAGAGACCGCAACAGAGGCAACAAATGCATCCAGATCAGATTCAGATTGAGCAAGTAAGGTGACGGTTCCTGCTTCAGAGGTTACATCTGAGTTATCTATTTCAGCTCGGGTAATGCTGTTATTGGTATTTTCAGAAGTCGCTGCAGATACCCCGACAGCCACACCTACATAAGAACCGCTAACAGATAGTGTTACCGCTGCAGCATCTGAAGTCACAGACAGATCATCGACAGCGGTAACAATCACATCGCCACCTGCCTCAATGAAATGGGATCCGCTTGCATCCTCAATATAGGATTCGACCAAGCCGTCGACGGTATTTTCAGTTACAGCCGCACTAATGCCGGCTGCTAAAGAGAAACTACCTGATACGGCGACAGTAACAGAGGCTGCAACACCCAGTACATCAACATTGGCCTCAGATTCTGCCTCGACAGTGAGGGAGCCGCCGATATCAACCGAAGAGTTTTCGATGCCTGCCCGAACAGTGCCGCTATAGGTATTACTTGCAACAGAGGTAGACAAGCCAACTGATATAGCCACACCACCCGATGCACCCACTGCAACGCTAGCTGCAACAACATCAGTATCAATATTAGTGACATCTTTCGCGCGAACCGTTAGATCCCCTGGCGCATTAAAAGTACTGTTATTGGTGATCAGCGATTCTGTAAGGTTTGCGGCATTCACTGTCGCAACTGCAACACCTACCGATGCAGAAAACGCAAACGCACTGCTTGCTGAAACACTAAGGGCTGCACCGACTGAGAATGTAGTTACATCGCTATCAGAACGGGCCGACAAAATAGTTGGAGCAGCAGACGTTAAGTCGATATCAGAGCCTGAGATAATGGATTGAACAGATGTATCGAAATCGACGGTAGATACTGCAACGGCACCAGACAATGATACGGAAATATTTGCACTTGCAGCTACGCTCGCTGCTACAGCGACGGTCAAGGTATCTAAGAGTACTCGATCTTCTGCAGTCACGGAGAGCGTGCTCGCATCAATATCACTATCGATGACGCTAGCAGCAATAGTGTTACTCATATTGCTGGTAACAGATGCACCGCTACCTGCACCAGATAGTGAGAAGTTGCCACTCGCTGTAACAGATAAAGCCGCTGAAATACCTTTTGTTGTGACTGTTGCCCTATCTCCTCCTAGGAAAGATTGGGCATTAACGGTGACATTATCCGCATCTATTGTAGAGCCTTGAATTGTGGCTAATAAATCATTGGTTACATTGACGGTTGCTAAGCTCACAGAGATCGATACGTCGATCGCTGCAGTTGATGATGCCGCAACCCCAATGGTGGCAGATACAACCAGCGTATCCACTTCACTAATATCTATTGCTTCAACTAAGACATCATCAGCAGAGGTTATGGTGGATGGGTTTATTACTGCTTCTGTGGTGCCACCAACGTTGGCAACGGATTCTACGACTGCGAAACTTACACCTACCGCTGCTGAAGAACCTGCGGCTAACGAAAGTGTTGCGGCAACAGCTTTGGTTTCTATATCAGTGTCGTTAAATGCCAACACTGAAACTATATTAGGATCTGTGATCGCTGAACTTCTAATGCTCGCAGAGGTTACCGTGTTCGAATTTAGCGTCGCTAACGTAACCGAGCCAGATACAGTGACTGCAGCTGTGCCACTAGCAGACGCTCCGATCGATGCTGCTACCGCTAAGGTGTCGATAGTGAGTTCATTGGTGGCCATCACTACTACATCAGTCGCATTGTTAATGGTTGCAGTATCAATGGTGGCTTCGACAGTATTGGCTAGCGTATTGGTAACTGCACTACCAGAACCGGACGCCCCGACGCTAACGGTACCACCACCGCCAACCGAAACAGAGGCAGCTACCGCATTGGCATCTACTGAGCCATCTGCAAGCGCTGATACATCAACTGCGCCATTGGCAGTAATAAGCGATCCATCATCAATTGCCGCTCTTAAGTCCGTATTGATGTCGTTATCCGCAATGGATACCGCAATTGCCGCTGATATTGCAGCACTACCACCACTGCTAATGGCTAAACCAATTGAGGCAGCAACCACAGTCGAAGTAACAGAAGAGCTATCTTCAACATGAACGCTTAATCCGGTGGTGCTGGTAACAGTACTGTTACTGATTCGAGCTGCCACAGTATTGTTCAGAGTATTCAAAGATGATGCCCCCGCACCTGCACCCGTGATCGCAATATCACCTGCAGCTAAAGATAAGCTAGCTGCCACACCCGTAGAGAGAATCGACATCTGCGTATCAGTACCAACTGTTACGCTGCCGCCATTCACTGTTGAGTTGATAATGCCTGATTCTGTTACGCCACTGAGACTATTGGTAGCTAATACAACGGACACACCTAGAGCAAAGGCTGCTGTGCTACCGACTGCGACTGAAGCTGATGCAGAAACCACCTCTGAATCTAGAGATGATGTATCTACCGCATCCACACTAACCGCGCCTGTTGCATTTACAGTGCTATTTTCAATGACCGCTCTGGAAACACCGCTATGAATATTGTCTGCCGCTGCACCCGCGCCAGCGACTGTACCTGCCACATCACCCGATGCACCAACAGTGACAGCAACTGCAACTGTGGTGACATTCATCTGTAACGATGAGGTGAGATCTATATCAAGAATGCCGCTACTAGTGACATCGGAATTAAGCACTCCTGCGGTCACTGCTGTACCCACATTGTTGATGGCGACAGCTGCTGATGCATCTAAACCAAAGGCAATTGAACCACTGGTTGCGGTAACACCTACACCAATTGATGTGCTAATTGCATCAATCAAACTACTGTTAGTAGCGCTAATAGTGACATTGCTGGCATCAACAACCGCACTGTTTTGAATTACCGCTTCTACAGCGCCATTGACTGTATTAGTAACGACCGCAACAGTTACAGATGCTCCGACAGCGATATTACCGCTGCTGGCATTTACACTTAAACTTGCTGCTAACCCTAAGGTTTCAATTGTTCCTGCTGAATCGGCATTGAGTATCAGATCTCCGCCAGTTGATAGACTGCTGTTATCGATTAACGCTCTGGTTTGTGTAGAAATGACATTATCTGCTGTAGCTACGGTGACATTTAAAGTGATGGCACCATCACTGCTGCCTGTGACCGAAGCGCTTGCCGCAGCGACATCTGCATAGATCTCTGCGGCATTAGAGGCATCAATATTAGTATTGCCGTCAATAGTTGCATCAGCTCCATTTACCAATCCTGCCTCAATAATGTTGCTGATGGTGTTCTGGCTGCCTGCGCCACTACCCGTTCCACTGAGTGAATAGGAACCGCTAATGGTCACGCTGATGGCTGCTGATACTGCGACAGCATCAATTGATGTATTGGATTCAGCATCTATATCCAATGCTGAAGCAGTAAGTATCGAGTTAGAAATTAGGGCTCTAGTTGTATTATTAATTTCATTATTGGCATTAGTGGCTGTGACATTTAAGCCACCCGAACTGCCAGATCCACTGACAGCGGCATTGATGCTAGCTGCCACTATGTCGGCTGTAATAGATGAGTTATCGATAGCTGATAAAACGAGTGATCCAGCCAGATCTACAAATGAACCTCCCTCGATCATCGCTTCAACTGTACTGTCTATATCATTGAAAGCTAAGGAAACATCTGCAGAGAAACTTGCGGATGTGCCATTCGATGAAGAACTAATTCCCACCGATGCCGATACCGCTATGGCTTCGATACTCGCTTCTGATAGTGCAGAAATAGTCGCTCCTGCAGAACTGCTGGTTAGGCTAATATCGTTAATCGCAGCTCTGGCTGTATTGCTTATATCATTATCAGCCACAGCTACACCGATACTGCCAGATACAGAAGTATTATCAGAACTGATCGCCAAACTGAATGAAGCTGCCGCTGCATCAGCAACGATTAACGATTGATCCGTTGCTATAACTGATACTGGGCCAGCAACCGTAATTGTCGCACCTGAATCAGCTACGTCTTCAATTTCTGTAATGGCGCTATTGCTGATGGTATTAAAGGTTAAAGCACCGGTAGCAGCAGCACTGATAGCATTATTATCGCTAGATTGCGTGACGGATAACGCGACACCAAAGGCCAGAGTATCTATCTCGGAAGCCGTTAAGGCTTCAACAGAAAGCGCACCACCTGCATTTACTGAAGTCGAAGACAGAATTGCCTCTGTAGAGACATCGATCTCATTCACCGCGACCGAAACACCTAAGCCGACCCCAGCCTGAGAGCCGCTACCACTGCCGACGCTGATCGATACGGCTGCTGAACCTGCAGTCGCAGTAACAATACTTACATCAGATGCATACAGGCTGACATCACCCGTTGCCACGATACTGCTAGGGTTGATAACGGCGCTGATATCACCAGTAATAAAGTTACCGGAGCCGGAACCTGCCAACGCTAATGCGCTACCGTCATTTGCCAGTGCTCCTGCAATACCTAAGGTGAAAGCGTTGACTGTTGATGTGGAGGTTGCAGTGACATTAACGTTGTCACCCGTGGCATTAACATTACGAAGAGCAGCTGTTGTATCTTTAGTAATAACGTTTTGCGCACCTGCGGCACCCGCTGCCGCTGCACCTAAATCACCGCCGCCTAGTGATAACGCTAAGGCACCTGCACCGGCATCCGCATTGATGTAACTGTTATCTGTCGCTGTAATATTTATATCACCTGCACTCAACAATGTTTGCGCTGCGCCAGTGTTGGTAATACTTGCTTCGGTTGAAGCTAAAATGAAATTCCCTGAACCGGAGCCTGCACCGGCTAAGGCATCAGAGTCATTGGCAATTGCTGCGGAACCTGCAATGGTTAGTGCCTGAATGCTGGATGAGTTAGTTGCGCTAACGTCTACCCCACCGGTAGCGCTAACTGGAGTATCTGTAACAGTCGCTCGAATGGTTTGTGTAACATCATTCACCGCTACAGAGGCGCCCACAGCACCGGCTGTACTTCCGCTGTTGTCATAAGCAAATGTGGCACCACCTGAATCGGCTCTAATATCTGAGCTATCTTCGGCATGCAGGGTTAAATTGCCATCGGTATCTACCGTGCCACTATCAATTTGAGCTAAAAGTTCGGTATCAACGACATTAACTGTGACACTGCCTGCACCAGCGAATGTTATATCACTGGAATTGTTGTTATCGCTGTTACCCGTTTTGATTGCACCTGCGACTGCAATGGTGACCGTATCAAGGTTAGTAGCACCCGTTGCAGAAAGGGTCACGCCACCTGAATTCGACGTTAGATCATTACTGCCTAACGCCCGTGCCCAAACACTATTATCAATTATATTGACTGATACTGAGCCTGTGACACCGGCATCGGCACCATTGGTAATCGCTAAACCACCAATGATGTTGGTGACGTTGGTTTCATCAGCACCACGCATTAATATGCCTTGGTTTGCGGCTGCACCGGTATTATCACCATTGATAGTGGCTCCAGTGCCTAATGTGGCATGGGTTTCACCGTCGAGTACAGCAACGCCAACAGATGCTGCGATACCTACATTGGTTCCGCCGTCATTGTCACCGTTCTCATTGCCGCCATTGTCCTGCCCTAATGAACCAGAGGCTGCAATAGCTAAGAGTGTTACATCGTCATAGCTGGTAGCGGTTACAGATAAGCCATTGACGGTTTCTGTACCTTGATCGCCATTACTATCAAAGATGCCGTCTCTTACAGAAAGCCCAGCACCTTGGCCTAAAGATGTTACTTCGGCCCCCTCACCGATCACGGCATGGGTGCGATCAATATCGACCAATACCCCAACCGAGATACCTACTGAAGAGCCACTCATAGAGACCCCAAGGGTTCCTGCGTAGCTTTCAATGGCAGTGTGGCTGTTGGCTGCAACCATCGCTGAACCTGTCGTGTTAACAACTACATTGCCTGCTTCAGGTGTTTCAGCATCCGGATCTTTACCTAAAACCGCACGGGTATCAGTCAGATTAACCAAGACATTGAGGCCGCCAGCGCCTGAAGTACTATCACCTGCGCCTAAGTTAGCCGTTAATTGGAAAATATCCTCGGTACCATCAGCTTCAACGATCAAATCGCCGCCAGTGGTAATGGATGTTGGTACTAAAGCGTTATCGGACGCTTCTATGATCGCTTCAGTAGATTTGGTGATAACCGCTACGCCTAGGCCTATACCGACACCGGTAGCATCTTTACTGCCTGCCAGAGCACCAGCAAATGTTGAAAGTGTAGTATTGTCTGTTGCTCTTACCGTCAGGTCATTGCCAGAGCTCACCACAGCTCCAGCACCTATGATCGCTTTAGTATTTAATACAAAGACATCAATCGCTGCAGATCCGGCACCTGCATCGCCACCAGACCCAATTGCAGCACCGGCAACGAGTGTGGTGACATCAATGCCGGTTTCGTTAAGCACTGGGACAATGATTTCTAGAGGGCTGACAGATGCATCTGCGATGACTGACAGATCTCCAGCGGAATCAATTGAAGTACCATCGCCAACGCTTGCAAGAGTGGTATTTTCAACAACATTAACCCCGATTGCAGCTCCAACACTGGTACCCTCATCGGATAAGGTTAGTGCACCACCACCTGCTATATTCTGTAAACCTATATCTTGTCTTGCTTCAACGCTTAGATCGGTACCAGTCGTTGTAAGGCTCGCACCATCAGCGAGTGTAGCGCTAGTGTTACTGATAATGACATTAACGCCTACAGAACCGGCCACGGCAGTATTATCATTCTCGCCTTTCTGAGTAGAACCACTACCGGCCAGTGAGAGCAGTTTAAAGTCGTTACTTTCACCGCTTGGAGTGCCCGCCTCAATGCTGACAGACGCTGCAGTGATATCGCTATTGCCGATAGATGCATGAGTATCTAACAATCCGACATTTACAGTTACGGCAGCGCCTACTGTGGTTTTAGCATCATCAGCAAAAGCTGTGGCGATGGCTTGTGTATCTGCGTCAGCATCACTGGTTGCTTTGACGGTGAGATCGCCACTGGCATCGATAACCACGCCATCGCTAATAGAGGCATTAACTTCAGGGGCAATGACAGTAGCGCCAATCGCTGCAGCTACACGTACAGTACCACCTCGTGTTTGTTGTGATGCATCTTCACCCGTACCACCTTGACCACCCGGATTAGCGGTTTGTGATTCAGCGGTGGTATTTGCTCCTTCAACCTGGTCACCTGCTGTAGGTGCAGAAACCGAAGTGCCGGCCCGACTATTGGCATAATCGGTTTGATTACTTGTTTCCTCATCTGAGGTATTACCGCCGTCTTCTTCAGACTTCGATCCTTCTGAGCTGGCTTTAGCCACGGTTGTCGCATCAATTTCTGATAACGCTACCACTGAAACATTACCAACACCGGTGTTGACGCTTCTTGCAAGTAAAGCATCGGTATTGTCTTCTACCCAGCCCATCGCAAAGGAGATACCCACGCCGGTTTCACCTCCATCGGTTTCCGCGTCAGCTTCCGTTTTTTGAGCCTCTAAGGTAGATGCGGAGATACTTAGATTACCTGAGACGTTAAGAGAGTCGCCGTTGGAATCAATCTGAGCTGATGTGTCGTTGTTTGCTACGCCTATAGCTACAGCGCCACCAAAGGCTATTCCATCGGAACCGGTTGCTTTAGAACCTGCTTTAGCGAGTGTCACCATGGTGTGATCACCCTCAGCAGAAACAGATAAGTTGTCTGACTGGCTAATGTCGCCACCTAAGATAGCGACATTAGTATCATGTGCGCTGACATTCACAGCAACGGATAAGCCACCACCGCTGCCACCAGAGGTAGGGTCTCCAGGTAGAGCACGTGCTTCATTGCTAGTGCTGGATTCAGCTTTAACGGTGACATCGCCAGTTGCAGTAATATCTGAACCATCACCTAAGGTTACTGAAGTTGAACCGCTAGCTTCATTGATTGCTACGGTACCGGCAACACCAATATCACCACCACTCGCACCGGAGTTGGCTCGTGCTGATGATGAGTAAGTTGATTCTGTAATTTGGTGAGAGCTGCCCGTACCTATACTGGTTAATTCTACAGCCTCACCTTTTAGAGCGTTTTCTTTGGAATCGGCAAGTTTGAGTCGGCCATTGCCTTCGATAATGGCATAGTAGGTATTACCATTAGTTAACCCGCCAATATCGGTACCGCCACCATTGCTGTAGACAATCTCATCACCTGTATTAAGGCCCAACGTGTCTTCTAAGTGAATTTCTAAACGTTTTTCGTCTGGGTCAAAGTCGAGGTTATCTTTACCATCACGCTCTATACTATGATTATCCCCGCTACCCAAGGATGTAAGATCGATTGCTGTACCGGCATTTGCATCCGCTTCAGAAGCAGCCAGTTTAACTTTCCCATCACCTACATCGATTACGTAATACTTAGTCGTACCACCATCGTCGGTTAGGCCACCGATGCTGGTATCACCGCCATTGCTATAGGTAACTTCATCTCCAGTCTCTAAATCATCGACATCCCCTACATAGATAGTGTTTGCATCAATATCAACACTGATGGGCTCTTTAGGGGTGACTTCGACATCGCGATCAGCCATCTCTGCAGTGACATTCACACTAGCTGCAGTAATATCGGCATACTCTATTAGAGAGCTATTACTGATATCGGAAGTGCTGAGTGCAACAGCGACACCTACGCTAGTACCGCCTTCATTTGTGGTAGCGCTACCATCGGCTTCCGATAGTGAATCAGCATTAGCGGAACTGTTTACGTTGATATCGCCAGCTACGTTTATTGTGATTGGATCTAAAGAAGTGCCACCAACATAAGCGGAAGTTTGTGAATCACTAATATTGACCGAGATAGCTGCTGCAACGCTGATGGTACCTTCAGAGGTAGATGCATCGGGGCTATCGTTATCACCGGTGCCTTCATCACTATTGCTGCCTGCAAAGCTTCGTTGTGAGGCAACCTGATCATTAACGCCGTTATCATCCCCGCTATTTTCTACGCCATCATCCTGTTCAGCACCGCTTGAGCTGGCTTTAGCTGTCGTTCTTGAGGCATTGTTGCCTCGTGCCATCAACATCATGGCTCCGCCTGCTGTCAGATCCCTAGCGATCATAACGGCAGTACTATCATTGGCTGATACTAAGGCTAAAGAAGCACCGATTGCTGCATCAGAACCTTCAACGTCACCTTCTGCGTCAGCTGTGGTTCTGCTGGTTTGTTCGGCATTAAGGGTTAGACCTCCACTGAGATCAAGTAATGATCCGGCTTGGATATTTGCATTGGTATCATTGAAAGCTATGTTAAGCGCGACAACGGGAGTAATCGCTACACCACCTGCCGCACCTGCACGAGCAATAACCCATTGTTCATAAGTACCATCAGCATCCAGTATTAGATCAGATGCGCCTGTAATACTGGCATCTAGAGCAAGTTCAGATAAGGTATCGTTATCACTGACATTCAAGGCGACTGATGCGCCAATACCTACACTTTCACCACCTGCATTTTCTAATGGCAACGCCATAGCGGAATGCTCAGTGACTGATTCACTATTAAGACTGACAGCACTGTTATTCAGCATGGTAACGATGCTATCCGCAGCGATTGAGGCGGAAGTCGTTACATCGACAAGGTTAATTGCCAAAGAGCCTGCAACACCTACATCACCACCACTCGCACCAGATGTAGAACGTGCTGTTGTACGATGAATCGATTCGGTTAACCTGTGATTATCTCCAGTACCAGATCCAGTCACCTCAATCGCATTACCTGCAAAAGCATCTTCACGCGATTCAGCTAGCTGAATCTCATCACCAATTATCAGGTAATAGGTTTTACCGTCTGATAGCCCGGTGATATCACTACCACCGCCATTGTGATAAGTAACTTCATCACCGGTAACATAGCCCTGTGGTGCTTCAAATTTGAGCTCGTATTGAGGGTTGAAGGTGATATCTTCTTCACCCGCGCGTTCGAATGTGTGCTCGGTGCCACCACCTAATGAGGTTAAGTCTATAGCAGTGCCATTATTGGCATCGGTCTCATTTAGGGCTAGCTTGTATTTACCATCACCGGCATCGATCAGATAGTAAGTAGTGCCATCAGTTAGCCCGCCAATTGCGCTGCCGTCATCGTCTTGCTGATAAGTAACTTCATCAGCGGTTTCTAAACCTTCTACGCCTTCGAGCAATATTGTGTCTGCTGCCAGATCGACCACAGTGCTAGAACTAATATCGCTGCTGCGTTCTGACATCAAAGCATTTACTGTCAGTCCATCAGCACTGACAGTGGCTCCGGTGTCAACGATAGAACCATCACCAACCGATGATAAATTTAGGGTGTCTGATTTATTGATTGCAACGGCAGCACCAACACTTACACCGCCATCTGTAGATGTCGCACTTGCATCAGCTATAGCGGCAGAGTCACTGTTAGCACGTGAAGTTACCGTTAAGGCGCCAGTTGATGAAACGACTGCACCATCAGCTATCAAAGCGGAGTAATTGGCTTCACCTAAATTGATTGAAATTGCAGCTGCAACACTGACACTGCCATCTGATGTTGAGGCATCAGGTGTTTCTGAACTGTTAGTTGAACCAGAGTCGGTTCTACTGTCAGCTTGGGTATTTGCAAAACCGAGTTGCTGAGCGTTTTGATCATCCACACCATCAGGATTGGAACCATCGTCCTCTTCAGCTCCAGCAGCACTGGCTTCAGCATGAGTTCTAGAAACTGTTGCGCCCTGAGCTAGCAACATCACCTGCCCGCCAGATGAGATAACATCACGCAAGATTTGTGCTTGAACGTCTTCTTCGGCAATGGTCAGCGCTAAAGAAGCACCGAGACCAACCGAATCACCCTTTGTATCACCTGCTGCATGGGTACTTGTCACGCTGGTATGATCAGCGGTTAAAGAGAGATCGCCTGCTAGATTAAGTGTATTACTACCCGCTGAAATCTCAGCGATGGTTGAGTTTCGTGCAATTGAGATCGCAACTACTGGAGTAAGTGCTGTACCGCCTGCTGCACCGCCAACCGCTTTGGTATCCATAAAGTAGGAGCCAGTAGCATTAGCGTCAATCGCGGCTACATTGCTCAACAGCGCATCTTCTACAGAAGCTCGAGTTACAATGTCTGAGATGTTTACTGCGACAGATGCACCTAGACCAGTACCTTCACCATTGTTGCTATCACCATCATCGGTGTCATTACTATCGCCGTCGCCTTCAACATCAGCTTTGGCAAGTGCGTTAGATTTCACGGCTGAGAGCGCATTCAACGATAGATCGGTTGATCCCAGATCTAGTGTTGCACCCGATTCAACCGTAGCTTCGACTCTCGCTGTCACAGCATTAACGGCTAATGATCCTGCGACGCCAAGATTCCCGCCACCAGAGCCTGATTCGGCTTCAGCTTCAAAGCTATTATCGGCATCTAGAGTTGCACTCACTTCAATTGCATCGGCAGAATAACTGCCAGCACCATCTAGATAAGCAAGGCTATCAACGGTTGCGATATTTAAAGCAACTGCGATACCTACACCTGGTGCAGCAGCCCCAGTATTAGAGCCATCAGCTGTTGCGGTTACAGTGTCAATTGAAGTTGCATTAACATCGATGTTGGCATCTGTAAGGCTGGTATCGGTGGTGATACTGCCGCTTGTTTCGATGTAAGCAGCGGTTAGATTATCAACCAATGTTAGTGCTAAAGCGCCAGCAAAATCGACATCACCCTCTGCTGTACTGGCTCTGTCTGAATTGTCACCATCGTTGTTAGGATCTTGTAGCGCACTTTCTGTCTGGTTACCGCCGCTGGTATTTTCTTCTGAACCACCTTGAGTTGAAGTTGCTTTGGTATGCACTTGATTGGTGGTTGTCGCGCTAACGTTAACTTTTTCTGCTGTGCTACCGAGTATTGAAGAGCTGCCGTCTATGTAAGCCTTAGTTTCAGTGAAAACTAAACCCATCGCTAAAGTAGCACCGGAATCACCGAGAGAACCATCAGTTTCACTGTTTACATCGATATCCGTGCTGGCAAGAATATCGACATCACCACTGATATTAAGGGTACTAGCGCCAGAAACATGCGCTTTAGCACTTGAATCAACGACAACAAGCGAGATTGCCGCATCTGCTTCGCTATCGTTATCCCCTGCAGTCGCAGCATCAGTTTGGTCGCTACTTACTGCGGTGGTCGCTTCAACCATCAAACTATTGGCTGTGATTGCTGTATCAAGAATATTAACTTCAGCACGTGCTCGGGCATAAACACCAACTCCATCAATACCTGCACCTAATAGATCTGCAGGTACAGCATTTACAGGCGAAGAAGCTTGGGCACGAAGAACAACAGCAGAGCCACTAACTACGGCTGATGAAAGGTCTATTTTTGCGTTAGGGTCTGAAAAATATAAACCGCTAAGGTCGATAGGAAGCTCAATATCTTCAACTGCATCCAATGGGCCTGTAAATTCATCATACAGATCCCCTACTGTTTCGATCGTACCTTCATCAGATGCGGTTGCTGTAAGCGTAATATCCCCTGCAGTAAGCGAACCTGTAACAATAATCTCT
This sequence comes from Neptuniibacter sp. QD48_55, assembly GCF_047778115.1. Taxonomy (GTDB): domain Bacteria; phylum Pseudomonadota; class Gammaproteobacteria; order Pseudomonadales; family Balneatricaceae; genus Neptuniibacter. Next base: position 1,775,657 of record NZ_CP180555.1, on the reverse strand, counting down.
TCGGCATCTACGGTTAAATCTACACTGCCAAGATCGAGATTAGTTAACGTAATAGTATCGTTACCATCGCCACCATTGATGGTTAATGAATTGAGTGGTGCAAGGAACGTTGTATCCTCAAATGTAGTACCTGATAAGGTATATTCACCGGGAGCTAAACCATCACTTAACTGCGTATCGTAATCATCCCCAGCAGTCAGATCGAATATGACATCTGATAAGGTGCCAGTAGCTGTAATCGGTTCTAAACCTACGTAAGTGATCAGGTTATCATCTAGAGCTACCGTACCTGAATCTGGCCCTGTCGGTGTGAATACGACATTTTCGTAGTCCCCCCCTTCAATCACTAAGCTATCGAACCCTCCATCACCGCCATCAATAACGCCGCTTAAGCTACCGTCAGGCATAAAGGTGAAGGTATCTTCGTTATCAGCTGAACCTGTAAGATTTTCGACATTACTGAACTGAAGATTGCCATTTAACGTACCAGTATTAGATCCGGTGATCTGCCAATCACTGTCAGCAGTTGGACCAACAAGGACATCATTACCTGCTCCACCTTCAAAGGTGATTACAATTCCAGGTGCTGCAGCTTGGTCAAAATCGATACTCAGACGATCATCTAGGTCAGAACCGGTAATAACGACATCGCCTACTTCACTTAATAGGCGTTCAGCGAGTAATACCGGTGTATCTCCAGAGGTATCGAAAAGCTGTAAAATCGGTGGTGTAGCTAGCTCTTCGAAAAGCTTGAGGGACAGATCACTTGCTGTATCCGGATCTGCGACAAATGATAGTGGGTCAGCTGATAATAACAAACGTGGCTCAACTGGCTCACACATGATTCGACCTACCACTTTAGAGGTAGGATTTTGGATAAAATGAGGCCGTTTTGTTTTGTCCCGCATAGGAGACTGATGGCGGAATAATCTACCACAGAATGCACTGCATCTGTCTTTCCAACTCCGTCTGTTCCCCTGCGTTGATCTTGCACTTTGGCCCGCGAACGGAAAAGCCATTTTCAACTCTCCATAATGTTAGGAAAGATCCATGATTGGACTGACCCTATATATGGCAAGATCTATACCACCGCTTTTAAATCAGATGCTTACAGTCTCTTGGTGTCATTTATCCCATTAAATTCGGGATATAGGCATATAGATATGGATGAGTTTGTTTCAAGAACGAACAATAATGAGACCTGTCAAATACAACTCATTGTTTTTAATAGATATATCTACAAACAAGATGTGTCCCAAAAATGGGAATTCTCAGTTTATATAAATCAAGTTAAACAGCTAATGCCTACCTACCTTTTGAATGATCGGCACTTAATCTGTGAGGCTAAATGGTGTTTTTCTTGATGATTAATTGACAGGTTCCTGTTTGCCATCAATGCTTACTTGTGGAAGGAAATAATCGAGCAAATATCGTCAAATACTACAGAGATCTTCTGTGGTTTCAGAGCTTATTGGGTTTGAATTTGCCTCAGTTGTTTTAGCTTTAGTGCTCGCTTGATCACAAGGAAGATAAGACACGGGACGAATCTTATGGAAAAACAACTCGAATGTGATGCATATTCTGCCTCCACAGCCACCACACCTTTAGACAAAAATTCTCACGATGGCAGTCATATTCTCTATTTCAGGCCAAGAGGAGAAGATAAGCATGATCTGCCTGAACTAGAAAATGTTCGTATTTTGAATAATCATGTCCTGGCCGCCACAGATGCTCAAAGTGCCAAGCAAATGATGGCATCAAAACGTTTTCAACTAGGTATCGCAGCCTGTCACTTCCTCGATGATAAGGTACTGGAAGAACTCAAACAGATATTTAGCTATGACGAAAATATTCTCTGGATACTTTTATTACCTAAGTCATTTATCGACAACCCGCAAATCACCTCTCTGATTAGTCATTATTGCTTTGATTACCATACTTATCCGGTTGAAATTGAAAGGCTTGGCATCATTCTTGGCCATGCGCTAGGTATGACTAAATTAAGAAACAAAGCGCTAACGTCTGCCTACAAAAAGGACAATCAGTGTCTGATTGGAGAAAGCCCTGTCTTTAAAGAGATTCTTTTAAAATGCTCTAAAGCAGCTAGAGTTGAAGCACCCGCCTTACTCATAGGAGAAAGCGGTACAGGTAAAGAGCTTTTTGCTAAGTACATCCACGAACATTCAAACCGAAACGACAAACCCTTTATTGCCGTCAACTGTGCTGCCCTGCCTGCCACTCTTATACAGTCAGAACTTTTCGGGCATGAGAAAGGTGCTTTTACAGGGGCTGATTCAAGGCGTATAGGCCGTTTTGAAGAAGCGCACGATAGCACCATATTCTTAGATGAAATTGGTGATTTGCCTTTAGATATGCAAGTTATTTTATTGCGTTTTCTAGAGACTAAAACGATTGAACGTCTAGGAAGCACCAAAACAATCCATGCAGACGCTCGGGTAATTGCAGCGACCCATGTGAATCTTGAAGAAGCAGTTAGAGAAGGCCGATTTCGAGAAGACTTATATTACCGCCTAAACGTCCTACCACTCGATGTGCCTAATCTACAGTCCAGAGGTTCTGAAGATATCAAACTAATCGCGGAATACTATTTGGATCGTTATACCAAGGATAATGACCTCAAGAAAAAGAAATTTAGTTCATGTGCACTGCAATTAATGGGGCAAAACCACTGGTCAGGTAACATCCGTGAACTAATAAATCGGGTATGTAACGCAGCAATCATGTCTGATAGCATGATCATTACGGCCAAAGATATGGGGCTAGATAGAAGAGAAGATGAACGCCGTCTCATGCCATTAGAAGAAGCGAAAAGTAGAGCTGAAAAAGCTGCAATTCTTAATGCATTAAGACACGCTAACAATAACGTGACCGTTGCCGCATCTATACTAGAGACTTCACGTTCATCTTTATATCGGTTACTCGAAAAGCACCAGATATTAAATAACTAGCTTTTACTTACCAAGGTAAGACTTCACCGTTTGAATGCCAGAATGTACCTGTATTTTCGAGATTAAGCTCTTCAATACGTTGAGAAAGTCTTTCCGCAGCCTGATCTGGTGTTATATCGCCTACTCCGCCAATCATTTCTGTTCCGACTAGTCCAGGGTGCAAGATCGCAACGGCTACACCTCTTGGTTCCAGATCCCTTGCTAATGACATACCTGCGATATTCAGTGCTGCTTTCGACATACGATAACCGTATCGACCACCACTGGTATTATCAGTGATAGATCCCATACGACTTGTGATTAGCGCTATTTTTGCTGATCCAGTTAAATTTTCAAGCACCGTCTCTGTTACCAATAAAGGCGCTAATGCATTGGTTTCAAATTGATCGCGAATGGTTTCGACATTCAAATTGCCAAGAATCTCATTACGTAAAATACCGGCATTGTTAATCAGCAGATCAATTTTGATGCCCGTTAAAGCCGTTTTTAACTTCTCTAATCCATCATTCTTTGCAACATCAACTTCACCAATGACTTCAACACCTAGCTGTTTCAGCTCAGGAGAACAGGTACGGCACGCAGCAAAAACCTTATATCCCTTAGATTTGTATAACGCGGCGAAAGACAAACCTATACCGCGGCTAGCACCTGTAATTACGACTGTTTTTGACATAAAAGACCCCTAAGAAAAGATGTTGTATTACATGAAGTTAGCATCATGTAAGTAACTTTGGAGAATAAACTACAACAGAATAATGAAGGATGTATACGTTATTCTCTGGGGTATAAATACTGATTTGCCAATCGATCGTATTCACCGTCTTTTTTTAACTGGTCTAATGCACTCTGCCATTCAGCGATCTCCTCATCAGGAGTCTGTTTTGAAAAAGCGATATAACCTTCACTTCGATATAAAACGATTGGCGTCTTTTTGATAATTTTTTCTGAAACACCGCTGGTTTTGAAAACATTCGATACTTCGTGCAGTGAAACAGGCGTGTAATCGACCCGCCCTTCAGCAAGCAGTCTAAAACAGCTGTTGTAGCTATTAGCAACTAAGATCAACACAGGTGTCTTAGCTTTTAGGATTCTCTCGTGCCTGCTGCCCCGCAGTACACAAACTCTGACCTCTTCTGTAAATTCTAGATAAGAAGTAAATTGCTTGGGGTAGCTGGTATTTTTAAAGAACTGAACACTATCTGATTGTAATGGACCAACCCACTTAAACTGGTTCTCACGTTCTTCATTTCGGCTTATATTGAAGATTGCATAGTTAGGTCCCTGTTTTACGAGATCAACACCTCTTAAAAAAGGTACTTCAACAGGCTCGAAACGTAGCTTTCTAACGTCAGACATTGCTCTAACTAATTCAAGGTTAAATGCTCGACGACCTGCGTGCTCGATACCTCTAATTTCACCTGAGTAATCTTTAAATACTGATTTTTTGAGGTTGTGCGTAAAAAACTGAGTGTTGTTTCTAGCATCATTAGAATCTGCATACAGGTAGTTACAAGCAACGCAAAATAAGCCTAAGGCCCACCCTAATCTCATTAAACCACCCCGATTTTCAAATCTAATACGCGTGATACTTAATAGTTTAGACAAGAGTTAATGTTTAAGAGTCGTAATAACCAATTGATTATCGTGAATATATAAAGCGCTTCGGTTAAGATCGCTGTAAGCATAACTTAAGGAATAAATTATGGCGCAAGTTGGACCACTGATAGATACACTCAAACGAGAACTTAAAGCTCAAGGTAAAACCTACCTAGATGTCGCCGAAATTCTTGATTTAAGTGAAGCTTCAGTAAAGCGGCTTTTTGCTGAAAAAAACTTTACCCTCACTCGGCTAGAAGCTATATGCGACATGCTTAATATCGAGCTATCTGAGCTTGTACAGAAGATGAGTAAAGATCAGTGCCAACTGACACAATTGACCAGAGACCAAGAAAAAGAGATCGCGAATGATCTGATTTTGTTATTGATAACAGTCAGCGTGATCAGTGGAATGACGTTCTCTGACATCCTTAATGCTTATGACATTCCAGAAACAGAATGCATACAAAAACTAGCTAAGCTAGATCGCCTTAAGATTATCGATCTACTGCCCGGGAACCGCGTAAAGCTTTTAGTTGCCCCTAATTTCCATTGGCTACCTAATGGCCCAATTCAGCAGTTTTTCCAAGAAAAGGTCGAACAAGACTTCTTTAGCTCACGTTTTGATAAAGCCAATGAAAAGCTGATCGTGACTAATGCCATCCTGACCGATAGCTCCAACGCACGTCTGCAAAAGAAAATGGAGCGTCTCGCAGCAGAATTTAACGAATTAATGCAAGAAGATCACTCGGCGCCGCAACAGAAAAAAAGTGGTACGACCATGGTCCTAGCCATCCGCCAATGGCAATACTCGTTGTTTAAAAAGATTTCTAAATAGTATTGCTGGGCATTTACTTACGGAGTTAAACCAAAGCACTGCCTTCACTAGTTACTGTTAGCTTCCCTTCTTCTGAGAAAGAGAGCTCAACTGACGGGTACTGTCGATTATCACCCAGCAGATAACTGTATTTGTCGATAATGGCTTCTATCTCTGCTTGTGAATTAGCATTATCCATCTCTTGTCTGAATGGCTCCAGCTCTTTGAAAGCCGCAAGGTGCGACGCTAAAGCATTAACAGTGCTTAGCTCTTTAGCGATAGCGGGTTCTTCTTTCAGGGCTTGTTTAAGCTCATCTGCATAAGGGTAATCAGCTGGCAAAACTATCTGCCCTTTACCGTCATAATTGATCGATTCTGGTGCTTCTGGAATGTTGTGACGGGATAAGAAATCAGGAAACACCTTTGAAAGGTGATTCTGCAAAGCCCTCACGTTCTGCTCATTTGGCAGCAATAAGCCCTCAATATCGAAAATATCCCCTTCATGGGCAGGCTTTGCTTGGAAGTAAGTGTCTAAATCGTACTCTTTATCACCTTTTGCAGTGCTGAGAGCATAAACAGACTCAGATTCGTTTAGCTGTTTTGCTTCTTCCGTTAAGAACACTGCATTGCCGCTGACAGAGGCTGATCGGCCAGAGTTTGCCAGTGCTGCACTTTGTCCTGTGTGATTCTGATTTGTGCCAATTAAGCTAGAAGTCTGATAATTACTGGAGATATACATATATAACTGTGCCTATGTTAATCCATTAAAACAAGGAATCTATGTTCTGATTGGATAGTCAGCAATCTTCGGGCCAGTTCATAAATAGGTTGGTATTATATTTTGATACTCATAGCTGTTTAATTTAAAACCTATTTCAATTTCATTTTAACAATCGCCTAAACATCACAATCTTGCTCCCATCAATAGATGAGGAACAAGCGATGAAACACTCAACTCCTAACCTAAAACGCAGCATCCTATTCACAGCGATAGCATTAGGCAGCGCTCTTTTGATGAGCCCATACACTAATGCTGCAGGACTATTAAAACCGAGCAATGCAGGGTATGAAGAGCTAAAAATCAAAGAACACCATGTCGATGTGGTGATTGAAGATATGTACGCAACCACAACAGTTGAGCAAGTTTTTCATAACCCTAACGCGACTGATCTAGAAGCTATTTACTCCTTCCCAGTTCCAGATAAAGCGGCTGTAGGTGAATTTAGCTATTGGATTAATGGCCAACCTGTTACAGGTGAAGTCGTAGAGAAACAGCGTGCCCGACAGATCTACGAGCAGGAAAAACAAAAGGGAAATGAAACTGCGATCGTAGAGAAAGACCAATACAAAACGTTCGATATCTCTGTCTTTCCTGTAAAGGCTAATCAGGAAGTTAAAATCAAGTTGGTATATCTACAGAATACCCAGACCGATACTGGAATTGGTCGATACGTATACCCTCTTGAAGATGGTGGTGTTGACGAGCAAAAACTGAGCTTTTGGGATCGCAACGAAACGGTAGATGAGAAGTTCTCTTTTGATGTGAAGCTAAGGACCAGCTATCCAGTTGATGGCTTAAGAATGCCTAAACACCCGAATGCATCCTTCCAACAACTTAATGCCTATGAATGGCAAGCAAGCTTGATCAATTCAGCTAACAATCTGAACCAAAAGCAGCTAGATCTTGAGCAAGCAGAACTGACCGAACAGAATGAGTCTCAAAGCCCCGAAACTCCTATCAATAGCGCTGTGACAACCCTGGATAAAGATATATTGCTGTACTGGCGTCACGCTGAAAACCTACCTGCAAGCGTGGATATGCTCGCGTACAAAGAAGAAGGCTCAAGCAAAGGTACTTATAAGCTGACGTTAACACCGGGTAGCGACCTCCCAGTAATGAATCAAGGTCGAGACTGGGTGTTTGTACTAGATATTTCCGGTTCTATGCACGGCAAATTCTCATCCCTGATTGAAGGTATTACAAGCGGCTTAACACAGTTAAACCCAAATGATCGCTTCAAGATCGTATTATTTAACAATCGAGCTCAGAGTTTCACACAGGGCTACCTACCTGCTGATCAGCAAACAATTAAAGACACATTGCAACGTTTAGATCAGGTACAACCAAGTAGCGGTACAAATCTTTATGCGGGACTTAAGACCGGCATTAATCAACTGGATTCGGATAGAACTACTGCAGTCGTTCTTGTTACAGATGGCGTTGCCAATGTAGGCACGACCGAAAAGAGTAAATTTCTAGACCTACTAGAACAACATGATGCCCGTCTATTCACTTTTATCATGGGTAATAGTGCTAACCGCCCTCTTCTAGAAGAGATGACACGGGTGTCTAATGGCTTTGCTTTGCAGATATCAAACTCAGATGATATTACCGGCCAGCTCCAGATAGCCAAAGGCAAGATGGCTCATGCTTCTATGCGAGATATTCAGATCGAGATTGATGGTGTAAGAAGCAAAGAGCTCGTAAAACCGCGTCTTGGTAATACCCTCTACCACGGTCAACAGCTAACTCTATTTGGACACTATTACAAACCGGGTAAGGCAGAAGTAAAACTGACCGGGACAATCAATGGTGAAAAGAAAACTTACACAACCAGCTTTAATCTGCCTGAAGTTGCAACTGACAGCCCTGAATTGGAACGCCTATGGGCTTATGCTGCAATAGAAGAGCTACAAGCTGAGATGGACTACCTAGGCTCTGACAAAGATGCTGAGCAAGCGATTGTTGATACCGCTGTGGAATATGGCTTGGTAACTGACTACACATCTATGATCGTTGTAAGAGGCGAAGTCTTCAAAGCGATGAATATTGAGCGCTCTAATCTAAAACGCGTTGAACAAGAACAGACCGCTCGTCAAAACCGAGCACAACAACAGATTACCGCTCAGCAGAATCGCGTAGACACTCAACAGCCAATGTTTATTGATCAATCACAAGACCAGACTAACAAGAGCCAAACTCGACCGAGTGTTTCATCAACACGCTCAGGATCAGGTGGCGGCGCCGTATCACCTTGGCTGGTTATCTTTATCGCTGTAGCCATTGCTCTAGTACAAATTCGTCGCTTTAAGCGCTAAACAGAGCTGAAATGGCCATGAATTTGTTCACCTCAATCGCAACTGCCCTTCGGGGCGGTTGTGACTCTCGTCATGCTCTTAACGTTAACGAGCAGCCAACAAAAGTACCGCTGATCACCTTATCTATCATCGTCAGTGTTTTGGGCATCGGATTACTAGGTTATTTCTATCCTGTGCTTTCATGGCTCTGCTTTGATTACGCCCTAATTGCTGAACAACAACAACAATACTGGCGTTTATTTACAGCCCATTTTGTTCATAGCTCTACAGAGCATCTTTTTTGGGATCTTATAACCTTTACAGCCGTGGCAGTGTATTTAGAGAAACGTAACCAAAAGCTATTTATATATGGAATGCTATTAAGCCTAATTACCCTATCCATCTATCTGCTATCACCACTGACCGATATAGCGCGATACAGTGGCCTATCAGGAATCCTCTACACTGTAATCTGTTTAGCAGCATGGCAATGGTTAAGAGAGGAAAAAGGCTTTATCGCATGGCTACCGTTGATAGCGATCGCTGTTAAAACGGTTACTGAGATATTTATGCAAGATACAGTCTTTGTAACTGAAGGATGGGCGGTGTTTAGTGAAGCACATCTCGTTGGGGCTGGTACTGCATTGTTGCTAGGCTGTTATCTGGCTGTAAGTAGTGCTGATTTGAAACCATTTCATGCCTTCCAAAAAGCAAAAAGCGCTATTAAGAAGCCTTAATAGCACTTTGATTTATATGGGTTTTCAGCTTTCCTGATTGTTCGCCAAGAAGAACCAAGTATCGAGTACAGAATCAGGATTCAAAGATACGGTGCTAATTCCCTGCTCCATCAACCAGCGAGCTAGATCTGGATGATCGGATGGGCCTTGGCCGCAAATACCGATGTACTTGCCCTGCTTCTTACATGCAGAAATCGCCATTGAAAGTAGTTTCTTAACGGCCTCATCTCGCTCATCAAATAGGTGTGCTATCACACCAGAGTCCCGATCCAAGCCTAGCGTTAACTGAGTTAAATCGTTAGAGCCAATAGAGAAGCCATCAAAGTGTTCTAGGAACTCGTCAGCAAGCAGTGCGTTGGATGGGATCTCACACATCATGATTACACGTAAACCGTTCTGACCACGTTTCAGTCCGTTAGCAGCTAGCAGATCTACAACCTGTTTCGCTTCACCTGGAGTACGTACAAACGGGATCATTACTTCGACGTTTGTAAGCTGCATCTCATCACGTACGCGCTTAAGTGCACGACATTCGAGTTCGAAGCAGTCACGGAAGTTTTCAGAGATGTATCGCGCAGCGCCACGGAAACCAAGCATTGGGTTTTCTTCACTTGGTTCAAACGCATCACCGCCGATTAGATGACCGTATTCGTTCGACTTAAAGTCAGACATACGAACGATCACTTTCTTTGGATAGAAAGCAGCGGCAAGTGTAGAAATACCTTCAACCAGCCGATCAACATAGAAATCGACAGGGCTGTTGTAACCTGAAATACGACGAGAGATCGTCTGCTGCAATGCGGGTGGCTGCTGATCGAAATTGATCAATGCTTTAGGGTGTACACCGATCATGCGGTTAATAATGAATTCAAGGCGCGCTAGACCAACACCTGCGTTTGGTAGAGCCTGGAAATCAAATGCACGATCAGGATTACCCACGTTCATCATGATTTCGAAAGGTAGATCAGGCATCGATTCTACGCTGTTGGACTGGTGTTCATAATCTAGTTTGCCAGCATAAACTCGACCCGTATCACCCTCGGCACAAGAAACAGTAACGAGTTGACCATCAACAAACTGCTCAGTTGCATCACCACAACCCACGATAGCTGGAATACCTAATTCACGGGCAATAATGGCAGCATGGCACGTTCGACCGCCGCGGTTGGTTACGATAGCAGCAGCACGCTTCATAACAGGCTCCCAATCAGGGTCTGTCATATCAGTAACTAGCACTTCACCCGGCTGTACTTTTTCCATTTCATTGATGTCATGGACGATACGCACATTACCAGAGCCAATTCTATGACCGATAGAGCGGCCTTCAACGAGTACTTGGCTAGTTTCTTTAAGAAGATAACGCTCAATCACCGCCTGATTACTACGGCTCTTAACAGTTTCAGGACGCGCCTGAACAACAAATAGCTCGCCTGTATCGCCATCTTTAGCCCATTCAATATCCATTGGGCGGCCATAGTGGTTTTCGATCTCAATAGCGATCTTCGCTAATTGCTGAACATCGTTATCATCGATCGAGAACTGCTGGCGTTCAGCCTGATCGACTTGAACAGTCGAGACTGGATTGTCTGAACCCGGCTCAGAGTAGACCATCTTGATTGCTTTAGAACCGATCGTTTTACGAATAATCGCTGGTGCACCCATTTTTAGGGTTGGCTTATAAACGTAAAACTCATCCGGATTAACCGCACCCTGCACAACCGTTTCGCCTAAGCCGTATGCGGAAGTTATAAAGACAACATGGTTAAAGCCAGACTCTGTATCCAGAGTAAACATGACACCGGAAGAGCCTGTTTCACTGCGAACCATGCGCTGAATACCGGCAGAAAGTGCTACTTCACTGTGCTCAAAACCATGGTGTACACGGTAAGAGATCGCACGATCGTTATAAAGAGAAGCGAACACTTCTTTGATCGCGTGCTTAACATTGGCAAGACCGCGAACGTTTAAGAATGTTTCCTGCTGACCAGCAAAAGAAGCATCCGGAAGGTCTTCAGCCGTTGCAGAAGAACGGACCGCCACAGCAATATCTTGGTTGTCAGCAGACATATCAGCCCAGTACGCTTCGATCGCTTGATCTAGTTCTGGCTGGAATTCAGCTTCCATGATCCAATCACGTACCGTCTTACCGGTCTCTTTTAATGCTTGGATATCATTAGTATCAAGCTCTTTAAGCTTGGCATTAATCTTATCTTCTAGACCGCCGTGAGTTAGGAAGTCACGATAGGCATCAGCCGTAGTTGCAAAACCATTCGGCACTTTTACATTCGCGCCAGTTAGTTCTTGTAACATTTCTCCAAGAGAGGCGTTTTTACCACCTACTCTTTCTACGTCATTCATTCCTACCTGATCTAGGCGCAGTACATAGTTCTGCAACTGTATATCTCCTACTCTGGTGTATAGTTATTACTTGTAATAATGATCAAATCTTACTGCACTCAGCAGCAAAAATCCCCTGAAAAAAGCGCATATATGGTGGATTATTTTGATGACAATCAGACTATTGATGAAATCATAACCAGACTTTGAAATATGAGTATATTTCAGAGCCACAACCCTGCTCCACATCTGGTATAGTCAGCCATATATTTTTGTTGCAGATTGTAAGTAAACAATGAAACGAACAGCTTTTTTTATTTCAGACGGAACAGGTCTTACCTCAGAAGCATTGGGGCATAGTTTGCTTGCTCAGTTTGATAGCATTGAATTCGAACAGATTACGCTTCCCTACATAGATAACGTTGAAAAGGCTCGCGAGGCCGTCCAGAAGATTAACCAAGTTGCCGAACAACATGGCACTCGCCCTCTAATCTTTGATACGGTTGTTAATGAAGAAATTCGGAATATTATCGCCGAATCAAATGCCTTTAAGATCGATGTTTTTTCCAGTTTCCTTAAGCCGCTAGAAAACGAGCTTGACGCTCACTCCAATTATTCTGTAGGTAAATCCCACGGTATCGTTGAGCGCACTCGCTACAAAGACAGAATCGATTCCGTAAACTTTGCAATCGATAACGATGACGGTGCGCGTACACGTCAATACGCCAATGCGGATATCATCCTTGTAGGTGTATCCCGCTGCGGTAAGACACCGACGTGCCTATATATGGCGATGCAATTTGGTATCCGTGCAGCAAACTACCCTCTGACCGAAGAAGATATGGAGTTCAATCGTCTTCCAGAAGTGCTAGAGGAGCACAAGCATAAGCTCTATGGTCTGACTATTGATCCATTCCAACTATCTGCGATACGTCACGAACGCCGCCCGAATAGCCGTTATGCCTCACTAGATCAGTGTGATTTCGAAGTCCGTGAAGTTGAGCGACTGTTTAAGAAGCTAAACATCTCCACGATCAACACCACCAACTTCTCGATTGAAGAGATCTCTACACGAATCATGGCTCAAGCAGGCCTTGAACGACGAATGAATTAAAAAGCAAAAAAGGAGCCGTTCGGCTCCTTTTTATACCTCCAAATAGCCAGTGCAATCAGTGCACAGCAGCCATCTTGGCCGCCATTTCTCTGAATTTTTCAGCCTGTTGCGCTTTGCCCGGCATCGCTTCTAGCGCATCAGCCATCAACTCATAAGCCTGAACTTTACCTGCATACTGAGGAAAATCACGATGAAGACCATTCAGTAACTTAATTGTTAACTTGTGCTTTCCTGCTTCAAAACAGTGTTTAGCAATCTCATGACGAGTCGATGGGTCATTTAGCTTGAAGCCAGGATCATATTGATAAACGCGTTGGATCAAAACCGGAATTAATGATTCCCGATTAGACTGCTTAAGGCACTCAAGATAAGCCGGCATGAAGGTACTTGTATCATCTGAATTTTGAATAGCACAGAGGTAATCAAAATATCGGTTAAAGATATCCAATTCTTTAGGGAACCGTTTTATACCCTCTTTAAATTCGTATGAGACATCCTCAAAGCGCCCCTCTTTCGTTAACACCTCGACCTTGTCCATAAAATGCAGTTTGTCAGTCCGGATCTGCATCTCATCTTCATCAAACCGGCTAGCAAAGCCTAAAGCACGTTGCTTCTGAAACAATAGGTAGCCCATCAGATGAAAGATCACGATTAGATAGTAATAAGAGGTAATGCTTTCCAATATGTTTGAAAAGAAATAGAAATCTGAAAATAGCTGATTGAGCGTCGCAACCGATGCAATCATGATCAACAAAAAAGCAAGCAATATGAGATAGGATCGACCTAATTTGCACACCAATTTAACCAACTCAATTGGGTTGATCGCCGCGCCTATACTTTCAAAACGCGCATAGTTAATAAAAACTGCTGGAAGTGAAAATAACCAAAACATAGCAAAGGAAGTCGTGACGAAATCACCAAACGTCTTCGAAACTGCCAGCATCATCAACCCAATGGCTAAAAAAATGGCAATGATATGAATAATCATTTTAACGCCGCCACTATAAGCTTCAGCGACTAAAGGTGCTTTCATACTGCCATCAGCAGTTTGCTGTAAGCAAAGGAAACTAAATTTGGTCGTTACCCCAGCAACCAAAACAGAAAGAATAAAACCAATCAAACCGCCAATAAATGCGCCTACGGCTGAGAGTACTGATGCACCCAAAATAAGCATCAATACTTGGGTATTCATCGGATATCGAAATGCCAGATCCAACCTGCGCCAAAAAGGCTCAATATTAGCTCCGGCACCTAAGCTCTCTAATTTTTCACCACAACGAACGCAACGAATATCTTCATCTGTTTCATCGACACAACTATCACATACACTAAGATGACACGTATTACAGTGATAAGTTGAGGCTTTTAAAGGGTGGTATTTACAATGATCCATATAAACCCTAACGACTAATTAAATAAACCACGACGGCTACGTTCGTAAATCTCATCCGCAGCAGTTGCATAGCGTTTACATTTGGCATCGTGCTCCCTCTCACCAAATGCTACTGATAACTTTCTAGCCAAGTGGCTAAATTCTTCTGTTTTCATGCCACGGCTATAAAGCATGGTGAAAATCTCTTCAGAAGTTTTAAGACTTGAAAGTGTCACCATTTTCCAAGCTAACTGTAATAGCTCATCATTCTTAAGCTCTTCTTGAGCAAAAGAACTGCAATGCCACAGCTCTTCTATCTTATCGAGCTCTTCAGCAGTCGGCTTTTCGTAAGTTAAAAGTTGTAAAGCCACTAGTCGATAATTATCGTTATGCTGTGCCTTTAGGATTTCATACTTCACGCGCCTCAGTTCAAAATCAGAACCGTACTTTTCTTCAAACTCATCAATGGCTGAAATAGCTGTTTTAAAGGAAAATTTACCTAATAGATGGTAGATCTTGTCTCGCGCCTTTACGTCTTCTGCAAGGTCTTCCTTTTTTTCAAGGTATTCTTCATCCAGTACTTTTGGCGAAACAAGAATTGTCGTAAATATAAGTAATGCACCTGCGATAAACCCACCCGTATGCGCCATGAAAGCGACGTTAGAGTCGGTCACTGTGGCAAACTGATAAAGCTCGTTTGCAATATAAAGCCCTAATACCCATAGAGCTGGCGCACGCATGAAGCCAACAAAGATGAAGAACCAATAGAAAAACTCTATCTTCCTAAAACGGAAAACACCTAAATACATTGCCATAACCGCAGAAATTGAACCTGAGGCTCCAACTAAAGCACTTGGGCTTTGTGAGTTAACAAATAAGAAAAGTACGCCACCGGCGATTCCGCCCAGTAAATAAAAGAGTAAGAAGCGAAGATGGCCTATAGCGGCCTCTACGGCGAAACCAAAAATAATTAAAAAGAATATATTGCCTATAAGGTGGAATAAATCGCCATGCAGAAACTGAAAGGTCACTAAATCAAGCGGTGAAAATGCTTTTGGTTTTAAACCATGGCCAAAAATAGTGGTACTAGAAATGAGATCATATAGTTCAGAACGATTGACCCAATAATCACCACTGCCCGGTTCATCAAAACGTACTTGGTTATAGCGCAGATATTCAAAGAAATTTAAGTCACTTAACAAATAGTAACTTAATTCAAGTGTCTTCCCTGATTGATGTAGATTCTGGTATTCGGCTATCTGCTGATCAGCGACCCCATCTTCTTTGAGGTAATTTAGGTACATATCCCACTCAGCATCGAAATACTGGAGCTCTGAGTAGCGAGAAAGTGCATCGTTGATGCATCTCTTCGTCTTTATCTTGCGCGAAGAAGAACACAACGACATTCAATATAACCAAGAAAAACAGCACAAAAGGCGGTCTTCGCCAATCAAATTTCTTCTCGGTTGGGATTATGACCATAGTTACGATTCCATTCTTAACTGCTAAGTAATTTTTTGAACTAACAGAGGGTAACACAAAAAATAACTACAAAAATTGTATGCTGTTTCGAGTAAATTCAGTTACGAAAATGTCTTGAGGCAAGAAATAAATTGGTGTCATTAAAAGGAGAAACTTTACGTTATGGCAAGATCAAAAATGGTGACTCAATTGCCATCTACAGAATTGATGTCACAATTAACCCTAAGTACCTTGTGTTTATCTGATTCAAAGAGCATGGAGCATAAAGATGTCACTTCTGTCCAATTTTTCACGCATTCTCTTTTTATTATTCTGTTTTATTTCCAATCCTGTGGCTGCCAATAATGAAATTGGTAAGGTTGTGCTTATCCAAGGAAAACCACTTGTAGAACGGCAGAATCAGCATCTTTTCATCAAAAGGAATGATCCCCTATTTATTGAAGACGTTTTAATCACCCCTGTTGGTAGTAAGATTTTGATCAAGTTAGCTGATAAAACAACTATATCTCTGGCCGAAAACACCCAATTTGAGCTCTCCAAATATCAATTTGATAAAAAAGCCCAAACCTCGGATGTTAGTTTTAAAATGCTAAAAGGTGCATTTAGAACCTTAACCGGATCAATTGGTAAGCAAAAACAGCCTAAATTCGAAATCCACACCCCCGTTGCAACCATTGGTGTACGTGGTACAGAGTTCTGGGGAGGTATGATCTTCTCCGATTCACTTGATGTAACCATGCTGGAAGGTAAAGGGGTTTACATCAAGAACGAACATGGACAGGTAGAAATAACACGTCCGGGTGACGGCACTATGGTCTCAAAAGGCATGAAACCTTCCGAAGTATCAATGTGGAGTGACGAAAAGCTCCAAAAAGCAGCGGCTGCTACCGAGCTAAAGCAACAACGACAAAACCAAAGTGATGATTATCTAAACTATTAATTTCTGACGTGTCTATCATGATCAAGCACATCTATCGCCTGGTAGGTATAAAAGCGCATATATTCACTCCAGTAATCTATCGGCAAACCTGCTTTTAACTTCAATCTCTGCAGAAATGAAAGTGGCGTAGATAACTGCTGCCACACTTGAGGTAGAAAAGTGGCGCGATGGCCTCTTTCTTCAATTATTAGTCCATCAATTCCCGGCCTTAAGTAACCAAGCAGTTCTTTCTCGTTTAATACGCTTAATTCTACTGGAGCCGTTAAAACAGAGATATGTATAGAAAGCGCCTCATATTCACTTACAGAAACAGGCTCAAAACGAGAATCATAAAAGGCTGCGTTCACTGCATTGCTCTGTAAATCTTTGAGTAAAGACCGTCGTGCTTCTAATGTGCCGATACAACCTCGTAGCTCGCCATTGATAGACAAAGTTACAAATGTTGCAGCTGGCTTGTTAAGCCATAACTGTTTTGAAATTGAATCATAATCTATGGGCTCATTTTTTGACTGTAATTCAAGCTTTGATGCAATTGAATCTTGAACAATTTCAATCATCAACTTTTGCTGTTCGTGACTGAATTCAGTAGATGGCATAAGCTCCGTACCCTACGACACGAGCCTTATCCCCCGCGCTGTCTCCAGAGTTACTGGTTTGCAATAGATGTGGTTTTAAGTCAGTGGAAGCTAATGCCAACAATAAACCATTAAGGCCCATGTATCCGCAAGCTTCATTACCTGTGATATCAGTATCACCATCAATAATTCGTTTATTGGTGTTTTCGTCGATTAACTTAGCTTGAACGTAAGAATGGTAATGACTCAAGTCCGTACTGATAACGGTGAGTACCTCTGAATCTTGTAATGCAGGCAAGATTATCTTGCCGACTTCACTTGCAGTTGCATTTCCAACTACGACGGGAATTAAATCCGCTTGAATGTCGATTTGCTGAATAAATGGTAACTGGACTTCAAGACTATGCTCTTGCCTATGCGCAAGGTCGTTGTATCTAACTAAGCCTTTATCAACTAATTCACTGACTCTATCCGTAGCGATAGCGATGTTACCAAGTGGAGTATTGAATTGATCAGCCAAAGGAACAGCCATACCTTGAAATGCCACTCGATGGCTTGGCCCGATTAATAAAATGTACTTAAACAGTGCATCTTGAGGGATACAACTATAAGCTGCGGCCGCAACACTTCCTGAATAAATATATCCAGCATGAGGGACTATTAGAGCTCTTAAGTTCGGGACCACTTCTCTCTGCTCTTGCCTTAATAAAGTATCTACTTCACATGCCAATTCTCTAGCATCATCTGGGTAAAACAAACCGGACACGGCTGGCTGACGAGTATTCATAAGCTTCTCGTGGTATATCCCATTTAACAAGAGCCCATGAAGGTCGTTTGATTGCTAACTTTCACGGGCCGTCCTACTCTTCAAGTATAGAAATAAGTTACGAAAGTTTTTAAAACATCAGCGATTAATTACCCAAATAGGAACCCAGTATGAGTGTCATTGAAGTGGGGTTCTGGCATGAACTTGATCAAAACAAAATTCAATGTGATCTATGCCCACGTTTATGCAAGTTATCAGACGAACAACGTGGTCTCTGTTTTGTACGTGGTAATGAAGGTGGCCGGATGCGCCTATACACTTATGGGCGCTCGAGTGGATTTTGTATAGACCCCATAGAGAAAAAGCCACTAAATCATTACCTACCAGGGACTCCAGTATTATCTTTCGGTACAGCCGGTTGCAACCTCACCTGTAAGTTTTGTCAAAATTGGGATATGAGCAAAGCCCGAGAGATGGATAGGCTTGCCGATGCAGCCAGCCCAGAACAATTAGCAAAATACTGTCAGGAACACCATTGTCGCTCAATCGCGTATACCTATAATGATCCAGTCATCTTTCTCGAATACGCTGAAGATGTTGCGATTGCATGCCATGAATATCAAATTAACTCTATTGCAGTTAGCGCGGGTTATATTACCGATATAGCGCGCCCTCGTTTTTTTGAGCATATGGACGCCGCAAATATAGACCTAAAAGCATTTTCAGAACGTTTCTACAAAAAGATTTGTGGAGCCAGCCTAGCCCCCGTACTCGACACTCTTCTCTACCTTCATAATGAAACCTCAGTATGGTTTGAGATCACAACCCTACTTATTCCTGACGAAAATGACAGCGATGAAGAGATCGAGGCAATGACCCAATGGATTTACAACAATCTTGGGCCCGCCATCCCACTACATTTCTCTGCTTTTCACCCTGATTGGAAAATGAGAGACAAAGACCGAACACCTGCATCAACTCTTACGCGTGCACGAGATATAGCGATGAAAAACGGACTGAGGTATGTTTACACGGGTAACGTGCATGACACTTCTGGTAGCTCAACCTACTGCCACAACTGCGGATTACGTTTAATTGAACGAGATTGGTATCAGCTAGGAGAGTGGAATCTTAAATCTGGCTGTTGTGTTGGCTGTGGTGAACCCTTACCAGGTCGTTTTGAAGAAAGTCATGGCAATTGGGGGGCTTATCGACAGCCGGTATTTTTGGCAGGACAGTAACTAAATGATTTGAACGAGGTTTAGAAACGAAAAAACCGACTTAGCGTTAACTAAATCGGCTAAATCTGAATTTGGTAGCGGGGGCTGGATTTGAACCAACGACCTTCGGGTTATGAGCCCGACGAGCTACCAAGCTGCTCCACCCCGCATCAATGTGGCGCGAATATTATAGATCCCCTGACCCTTTAGCAAGCACTATTTCACGCATATGCAAAATTAATCGTAATAAGCCCACTTTTTGCCTATTAAACATACAGTTATGGCCAAATTTGGTGATCAGGAACAGTTTTCATCTATTTAAACTGGATACCTGTAAATAAAGCGCTATTATTGCCTCACTTTGTATGGGATTAATCGTTGCAAGAAACGCAACAGAGCAAACCATATATATCATTTTACGCGATACCCTTTATCTTTTAGAGTAGCGCTATAACAAACATGTCGGTTAACCGACTTTTTATTTATTACGGAATGTAGAAATGTCTAAGAACTATTTCAACACGCTTCCACTGCGTGAGCAGCTAGAACAGCTGGGTAAATGTCGTTTTATGTCTATGGATGAGTTCAGCGATGGCGTTGAAGCTCTTAAAGGCAAAAAAATGGTTGTTATCGGTTGTGGTGCACAGGGCCTAAACCAGGGTCTTAACCTGCGTGACAGTGGTCTAGACGTTTCTTACGCTCTACGTCCAGCAGCAATCGCTGAAAAGCGTCAGTCTTGGAAAAACGCTACAGAGAACGGTTTCGTTGTTGGTACTTACGAAGAACTAATCCCAACTGCTGACGTAGTTCTTAACCTTACTCCAGACAAGCAGCACACACCTGTTGTTGAAGCTGTGATGCCTCTAATGAAAGAAGGCGCTTGCCTATCTTACTCTCACGGTTTCAACATCGTTGAGGAAGGTATGCAGATCCGTGACGACCTAACAGTAATCATGGTTGCTCCTAAGTGCCCAGGTTCTGAAGTACGTGCTGAATACGTTCGTGGTTTCGGTGTACCTACGCTTATCGCTGTACACGAAGACAACGATCCTAAAGGCGAAGGTCTTGCACTAGCTAAAGCTTACGCTGTAGGTACTGGCGGTCACAAAGCAGGCGTTCTAATGTCTTCTTTCATCGCTGAAGTTAAGTCTGACCTTATGGGTGAGCAGACTATCCTTTGCGGTATGCTACAGACTGGTTCTATCCTTTGCTTCGACAAAATGGTTGAAGAAGGCATCGACGCTGGTTACGCATCTAAGCTTATCCAGTACGGTTGGGAAACAATCACTGAAGCTCTTAAATACGGCGGCGTGACTAACATGCTAGACCGTCTATCTAACCCAGCTAAGATCAAAGCATTCGATCTTTCTGAAGAGCTAAAAGTTATCATGCGCCCACTTTACAACAAGCACCAAGATGACATCATCGACGGTACTTTCTCTCGCGTGATGATGGAAGACTGGGCGAACGACGACAAGAATCTTCTAGGCTGGCGTGCAGAAACTGCTGAGACTAACTTCGAGAAGACTCCAGCAGGCGACGTAGAGATCTCTGAGCAAGAGTTCTTCGACAACGGTATCCTAATGGTTGCAATGGTTAAAGCGGGTGTTGAACTAGCATTCGAAACTATGACTGCTGCAGGCATCATCGCTGAATCTGCTTACTACGAGTCTCTACACGAAACTCCGCTGATTGCTAACACAATCGCACGTAAGAAGCTTTACGAAATGAACGCAACTATCTCTGATACTGCTGAGTACGGCTGCTACCTATACAACCACGCTTGCCTACCACTACTAGGCGACTTCATGAAAGACATCAAAACTGATGTTATCGGTAAAGGTCTAGACCTTGCTGATACTGGCGTAGATAACGCTCGCCTAATTGAAGTTAACGAAGCGCTACGCTCTCACCCAGTTGAAGCGATCGGTCAAGTGTTACGTGGTCACATGTCTGACATGAAGAAGATCGTATAATTATCTGATATTTGTACATTTTCTTTCTTGTAAGAAAATTAAAGCCAAGGCTTTGCCTTGGCTTTTTTTTAGCTAAATTTAAGCCTTTTCCGTAACAAATCCCTATAAAACCCAATCGATAGATCCGCATAATAGAGACTATGAACAGCATTAAGATTGAGAATTACACGGCAGAATTTGGTGAGTCTTTCACGCTCAACAACATCAATTGGACGATTGAACCCAACCAACATTGGGTGATTACTGGCACCAACGGTTCCGGTAAGTCTGCCCTATCTGCAATCTTGGCCGGTGCAGGCGATAAAGTCAGTGGGACTATCTCGGGCCTACCAAAACATGTTGAACTTGTTTCTTTTGAAGCTCAGGCAGAACTGATTGCCCGAGAGCTAAAGAAAGACGATGCCGATATCATGGATGTTATTAGTGAAGGCACACCGGTAAGAGAAATTCTGGAAGAAGGTAAAGCGATCTACCCAGAATTTGATGCTGACTTACTCGATCAACTTGTTAGCATGTTCAAACTAGAACATATGCTCGATCGTAGTTTCAGAAAGCTCTCAACAGGTGAAACGCGTAAGATCATGCTAATTCGCGCCCTAGCGAATAATCCAGACCTCATCATTCTGGATGAGCCTTTCGATGGTCTAGACGCTGACTCTATGAAGCTGCTACACGACCTGCTAGCAAGCAAGATCGATTCAATGGGCATGATTCTGGTATTAAACCGTTTTGATGAAATGCCGGACTTCATCACCCATGTTGCTTATACCGACAAAGGCGAGCTTCATCACACGGTTGATATTAACGACAAACAGGCTTACGACGACCTGTATCAATTGCTACACCTGAAAACGACTGATCTATCTGTGCCACCTACAGATGAATCCGATCGTCCACCAGCACTGAATCCAGAAGATCCGCTGGTGCGTTTAACGGATATTAAAATTGCCTACGCAGATTCAAAAGTTATTGATGGCCTTAACTGGACCATTAAGCCTGGGCAACACTGGCAACTAAGCGGGCCTAACGGCAGTGGTAAGACTTGTTTGCTCAACCTAATTACCGGTGACCACCCACAATGCTATACCAACGATATATTTGTATTCGGTATGCAACGCGGCAACGGTGAAACCATCTGGCAGATCAAGCAATATATCGGCTATGTATCTACTGCTCTGCAGTGGGAATACCGTGTAAGCATCAGCCTTAGAAACGCCATTATCTCCGGCTTCCACGACAGTATCGGTATGTACACAAAGAGTACCGATAAACAGAAAGAAGTCGCAGACCAGTGGCTAGCCCTACTAGGCATGGAAGATCGAGCCAACGAACCATACAACCAGCTTTCTTTTGGTGACCAACGTTTGTTGTTGATCGCTCGCGCAATGGTTAAGCACCCTACTTTATTAATCCTCGACGAGCCTTGCTTAGGCCTCGACGATATTAACCGTCAGCTCGTACTCGCGTTAATTGAGAAGATCTGTGCCAGCGGTGACACAACGGTGCTATATGTTAACCACCACGCAGAAGATCAGATCAGTGGTATTAAAGAGTTTAAACAGCTAGAAAAGCTAACCGCTGAATAAATTCTCTAAGGCCTAGTATTCGCTAGGCCTTTGTCCTTTCAGATCCACTCTAATATCTTCTGAAATTTGCATATAAACCCCACAAAAACAGATTTGCTCTTGATTAAAGCATTCGCCCTATTACACTCATATACCAAAGGTAATAGCCTTAACCAAGGATCAAATGAGTGACAATCGAAAAGAACATCTGTGGCGCTGAAGAATGGTGCAAGTTCCCTCAACTTGCCGTTCCTGCAATCAAAGCCAGAGTCGACTCTGGTGCCAAAACATCTGCAATCCATGCTTTAAATATCCAACAATTTCAACGAGATGGCGTTGCTTGGGTTAGGTTTGATGTATGCCCATTGCAGGACAATCGCAAGACAGTAGTTCATTGTGAAGCGCCTGTTTATGATCGCAGGAGCGTTAAAAGCTCTAGCGGCACATCGGAAAAACGCTATGTAATCAAAACAAGCTTAGCTATTGGCGATCAAAGCTGGGATGTTGAACTTACCCTGACCAATCGAGATGCGATGGGCTATCGCATGCTACTAGGCCGTGAAGCGATGTCGGGTAAGCTGATAGTAGATCCAGAAGATTCTTTTTGTTTAGGTGATATTGCAGATGATGAGTTGAAAGAACTCTATCTAAGCAAAAAACCACCTAAAAAAGGCATGAAAATCGGCGTACTAGCTAGCAACCCAAATCTCTACAGTAATCGTAGGATTATGGAAGCAGGTGAAGAGCGCGGTCACGAAATGGTGTTCCTGAATATCAAGCACTGCTATATGAAGATGGATGCTGAAAATCCAGAGGTTCATTATCGTGGCGGCAAGGTACTCAACGACCTTGATGCAATTATCCCACGGATACGCCCAAGCATGACCTTCTATGGCTGCGCACTGACACGTCAATTTGAATCTATGGGTGTGTATTGTCTAAATACCGCTGGGGCTATTACTCAATCTCGCGATAAGTTGCATTCCCTACAACTCCTCTTCGAGAGCAAGATTGATATTCCGATCACGGGCTTTGCTAACTCACCGCTAGAAACGGATGATCTGATCAACATGGTTGGTGGCGCACCACTGATCATTAAGTTGCTTGAAGGTACTCAAGGTAAAGGCGTTGTACTCGCTGAAACCAAGAAAGCCGCAGAGAGTGTTATTAATGCATTCAAGAGCCTTAAGGCCGACATTCTCGTTCAGGAGTTTATAAAAGAAGCCAATGGCAAAGATATCCGCTGCTTTGTAGTGGATGGTAAAGTTGTGGCTTCGATTCAGCGTGAAGCTGAACCTGGCGAATTCAGAGCTAATATCCATCAGGGTGGTACAGCGAGCCTTATCGTTCCAACATCAGATGAGAAGAAGATCGCTATTAAAGCAGCTAAGGCTATGGGCCTCAAAGTAGCTGGCGTAGATATCATTCGTTCAGCGAAAGGTCCTTTACTGTTAGAGGTAAACTCTTCTCCGGGCTTGG
Organism: Neptuniibacter sp. QD48_55; assembly: GCF_047778115.1. Taxonomy (GTDB): domain Bacteria; phylum Pseudomonadota; class Gammaproteobacteria; order Pseudomonadales; family Balneatricaceae; genus Neptuniibacter. The sequence goes on along the minus strand of NZ_CP180555.1, from coordinate 1,751,634 downwards.
AAGGCATCGAAGGCGCAACCGGTAAAGACGTTGCTGGCCTGATGATTCAAGCTATAGAGAAAAAACTAAAGTGGGTTGTTAACGTATAGCGTTATCCTAATTTTCAACTCATAAACCCGTTCCCATACTTTTGGGAATGGGTTTTCTGATCATGCACTAAATTCTCCTGCCCTTTTCAAATCCATAAATCCATTCTCTGACTACTATTAAGTTATTAGCCTACAAAAATCTTAAGCTAATGGGAGTCAGCAAATTAGATGGATCAAATTTGGCTATTCCTCATAGTTGCGACAGCCATTGTTATAGTCTTCGACCTCACCAATGGATTTCACGACGCATCCAATATGATCGCATCGGTGATCGCTTCGCATGCAATGACACCTCTACAAGCTATTTTAGTCATAGGCACATTCACCTTTTTGGGGCCTATGCTTGGCGGTACGGCAGTCGCAAACACCATTGGTAAATTCGTGACGTTAGATGATCTCCCAAACAATCTATCTCTCTCATTAGTGATCTGCGGCTTATTAGCTGCCACAGTTTGGAATCTGTTTACTTGGTATAGAGGCCTACCCTCGTCTTCGTCACACGCATTGGTTGGTGGTTTAGTTGGGGCGGTTGTCGTATCAGCCGGGCCAGAACATGTACTCTGGGGTTTTTCACAATTAGCCCAAGGACAGATCACTGGCGTTACTAAGGTGCTGCTAGCACTGTTTATATCCCCTTTAGCAGGATTTTGGATAGGCTTTTTACTGCAACGAATCACCCTGTATCTATTGCGAGCAGCCAGCCCTTTGATCAATCGTGAATTAAGGGGCGCTCAATGGTTCACTACCGCAGGGTTAGCCTTCTCTCACGGCGCTAATGATGCCCAAAAAAGTATGGGTGTATTAACCCTCTGCTTACTAATGAGCGGTGAGATCACGGAATTTGTAGTGCCATTTTGGGTCATCCTAGTTTGTGCCATCTCTATTACATTAGGCACGCTACTTGGAGGCTGGCGAATCGTTAGAACCCTAGCCTTCTCAATCTACAAAATTAGGCCCCTACATGCCTTTAACTCTCAAGCCTCATCTGCAGGCGTTATTTTTTTGGCCTCAATGATTGGCGCGCCAGTATCGACCACCCATGTAGTTTCCTCATCTATTATGGGTATAGGCGCGGCAGAGAGAGCTAAAGCCGTTAGATGGACAAAGGCTAAAGAGATCGGCATCACTTGGCTAATCACCATACCTGGTGCTGGCATAGTCTCCATTATTAGTTATGGCGTACTGAGCCTTACTAAGCTTGCTTTAATATAGAAAAGGATTGGATATGAGCGATCAGAGTAAACAAAACCTCTTTCGTAAACTCCTTAATAGGATTGTCCCTACGCCACCTGATTTTTTCTTACTTCTAACCGAGCAATGTACGTTGGTAACGGTAACGATACGAAACCTCTATCAATATATGAAAAGCCCTAATCCCTATCTTGCTGAGGTATTAGCAGCAGATGAGCACCAAGCGGACGCGCTCAAAATTCGTAACTTGCACCAGTTGAACCGGGCATTTTCTACTCCTATCGATCGCGAAGATATCTACCGTGCAATAGCTGCGTTAGATTGGATCATTACGCACTGTAAAAGCACCATAAATGAGATGCTCGATCTAGGCGTTGAGCCCGACGAACAGATGGTGAGAATTCTTGAAGAGCTTTTAACGGGTTGCGAAGCCTTAGAGAGAGGTTTTGGAGGACTGTCTACCTATCCTGCTGGTAGCGAGAAAGATGCGCAAATTGCCCGGCATGCTCATAGACGTATAGAAAGACTGTATAGACACAGCTTACAAGAACTCTTCCAAGGCGAAGTCACCACAGAGATGCTTTGCAAACGAGAAATCTATCATCATTTGATGGATGGATCGCGAAGATTACATGCTGCTGCAAACGTCCTTCACGATATTATGGTCAAACTAGTCTAAAAACACGCGATAAATTCTCAATCCTATAGCCACTCTACCCACGTAAAAGATCAATTTTGTACAAAAACCGGAATACGGTTTGCGCTAGAATGTAGCCATGAGCAAAAAAGAGATCGCTAACTACCATATAGAAGATGAACTCGGCGGATTAGAGATGCTAGAAGCGTCCTATGAGCGCCAGAATTTCTCTAGGCATAGCCATGAGGGCTATACGGTAGGTGTGATTGAGGAAGGTGCTCAGCGCTTTCTTAGAAATGGTGCCAACCACGTTGCGCCTCAAGACAGTATCATCCTAGTTAATCATGACGAAGTACACGATGGACACTCCGCAGCTGAAGGTGGCTGGTCTTATAAAGCGATCTACCCACTACCTGATCAATTAGCCAGCATTGCTAAAGAAGCGGGCCTAAATATCAGCGGCTCCGTCTATTTCTCGGAACCTGTCGTTAAAGATCCAGAGCTTGCTGGCTTGTTTCGTCTAGCACTATATCACCTACAACACTCTGATAACCGTTTGCTACGCGAGACACTGTTATACAACGCATTACTCAAGTTGATGCAGCGTCATGGTAAATGCAGCACAGAGATACCTGAACAGGCTGATGCTAAATCCCGAGTCGCTTTGGTAAAAAACTACCTCGATGATCACCCTCAAGCTGATGTGTCTTTAGAAGATCTAGCCAAACTTGCGGGCATCAGTGCTTTTCATCTAGTGCGACAGTTCCAAAAGTTCTACGGGCTCCCTCCTCATGCTTATCAAATACAATCCCGTGTACGGCTTAGTAAACGTTTTATAGCTCAAGGCGACAAACTATTGGATGCCGCCTTAAAAGCAGGCTTTCACGATCAGAGCCATCTTAACCGTCATTTCAAACGCACTATCGGTGTAACGCCGGGTCAATATGCTCGGCAGATAAGAAACTAGCATCACAAACACGCAGCAATCCCGTACAAGACTCACAACCACTGAATATTTATCTTTATCGCTCAACATAAGAAAGAGCGTGAAAGTGAATAGTCAGGTAAAAATTCCATTAAACCCTAAGCAATCCTTCCTTAAAGGCACGGTTGCGATGTTACCCCTTATTGTCGCTGTGCTGCCTTGGGGCATATTAGTCGGCGCATACGGGATCGAATCAGGTCTAACCGCTTGGCAAACTCAGGCCATGTCACTGTTTGTATTTGCGGGCACTTCACAGTTGGTTGCTATAGGTATGCTACAAGCTGGCGCTTCAGCATTTAGCATACTCGTCACCACATTGCTGATTACCTCACGACATCTGCTGTATAGCATGGCAATGCGACAGTATATCCAGACCCTACCCCTTAAATGGCGCAGTTCACTCGGTTTCCTGTTAACCGATGAACTCTTCGTAAATGGCACGCAAGATAACGGTATATTTAATCGATGGTATGCTTTGGGTGGCGGCTTAAGCTTCTATATCGCTTGGAACTTTGCAACGCTTCTCGGGATTGTCACAGGCGCAGCTTTGCCCAATCTAACTAACCTTGGATTGGACTTCGCGGTTGTCGCTACATTTATCGCCATACTCATCCCGATGATTAAAAACCTCTCTTATCTGGTCTGTGTAGGCGTATCACTGGTGGTATCTGTGTACTGCGAAGCTCATGAGATTCAAGCAGGCTTATTGATCTCAATTATATTAGGGATGCTAAGTGGCTATTTCTTTAAATGCACAGCGGAGAAATCAAAATGAATGATTGGCTATTGTTCGGGCTTATGGCGATCGTTGTATTCGCAAGTCGCTATCTCTTTTTAGAACCCCGCTTACCATTAAAGCTAAATGATAAAGCGCTAGAACTACTTAGCTATTCGGCCCCTGCGGTACTAGCAGCCGTGATAGGTCCATTAGTATTTTTACAGGAAGGAGAGCTAACAACGAGCTTGGGCAGCCCGTATATCATAGGCGCACTAGCTGCCATCGTGTTGATGCTTTTAACTAAAAACACCTTGATGACAGCCGTACTGAGTATGGGAGTGTTCTTCGTCTGTAATCTATAGGGTTACAGACGAACGGAACGGATCGAAACTTTGCTAATTGAATCACTCCCGGGCGCTAGTTCAACCGCATTATCGAGAACAGAAGCATTTTCTAAGCAGACCATATTCTCATAGTCATTATCAGCAAAATGGCTTAAACGTTTGCTCTTATCAATCCAAGGGTTCCAAACCACCATGTCAGGAAGGTTATCAGCACTCATAAGAATCTGACGACGCATCTGCTTGTCTTTGATAGCAACCTGAGCTGGGATATTTGGGTAGATACGGTCTGTTTCAGCCGAAATACCAATGGCAGAATTAGATTGCTTAACCTGCCAATCCTCAAGCGTATCTATGTACTCAACAGTTTCTAACCCTTCGATAGCAGTCTCACTGACATGACCAATCTGAAGATAACTGTGCAAAGCACTGGTATAACTAAAGGCATCCGAACCTAAGTTTTTAACTTTGAGTTCTAATTCTAATTCGACACCTACACTAACCGTCAAACGAAGAACAGCAGGATAAGGCCAAATCTCTGTAGGCAAAACCTCGAGCTGTAGCGTTAATCGAGTCGTTTCACTATCGATCAAATCGACAGCTAATAGCTCCCAATCCTGAGATCGTACAAAGCCGTGAGCAGGTGGTTCCGCATCATTAACTTGGTCTTTAACTTGATCTGGATTTCTTGATAGATCTCCAAACCATGGCCAACAGATAGGTACACCACCACGTAGAGATTTACCGGCTTTAAAATCGTTTTCTTGGCCCAGCCATAAAACAGGTTGCTCCCCTATTCGGCTGTACTCAGCAACTTGCGCCCCTTGCAAAAAAACGGTGGCCGAGGCGGCTTCGTTTTTTACTGCGATCGCAACAAGCTGCTTATGAATCTCAATTGTAATGCCTTTTAAAGCGCCATATTTTGCGTATAGCGCTTGAACTTGATCTGCCAGATTCATATTTCTTGTTATTCCTGGTTACTAAACTGCAAGGCAGTATTTTACGCTTACCGATACTTGGGTAAAAGCCAATCGAGCTTATATATGCATGAAATATTCTCGACTGGTAATCCTCATCCTACGCCGATAAGCTGAGTGGATCATCAGCAAAACTACTGAATTATGCATCGCAACCCACTAGTAACTCCCATAGAAGATATCCTTAGACAGTCCGAAAGCAGCTTAAGTGAATATGAGTTGTTAAAAGCTCTAGATCTCAACGCTGATGATTTCGGAGAAGATGCACCATCAGGTAGTGACTTGGCCCTGTTTAGGCAGCATTTCCTGATAATGAATGCGCTCTATACCCTACAATCCACATTTTGGGATCAAGGCTTAACCCTGACTATCTCTGCATTAGAGATCAGCCTTATCAAAACCGAAAACAGCAATCAAAACGAAGTGTCGCTAGAGTCAGATCAAGCAGTCAGAGAGTACTATCTGGATTGGGATGAGTTCACATCAAGTAACGAGGAATCGGTTAACAAACTACTCGATAGTTTTTGGACCCGTTATTTAAATCAAGATCACTATCAGGATGCTCTTGATGTTTTAGGTCTAACTGAAGATAGCGATTATCAGTCGGTCAAAACACAATACCGAAAATTAGCCTCAGAACATCATCCCGACAAAGGTGGCTGCAAGGTAAAATTTAATGAGATAAGAGAGGCTTATGAAGTGATTATTAGCGTTACAAACAAGACCTAACTTATTGATTAATCAATATTTCCATAGGTTGATAAACCAAACCTGACAACTCTCCCACATCCCCTTTAAGCTTAAAACCATATTTCTGATAAGCAGGCACTGAAGGTAATGAAGCACTGACAGTTACGGTTTCTGATCTCGCATATTTCAACGCAGCAATAATTAATTTCCGACCAATCCCGCCTTTTTGCTGACTAGGTGTAACAAATAACATCGCAATATGGCGGCCTTCCTTTAGCTCTACCACCCCTAATATTTCACTGTTTTTACCTTCTGCGACGAGTATACGATTATCTGCTTTCATCCTCTCGACAAAAGCATCTGATGACGCGATTGCCACAAAAGTTGCGATCCCTTCATCAGACAATGATCCAGCAACCGAGTCAGAGAAAGCGTCTAAACAGACATGACTTACGCCCTCGATATCGCCCTCTTTCATCTCTCTAATGATCATCTTTTTCCTTAATATTTCTAACAGAAATCTATCAATATGAAGGGCTCTGTTTATTTTTCAGAATCGGGAATGTTATCCCAACTTTCTTTAAACTCGTTTAGGCATTTACAACACAAACACTCATCCCATCTTTTAGCCAAATAACCAGCCTGCTCCCTTGTTAGATGGATCTCACTGCAATCACAAATAAAATATGTGCCGACCTTGCACTCAAACAATGAACCGCATTTAGGGCAAGTTGCTTGTTCATGTTGAGGCATACATAAATCCAAATCACTAACGTTGATGTTTAACGGTTGGTATACCGATTATAAGCGAAGAATAAATCTGTTTACGGGACGGGTGTTTATTTTTAAGTTTTCATCTAAAAAGTTATAAGGCCTTATAGCGAATAAAGAACGTAAGCCGAAATGCACCATATAACAGCCCCGACTAAACGCTCTACCGCATCGCCATAGCGAACCTGCTTATTCCAATGTGGGGGATACACCGCTTTTATAGAATACCGGCCTGTAGCTGACAGGCTCATATCTAACAGTACCCCGCCCTCAATAGCGAGTCTTAAAAGAAGACCGAGGCCTTTGATTACAGCTTCTAGAATTTCTAGCATAAAACTTGCAATTCCTTAGATGTGAATGCCGCTGTGCAGAGTAATACCAACTGGCTTTTATAGTGTGTAGTTTTTCTTGTTATCGGATTGAAACGAAAATTACCTTAAAAAGCTTTTTGACTTGTAATGCCCTTCTAATAGGGTTAGCAACGCAATATCGAAAACTGCCCTAATCACTAAACTCAACGCTTAGTACAAAATGGAACACGTTACCAATCACTCTTGAGCTGTTTGCTAGCTTGCATTTCACCAAAATCGCACGATTTAATTAAATTGAACTTTTCATGCGATAAATTATAATCCAATTGTATACTCAATTGGGAACTAACGATGCATACGTTAACAGCGAATGATGCCAAACGAAATTTTGGCGAACTACTTCTAAGCGCACAACGAGAGCCTGTGAAAATCAGCAAAAACAGTAAAGATACTGTCGTTGTAATGTCCATTCGTGACTTTGAAGAGCTAGAAGCTATGAAAGTTGAATACCTCAAACACTGCTTTAAGTCAGCTAAAGAAGACTTGAATAATGGAAGCACTGTTGATGGCGAAACCTTTCTAAATTCGCTGTAACTAACTAATGCAAAAGAACCAATACAAGCTAAGTAACTTAGCTCAATCTCACTTGCGCAAAGTAAAAAACTACACTGTTGAGAATTTTTCTGAATTACAGTGGCTCAACTACAAAGACACTTTGCTATCAGGGTTTCAAATGCTCGCTGATAATCCAGGTTTAGGAAGAAGCTGTGACGAAATATATCCCAATGGCTTTTATTTCCCGATTGGAAAACACACGGCTTATTTCACCAAAGAAGATGACTGTATCTTAGTCGTTGCTGTCTTAGCTCAATCACAGTTACCCCAAAATCATCTGAAATAACAAGACTTTCGTCATAATTGGGGGGGGGGAGAGTTTATCCATTCAAACTAGATATAATGACTCCCACGAATACCAGCATGAAAACCGACGAAATTACCGGCCTCATTCGATGCGCTCACTCACTTTAATTGAAAGAAGGGCTTAACAGATAAAGCAGAAATCAGTGTGCCTGTACTTGACAGCGGGAGTCATACCAACGCTTAAAGCAGCCGCGCAGTATGCGTCGGATGGCTTTTCTTGTTAGCTGCTAATCGAAATACCATGAAAAAATTACTCCACCAATAGTGTCAGGAAGCCAATACTTCACCTCTTTCATTTCATTACTGCTTAATTGCTGTAAATTTGCAGTTTCAACGTTAGCAGTTAATTCAGATCTAGATAAAAAACGCCTAACTTCGCACAAATTACTTGCTGCATTTTCGATGCTGGGTTTATCAATGAATATAAACTCGTCGGCCTCTTTGAGGGCAAAAGCAGTTAAAGGAACAAAACAATTTTGGAGAATATAAAACTCGTTATCCCTATCACTGACTAGTGCAGCATAATAATTTTTCGGGTAATCATAATCGAACACTTCTAAAACATTTAGAGCACCATAACCCTGCAAGCTGAAGCAGAATGCTTGGAAGCTTTTAAATGGCAGCCTTCCTGTGTCGTAACCCGTGAAATTTCGAGGTAATTCCATTTTCTCTCACACAGCTAACGCCTAAAGCAGCCGCGCAGTATGCGTCGGATGCCTTTTCTTGTTATGCATCGCTCTTCTCCGAGCTTTGCTTTAATTTCTTTGGTCTCCAGATTATTGGCTTTTCTACTTTCCTAGGTTTACGCCATTTAATAAGGGACACTATAAGTTCTACTACAGCTAACAAAAGCCATAAACAAAGCTCAGCTAGGCAAACCAAGACAAGAAGAAATAACTCTCCAGCTCCAAGCGAAGCTGCTCCCTCAATGAAAAGGCCTACTATTGCCTCAAGAATTGCTACGACAATCCCTACTACTGCTTCTACTAATGCAGCAAAAATTTTCATTTATTGTATCTATCCATAGGTGCATAACGCCCAACACAGCCGAAGGAGCGCAGCGACGATCGGATGCTGTTGCTTGTTACACGGCAACACTCCATAACCATTTAAACACTCCTGACGCGTTGAATTGATTAATTTAAAGCTAATGCAGCCCACTAGCTACTACTGCAATCTATAGCTATGGCACACCTAAAAATAAAGATGACGGTGCCGAAGCTACAAACTTTCTAACAGCACCAAGAACGGAATGATTGAGAGAAGAAACAGCACATTCCTTGATGCTGACTGCTAACTAGTAGCAGGAATTACCTGATTAAAACTGAACTTACTTTCAAAAGCCTTTTGACTTGTAACGCCTAACACAGTTGGAGGAGCGCAGCGACGATCGACTGCTGTTACTTGTTATGTGTATATGCATGCCCAAGTCCTCCCCCAATTGCACATAAAATAATTGATATCGGTAGAGCCATACCAACAACTATTATTGCTCCCCTAATTCCAGCAAAGTCTACTGGTACACCCAGAACACCATATAAATAATTAATACCAGCGAAGATAAGTGATGCAGGCACAGCCAAGAGTATGGAGTACAAAAAACTATGTTTTGGCTCTCTAGCTGAAACTATAAAAGACCCAATAACCATTGAAAGCCATGCTCCGTAGCCGAGTGAACTCCATCCAAAGGCATGTGATGCACCCAAAGCAACTGTTGATATTAACAACACCACTAAGGAGCCAATGATGATTGGTTTCAAAGTGTGCTCTCCTTTTCACACATAACGCCTTGCTAAGGGGCAGCCGAAACGAAGTGTAGGCGGTCCCGCGGAGGCCGTGATTTTTTTTGCGGCCGGAGTGTACTTGAGCAACTTGTTATAACACTTTGTAGTAGCCATTGTGAGAGAGTTGCAATGTACGTAATAAAGGGTATTGCTCAGGTATTGCATTTTTTGCCACTATGCCACATGAAATAACTTGTTCACGTATTTCAGCTAACAGCTCATCTACTGAGATGATTTTACCGCCTGCAAGTGAATCTCGGCCTTTCGGGTGAGATATAAGTACCGCCACTTGCTCCACTTCCATGCTTGAATCAAGCCAAGTAAATACCTCACTGAAAATGTACCTTCGTGCGGCAGTGAATTTTTTAGTGAATCGCTCTTCGCGCGTTGCCCACGAATGCGCATCAATCGACGGCTCTAAGTGAATTAAATGGCCGGTGTGCGGATCAAAAGCGATTACATCAAGCTCCATTTCCCAGCCGCCATGACTGAGCTTTCCGACCTTAATATTTCGCTTAATCAGGTAGCCTTTCCAATCGTAGTATTCAGCTATCAAATTTTCTAAATGTGACATGACTTCCCTGAGTTATAACGCCTAGCTTAGTGGGAGGAGCGCAGCGACGATCCGCTACAGCTACTTGTTATATGCATTATTTCCCACCTGCTTTTGTAAAGTAAAAAGTTATAACACTCCCCATTAAGGCACCTAGCAGGCTCAACGTTTCAGGGAAATGCACGTTGTTAGTAGAGCCGAAAATAATAATTGTAAGGAATGATGCAAAGATAATTGCTATAGCAAGGATAGGAGGGGTTCTGTGACGAAGCCTACTAGTAGCGCTATCCGTTTTCCCAATTCCCCAACATGTGCCACAGGCAATACCAAAAAGAGGTTCGTTAGACTTCAGTTCAGCTTTTTTAATGCAGTGAGCACAGCTACTACCCTCTTTTGCTGAAGTACATGTGCCAGTTCCATTGCAATGAGCACATTCATATATTTTTGATACTTCTTCCATGACTCATAAATTCCTTAGTGCATATAACGCCTCAATAAATGGCGCGCAGAGCGCGTCAAAGCGAAGCGATTTAATTTACTTGTTATGTGTGTAAACCTGCTGAATGGTAAATACCTGCACCAACAGCGGTTAACCCTAATATAAACCACGATATAAATCCCAATATCGCGAACCACTCAAAACCTATAGACCAGTAAGTACCTAATTTTTCCCATGTCGAAGCTACTTGCTGAGGCTTTGACTCAATTTCTACATAGAACGAACCAAAATACAGTAAACCAAAGGAAAGCCATAAAACGGAAAAAGGAAGCAGTACAGCATTGATACTAGGTACAAGATCAATACCGAATATCATGAATGGAGCAATCAATATTAGCGTACATAAAGCACACAGTACTTTTAGAGCTATCTGGTATTTCCGTATTTTTGTTGCTGCTTTTTGCAGCTTAAACCTTATATCCATGGCCTCAACTTATTGACACATAACGCCGCCATAAAGGGCGGAGCGCATGCGACGTCCAGCCTGCAGGGCGAATTTTGATGGCCTTGTTAGGCATTTTTTTCAGGGTACATAAGCTCATGATACTGTTTAGCTACTTCTTCTTTTTTGAATAGTTTGGGTATTACTTCTTTGGAGTATGTACACCCTGACTGAAATTCTTCGCCAATTTTTTCAATCATATCTGGCTCTAGCTCTCTAATAGTTAACCGACGAGCCACATCTTCAATTTCGCGAAACTTGTTTATAAATTCAGACAAGCTTTCGACAGGTAAATTGATTTTATGCCCAGCTGCTACAAGCGGAGCCACAACTAGAGGAATACCCTGTAATTCAGGTATAGGAGACTTTCCAGTTTTAGAGCAGCAGTACTTTAAGTAAGAATTCCAGTATTCTTCGAGATTCATACTCATGATGCCTAACGCCGCCATAAAGGGCGGAGCGCATGCGACGTCCAGCCCGAAGGGCGATTTTTGATGGCCTTGTTATAGGGCATTACTGGAAACACCTTTTTATGAAATGACCACATACCCATGCAAGACCGAAAAATAAAAAAGCGAACGAAGCTAGTCCGGCACTTGCACCAAGTAACTGCAAAGTAATTTCTTTTTCTGTAGTAACTAAACCACTTACAACAGCCCACACAATACTAAGACCAAATATGCTGAATAGAATGAAACCTATGAGAATTGAAAAGAAGACCAAAGGCTTCTGTAGCCTTTTGAATTGAATGCCTAATAGGATTGCTTCGATTAGTCCCATTGCTAGATCTTTATTGCCTTATAACGCTTGTGGCACGGGCAGACGCGCAGCGGCTGTCCTAGCCAGCTTTGCTGGCGGATGTGCCCACCCTTGTTAAGAGTTTCGGTACTTCCAGAAAACATAAGTACCCCCTGAAAATAAAACCGTTAATATTCCTGCCAAAGGCCAATATGCCATCCATTGAATAGGCAACCCTGATGGGTCTGGTGGTAATAGCCAAAATGCAGCGATTAGAAATAATGCTAATACGGAACCAATATAGCCTGCATGTACTACTGAGATATGAGGATGAAGCAATAAATGGAATATTGAAAACATTGCAAATGGAGCCAAATAGAACAGAACTCCATAGAAGTATTGGACCCAGTTATCCTCGATGCTGAAGCCTCTAACGAGGCTTGAATAAATAGCGACGCAAAAGCCAAATAAAACTGGTATTGCTAAATATCCAAATGCGATCTTCATTCCTTGATGACTCTTAACAGCTAAATATATGTCAGATTGACGTGTTTAAACGCGTCAATTTGACATATATCTCCGAGAAAAGATATTAAGAGTGGGTTGTAATAATTTGATTTGCATAAGCTTTCCTTGCTTAGAGGGCTTGCGCCTTTGTGAAAAAGCGTCAATTTGACGTATTATCCTTTCATAATTCGCAAAGGGATAAAAGACTGTTTTTATATACAGTCAAAATAAAGTGCGCTTTCTATTTTCTTATCACTTTTTTAAAGCACGTTTTTTAGCGCGCCTTTTCTGAGCCGCCTTAGTGTTGTTTCGAGTAATTTCTATTTCGCGAGTCAGATCCGGCTCAAAGCCTTGGAGCCATTGTTGTGGCAAACGGGTATCTAACAAGACCTCAATCTCTTCCAATAGATGATTCTGCTCTTCTATTAGTAAAGAGATAGCAACGCCCTTGTTACCTGCTCTGCCAGTTCTTCCAATACGGTGAATATAATCAGCTGCTTTATATGGCATCTCGTAATTGATTACGGCTGGTAGACTGTCGATATCGATGCCTCGTGCCGCTACATCTGTCGCAACAAGCACTTTAAGCTGCCCCTGCTTGAACTGTTCTAAAGCATCTTCCCGCAACTTTTGTGATCGATCAGCATGGATGGCATCGGCAGAAATATTGGCTTGTTTCAAAACCTCTACTAGCTTGTCTGCGCCCTGCTTTGTATTACAAAAGACAATCACTTGTGACCAATCATGCTTGTCGACTAAGTGACTGACAATCGCTGATTTACGATCAGGGTCGCAGTTATAAACGATCTGATCGACATCAGCCGCAGAGGAATTACGCTGATCTACTTCGATACGCTCGGGCTTATCTAATAAATTTTTACTAAAACGATAGATAGAATCACTTAAGGTCGCCGAGAAAAGCAGTACCTGCCGCGGCTGTACATCACGCTTAGGCAACTTACTTAAAACCGCTTTTATCTCATCTTTAAAGCCCATATCCAACATGCGGTCAGCTTCATCAAATACCAGATGAGTGACTTGTCTTAGATTTACGGCTTTCTTTTTATGTAGATCCAATAATCGACCGGGTGTAGCCACCAGCACATCGATCCCTTTCTTAATTTGATCCACTTGCGGACCAATGCCCACACCGCCATAAACTACAGCTGATCTAAACCCAGTTCCTTTGGCATATTTCTTAAAGCTGTTATTTACCTGCTGTGCTAACTCCCTTGTTGGCGCTAGCACTAAAGCTTTGAGCTTTTTATTTTGATCACTACTAAATTCAGGGTCGGTCAGAATGGATTGCAAGATGGGCAACGCAAAGGCTGCTGTCTTACCGGTACCAGTTTGCGCACCGACAAGAAGATCTTTACCAGACAGAATGACAGGTATCGCTTCAGCTTGAACAGGGGTGGCTTCGCTATAACCTGCGGCATTGATGGCTGCGATTAAACTGTCGCACAAAGGCAAAGTGTCAAACTTCATAATCAACTTCCAAGAATTTGTAATGGCAGAGCAAGTGCACTGTTACCTTGTTGACCTAAGATCCAGATCACCCAACATAAACCACCCACAGTAGCGAAGTACCATAGGGCTGATACTACCTGTCCATAGCGAGCCAATGGCAATAACTGACTACTGTGACGGTGTTTCCATTCGAGCACAATCTCGATACTGCCCACAGCCAGCAAGAAGCCTAGCAGCGCCATGCCAAAGTAATAGCTAATCACGACACCCGCTACAGCACCGATTACGCAGATCACTAGACCAAAAACCGAGTTAACCGAAAAAGCGATACTTTTTAGGATGTGACCACCATCTAACGGCAATACCGGCAGCAAATTAAATAGATTGAGCAAGGCATTGAAGGCAGCAATACCCGCCAAGATCTCAATATCCGTCAACCAATATAGAACCAGAGCAACTAAAGATAGGAATAAGCCAAATACCGGCCCCATGATGGAGATATAGACATCTTGCCAACGGGTATTAATCCGATCATCAGATAAAGCCAAACCACCCAAAAAAGGTACCAGATAAATTCCCTTTGTCTTTAAGCCAAATCGCTTCATAGCACGCACATGGCCATATTCATGAAAAACCAAACAAAGGATAAGTGCTAACGCGAATTCAAAGGAGAATAACCAGCTATACGCTGCCAAACTTCCTGCAGCAAACAGTACCTTGATAACCTTAGCGCTTTTAAACAGTTTAAGGCCTAAAGATGCCATACCCAGTATGCTGATCTTATTTGGCTGTTTTACGACATTCTCAACCACTTGGGTTTCGATATCTTTTTCGTCTAGCTCACCACTTCCAAGCTTCTGATCTTCAACTGCTAGTTCATATTCCAGATTGAAGGGTTGCCAAGTGAGCGACAAGGTCAGTACACACTCGATCTCTTCACCTGATCCAGTCATCAGGGCGAAACGGTGCTCTGTATTCTCAGCAGGATCTGCACTCGCCGGTATTTGAGACACCAACTGGTTATCCCAATACAGGGCCTGCCATCCAGACATTGAGCCTTCAAGACGTAAAATTTTGCCTAGACAATCGATGCGTAACAGCTGCACAGTAATTCCTGCTGATTATGAAGTAAGTGTTTATCAAATAAGCGGCGCATTATAGCCAATCAGCGGTATAATGCAGCTTCTGCAATTGGAGAACATCCAATTACATTAACAAGGACACAGGTATGAAAACGAAAACAACCGTATCCTCAACCCATGAGATGGATACAGGTAGAGGAAAGATTAAACAAAATCACTTAGCAGCATTAGTCACTTCAAAGGTTTTTAAATCCCAAGTAGTCAAAGCTAAAAAAGGTAAAGGTGCTTATAAACGTAAAGACAAACACAAAGGACGAGAGTCCTATTTAATAGCGGCGTAAACAAGACTTACGTAATTATTAAATAGGGCTTTTACTGATTACTTCCAACGTTTCACCTCACCATGATCGAACACATGTCCTGACTGAACCTTGCAGTAATTAATAAAGATATTACTGAAAGAAACGCCACTGCGTTTAGAGATCGAGAAAGCAACCGATTCCATCATTGCTTCTACACTATCCATTTTATGGAAGCTCGGTGCATGAAGATCAACCAAAATAGGGTGACTACCCCCTTGAGGCTGACTGGCGGGCATCAGCCCTGCTACTGCATATTGACGAGAAGGAATAAATTCCCAAGTAACAGTGATATGTTCAATACTTACATCTGTGGCGCGAGCAAGGTCTGACGTTATCCCTTTAATCATATCTGGGATATCGCATTCATCTTCAAATGGTAAAGATTTAATACAGATTAATGGCATCGTCCGCACTCACAGAAAATGTTAAAGGATCGAAATTAAATCATGCGAACCCTGAACACAAGACCTTAACATATTATTAATTAAAGCTTATTTAACTTTAGATTCCATAATATAAGTCTCTAACTTCTTATCTACTCCGAATATATGGCGTTTTAGCCATTCAGTCAGAAAGTCAGATAGCATGTCTCTTAGCTGAGCGTCATAGGTATGATGATCATCCAGCATCTTTTTAAGTTCAGCTCGAAACTTGTTGTGAGCTTGAAGATGGACACCAAAATCAGGATAGTTCAACGCTTGCATGTACGCTTCTTCTAGGCAGAAATGATGATCAGCGTAATCATGAAGCCGAGTAAAAGTAGAGACATCAACCTGCTCTGCTTTGATCTCATCGATCAGTTCAAACAGAACTTGATGCTGTTGGTCTTGCCAAATAAGTTCACTGGTGAGCGTCATCGGATGCCCCTGTTTATATTTATTTTTCTTACAGCGTAACTTCCATTATGTAATAAGTATAAACAGGAGAAACTGATCTGCATCAGACTTAGACCAATCGGTTTGTAACAAACAGCTTGCGAGGTTTTTACAAATCTTTTACAACTTCTATAAATCTATCTGACTTTCTATAGGCGGAACTGACCTAAATTTGCAGCATGTGATTAAGGTTAACAAAGGACGAACATCATGAAAGCGCACCGCCTATCCAAAATTCTGCTAGCAACACTACTTACTGTTGCTGGCCCCCTACTCAGCCAATCCGCTACCGCTAAACAGGTTGATCTTAATATCAATCTAGCAACACCGGTAATGACAGCTGAGCAAAACCACAATGCATTTATCAAGATCTCTTTAGAGGGGATTAAACAAGAAAGTCAGCAACAACGTGTGGCTGCTAATATTGCGATTGTTCTGGATAAATCCGGTTCAATGCAGGGCGAGAAACTGTATCGTGCAAAAGAAGCTGCGATCATGGCAATCAATCGCCTAAATCAAAACGATATTGTCTCAGTTGTGAGTTACGACAACCGTGTTAACGTTGTTGTACCGGCTACAAAGGTTAGCGATAGCAACAGTATTGCTCGCGCAATCAATAAGATCCAAGCCCACGGTAACACCGCGCTATTTGCCGGTGTCAGCAAAGGCGCACAAGAACTACGCAAGTTTTTAGATCTAAACAAAGTTAACCGTGTCATTCTACTTTCCGATGGTTTAGCCAACGTAGGACCAAGCACACCGAATGAGTTGGGCAAGCTAGGGCTCTCTTTAGCGAGAGAAGGCATGAGTGTCACAACTATAGGTCTTGGTCTTGGCTATAACGAAGACTTAATGACTCAGCTAGCTGGTTTTAGTGACGGTAACCACGCCTTTGTAGAGAACGCTGATGACCTAGCACGCGTATTCCAATACGAATTTGGTGATGTTTTGTCGGTTGTTGCTCAAGGCGTTGATATCCAGATCCGTTGCTTAAATGGTGTCAAACCTTTGCGCATTATCGGCCGTGAAGCAGAGATCGAAGGCGACATGGTTAAAACGCGCCTTAATCAGCTCTATAGCGAGCAAGAGAAGTTTATTATTCTGGAGGTAGAAGTACCTTCACAGCAGGATAAGAGCAGCATCAACTTAGTCGATGTCGATGTAAACTACTTAGATCTTCTAAACAAACGAAATGAAGCTCTTTCTAGCTCAGTTGCAGCAAACTTTACTCGTTCCGAACAAGAAGCTAAGGATGCGATCGATACCCGTACTTATGAAGCTGCTGCAGAACAGGTTGCCAACGAACTAAACCGTGAAGCCGTACAAAAACGTGACCAAGGTGATATTGAGGGCGCTAAATCTATTTTGCAGCAAAGCGCTGATTATCTGGATGACTTAGGTACCTCTCTAGCCTCCCCTAAACTATTAGAGCAGAAAGCAGAAGCGCTACAAGACGCAGAAGAACTTGATGATGAACAGGAATGGGGTAAAAAACGTAAAGAGCTTAAAGAACGTCAATATAAACGCGCTAAACAGCAAAGCTACTAACCGCTTACCTAACTGAGAATCTATTGTGAACAAGACGATCCTACTGCTAATCAGCCTAATTTTAATCCCTGTCGTCATACTAGGTTGGTTAGCGGCTCGTCTGGAAACAAACCAACAAGCTCTTCTCTCTCATCAAATCGAAGGGCTGGTTGAAATCAAATTGCAAGAGATCGATCAACAGTTTCAGAATCATTTCCAAAGCTTAGAACAAGCACTCAATGCTGAATCCAAATTGCTACTTCAAAGCAAAGATTCCCAATACCCAGAAACAACGCTTAAGACCCTGAGCCAATCTAGCCCCTATATAGAACAGGTATTTGTGATCTCCGCTGAGGGCACTACACTATTTCCATCAGAATCATCCAAGAACCCAAGTGAAATTGCGTTTTTACAATCAACTAAACGCCTACGTTCTTCACCCGATATATTCCAAATTCAAAATAAAGCGCCTGAGCAAATAAATCTTGCGGCTAGCCCTTATAGCGCTCAACTAAAACCTGCTCCTGAATCAAAACGGATAGAACTAGCAGCTCCGAGCCCCCTAGCTTCAAATGTAGCGGCAGATAGCGTCGCCGAGATTGCTATTACCTCAGCAGAACCTTTAGCCTCAGAGCCTTCTATATCTTTTATCGATTCGGGTTGGATCGCTTGGTTTAATAACAGTCAGCTGCAACATATCTATTGGCGTAAGGATTCGGATGGTGCGCTTTTAGGCTTTTCTATAAACAGTGCTCGATTGCTGTCAGATCTAATCAACTCTCTGCCTAGCAGTAATGAGCAAGATAACAGCAATCAAGCGATTGCCTTGATCAATAGTCGCGGTGAAGTGCATTACGAATGGGGCGATTCCACAATCGAGACTCAGCAGCTCAATCCATTGGATAGCCTACCGCTGAGCCACCCTCTAGGTAGCTGGAAATTAGAGTATTACTCCCCTAACCTTGCCAAACCAACTTCAAATTGGGTCGAGAAACTCTCTATTCTCTCACTCACGCTGTCTGGATTATTGATCCTTGCTTGGCTGATCTATAGAGAACATACACGCACAACCCGTCTAGCCGAGCAAAGAGTAAACTTTGTTAACCAAGTCTCCCACGAGCTAAAAACACCCCTGACTAATGTTCGAATGTATGCAGAGATGCTTGAGCGAAAGCTTGATGACAAAGATAGCAAAGCTCAGCGCTACCTATCTGTGATTAATAGTGAAAGTCAGCGTCTTTCACGCTTAATAGAAAACGTACTGACCTTCTCAAAGCTTGGTAAAGAACCAAAGCCCCTGCACCTACAACCCGGGACATTAAAAGAGTGTGTTGAACATACAGTCGATGTGTTTATGCCCTCTTTAACTCAACATGGTCTGTCTGTTGAATTAGATCTGCAATGCGATAAACAAGTCATGTTAGATCAGAACTGTATTGAGCAGATTCTAAATAACCTACTAAGCAATTGTGAAAAGTATGCACCACAAACAGGTGCCATACAGATCCGCTGCTACAGCGATAGTCAGCAAAGTTATATAGAGGTTGAAGATGCCGGTGAAGGGATCTCTGAATCCCTTTGGGAGAGCGTTTTCTCTCCTTTCTACCGCATCAGTAATAAATTAAGTGACGGTGTATCTGGCACAGGTATTGGTCTTAGTATTGCCAGAGAGATGGCTAGAAAACACGGTGGTGATCTGGTCATTATTCCTAGCGACCTAGGCACCTGTTTCCGTCTAGAGCTACATACACCTAATAGTCATCACAGGGAGTCCAAAAAATGAAAATTCTGATCGCTGAAGATGATCTAAATATTAGGCTTGGGCTTTGTGATCTATTAGAAGATGAAGGTTACACCTGCATTGAAGCGTCTAATGGGGCTGATGCGCTAGTACTCTTTGCTCAACATAATCCAGATCTGGTTTTACTCGACATTATGATGCCGGAGTTAGACGGTTATGCCGCCTGCAGAAAGATCCGCCAATTAGATGAACAAGTCCCTGTTATCTTTATTACCGCAAAATCTGAAGAGATTGATCAAGTACTTGGCTTAGAGCTGGGCGCGGACGATTACATCAAAAAGCCCTTTGGGACTCGAGAAGTGATCGCACGTATTAGAGCAGTGATACGTCGCTGCGCGCCTAAAGAGAGCTCACCAACCCAAGTCGCTAAGAATCAATTCGATCTGGCTGATATCATTGTTTACCCTGAGCAAATGCGTGCAGAGCGAGAGGGTCATAAGATTGAGCTAACCCTACGTGATGTAAAAATACTAGAGCTACTTCATCAGGAGCAAGGCAAGGTCGTAACACGGGATATGCTATTTGATTACTGCTGGGGCCGAAACTACCTACCAAGTAGCCGGACACTTGATCAACACATTTCCAAACTAAGAAAACTGATTGAAGTAGATCCAAAACAACCGCAGATAATCAAGACCGTCCATGGTATTGGCTATCGATATGATGGTTAAAAAAGACGCCTAGTGCTCGTTTCCTTCATAGATCCACATGGATGACGTTTCCCCTGCCTTCTCAAACCCTAAGGACTTATAAAATCGAATCGCATTACCATCAGCGGTTAACATCTGCTGGTGGAAACCTTTATAACGTTTTTTCATCGCCTGCATAATTTTGCTACCGATGCCGCAACGGTGGAAATCTGGGTCCACCAACATGTGCGGATAATAAACGACGAGATGCCCATCTGAGATTGCATTGGCTAAACCAACTAGCCTGCCATCAATCCTAGCAGTAATTAAACTATGTGAATTTCTTAGTGCTGATAAAAGCGCTTTTGGTTTTTCAGCAGATGACCACTCATTAGCCTTATACAGAGCAACAACCTCATCCTCTCGGATTACATCTGTACAATTTATATCCACAATCATTAAATTTCCTTAAAATTTTTGCCTAAAATTAGTTTAGTGGAATTACCTGTCTTTGGCAGATTGATCAGCAATGAATCCCGTTAAAACGGCTCAAACAGTAGAATCCACTAATACACCACAAGCCCCGTATTTAAAGGGCTACAGACATGTATAGATTAACAAATTTATTCATGATCATTTGATCAATATGCCATTGCGAACACTATCTGATTTTGCTGTAATTCGCCGCTTTCGTTTAAAAAGGTACACTGGAGTACCGGTTTTATGGCTGACGCAAAGCTCGCTCTGGAAATACAAAACCTTCATAAAAGCTACGGATCTTTGGAGGTTATTAAAGGCATCTCACTACAAGCTGAAGTTGGCGATGTGATCTCAATTTTGGGGTCTAGCGGCTCAGGTAAAAGTACCTTCTTACGTTGCCTTAACCTACTTGAATCCCCTTCCGCTGGAAGCATCAGTTTTGCATCTGAGCCATTAAAGCTTAAGCAAACTAAAGATGAAGGCTTGCAAACAGCGGATCAAAAGCAGTTAGAACGAATCCGTGCATCGATTGGTTTTGTATTTCAAAACTTCAATCTATGGCCTCATATGACCGTGATCGAAAATATCATGGAAGCCCCTATTCATGTCCTTAAACAAGATAAGCAAACTGCTAGAGATAAAGCAGAAACCTATCTTAAAAAAGTGGGCTTATACGATAAACGAGATAGTTACCCTAACCAGCTATCCGGTGGCCAACAGCAACGCATCGCCATAGCACGTGCATTGGCGATGGAACCCCAAGTTTTACTCTTTGACGAACCAACCTCCGCACTTGATCCAGAACTTGTCGCAGAAGTGCTAAATGTTATGCGAGACCTCGCAGCTGAAGGACGCACTATGTTGATCGTCACCCATGAGATGCGTTTTGCCCGTGAAGTATCCAGCAAAATTGTATTTCTACACGAAGGCCAAATTGAGGAGATGGGCACACCTGATGAGGTGTTTACCAATCCTAAATCTGAACGCTGCAAAGCATTTTTAAGCAGTCATTTCTAATCCAGCCTGCAACTAACAATAAATATTCCGCGAGGATCATAAGATGGGATTTAAGAAATTAATTACAACAACAGCACTTGTTGTCTCTACTCTGGCAGCGCCTGCCTTTGCTGGCGATAAAATCCGTATCGCTACTGAAGGAGCATACGCGCCCTTCAACACAATCAATGCTGATGGCGAACTAGCAGGTTTTGATGTAGATATTGCTAAAGCACTTTGTGAAGAGATGAAAGCTGACTGCAAAATCGTAGCTCAAGATTGGGACGGCATCATTCCTGGCTTAAAAGCACGTAAGTACGATGCAATCATTGCCAGCCTTTCAATCACACCAGAGCGTCAACGTGTTGTAGCGTTTACTGATCACTACTACTCAAACTCTCTTGGTTTTGTCAGCGGTAAAGATGGCGATTTCGATCCAAACGCCCTAAAAGGCAAAACCATTGGCGCACAACGTGCCACGATTGCAGGCCAGCACCTCGAAGATAACTATTCCGACAAAGCTTCAGTCAAACTATATGACACTCAAGGTAACGCTTATCTAGATCTAGCGAGCGGCCGTTTGGATGCGATTCTTTCTGACAAACTACCTGCTTACGATTGGTTACAAACTGAAGAAGGTAAAAACTTCGAATTTCGTGGCGATAAGATCGATGTTAACGACAAGATCGCTATTGCTGTCCGTAAACGCGATGGTGAATTGAAAGAGAAGTTCAACCAAGCATTAAAAGCGATTATCGAGAACGGGACTTACGAAAAGATTAACGCTAAGTACTTCCCATTCTCTATCTACTAAGCTTAAACACTGAAAACTAGGGAAAAGCAGGATAAAACCTGCTTTTCCTGTTTCATCAGGTATCTCTATATGGATCTTCAGGGCTTTGGGCATCTCTTAATCAGTGGTGCTTGGATAACCGTTCAATTAGCTATTTGCAGCTTAGTCATTGGCCTCGTTTTCGGGGTTTTAGGTGCAAGCGCAAAGCTATCTAAATACAAAGTTGCTAACGCTATTGGTAATGGTTACACCCTGTTTATACGGGGCATGCCTGAGTTACTACTCGTCCTGACAATCTATTTTGGTTCTTCTGCCGTTTTGATGGCGATCGCCAGCCTGTTCGGTTATGACGAATATATAGAACTAAGTCCATTTGTTGCTGGCGTAATCGCTCTAAGTATCGCCTTTGGTGCTTATGCCACTGAAGTCTTCCGTAGCGCTCTACAAGAGATTCCCAAGGGCCAAAAAGAAGCAGCTATTGCTCTTGGTATGACGGGCTTCCAAACATTTCGACGTATTACCTTGCCACAAGTTTGGCGCTTAGCTTTACCCGGTTTAGGTAACTTATTCCTTGTTCTTTTAAAAGATACAGCACTGGTTTCTGTTATAGGTCTTAACGAACTTATGCGCCAAACCACCGTTGCCGTTGGCAATACCAAAGAGCCTTTCACTTTTTACTTAGCCGCAGCAGTGGTTTATCTCCTAATGACTTCAATCTCAATGATCGGCTTACATTTCCTAGAGCGAAAAGCTAATCGCGGTTATAAAGGAGCACGCGCATGAGTTGGGAATGGGAAGTAATCTTCGAAAACTACCCTCGCCTCTTAGAAGGTGCTTTATTGACCCTTGAGCTTGTCCTCTTTTCTGGGTTTATCGGTTTAATGCTTGCCGTGCCACTGGCATTGATGCGTATCTCTAAACGCCCTTGGCTACAAGCCTTTCCTCTTGCTTACATCTTCTTTTTCCGTGGCACACCACTGCTGATACAGATCTTCTTGGTGTACTACGGCGCATCTCAGTTTGAATTCATTAAGAACTCTGCGCTTTGGCCTATTCTTAAAGAACCGTACTGGTGTGCCATCATAACCTTTGCGCTCCATACTGCGGCTTATATCGCTGAGATACTCCGTGGCGCTATTCAATCTATCCCTAAAGGCGAGATTGAAGCTGCTAAAGCCTTAGGTATGAGCTACCCGCTTATGCTGCGTCGTATCATCCTACCTCGCGCATTTGGCATTATGATGCCTGCCTATGGCAACGAAGTAATCCTAATGCTTAAAGGTAGTGCCCTAGCCAGCACAATTACACTACTCGATCTAACGGGTATGGCACGCACAATCATCGCCAGAACTTATACTCCACTCGAAATATTCTTCGCAGCCGGTGTTATCTATCTAATTATCAGTGCCCTTTTGGTGTTTTTATTCCGCTATATGGAAAAACGCTTTAATCGCCACCAGCATTGGCCGAATGAAAAGCCAAAAGATTTAGACCCTCAGCATTAAACTGAATGACTAAACATGATGGGCCAGAGCAGCGTTACCGCGATGGCCCACATGGTTACACAAATGAACAAATCCATAACCTGCCATGCTCTTGGGTTATTGAATATCGGCTGACATACCTTCGCACCAGCTACTAGCAGCCAAAACCAAATGCATGAGAACCCCATCGCACCGATAGCAAACCAAACTCTCTCAGACTCTGGGTATTGCCCTCCGATACTCCCTAAAAGCACCACAGTATCTAAATACACATGGGGATTGAGCAGTGTAATCGCCAAAGTAACAATCAACGCTTTACCTAAACCACCCAACGCCATTTCATTTGCTTTAAAGACCTGTGGCTTTAAAGCTTTGCGCAGGGACTGAGCGCCATATACAAACAGAAATACAGCCCCGCCGATCCGGGCTGCTAACATCCAGTTCTCTGACTGCGCGATCAGGATACCCATACCCGCCACGCCAACAGCGATCAAAAGCATATCGATCAAAGCGCATAAGGCTGCTATCGGCCAGTGGAACTGACGACGTAAGCCTTGAGTAAAAACAAAGGTATTCTGGCTTCCCATCGCAACAATTAGGCCCGCACTAGTAGCTAAGCCCTTTAACAATGCAGCCAAAGCCGCGCCTGTGAATATGGATACCATACTGCCCCCTGAATAATGGCAGGCATAGTGCTAGAATCTCACTGGCCAGTAAAACTAATAATTCTAATGTTTGATAAGTTTTTCTAATGATCGATTACAAACAGCTCCAAGCACTTGCAGCCATTCTCGAAGAAGGAAATTTTGATAAGGCCGCAGAGAAGCTCAACATCTCTCAATCAGCGGTATCCCAGCGCTTAAAACAGCTAGAGGACAGCGTTGGACAAACGCTGATAATCAGAAATACGCCAATACAAGCGACAACGGCTGGGCAGCTGTTACTGAAGCATTACCACCAAGTATCTCTGCTACAAGCAGAACTACAGGAACAGATCTCACTTGAGCAATCCGATGGTTTTACGAAAATTTCTATTGGCTTAAACGCAGATAGCTTGGCTACTTGGTTTTTAGACGCGGTTAAACCACTGCTTAATGACGAAAAAATTCTTCTAGATCTAAAACTGGATGATCAAGATCAGACTCATCACTTTCTTAAAACAGGTCAAGTGATCGGGTGCATCAGTTCTAACCCAAAACCAATGCAAGGCTGCAGTTGTATTCCACTTGGCGCAATGATCTATCGCTGCCTTGCTAGCCCTACTTACATCAATAAATATTTTCCAGACGGTATAAAAACGGAAGGCTTTTACAATGCCCCTGTTGCTGAATTTAATAATAAGGACGAACTTCAAAATAGATATCTAAAGGACAATTTTAAGATTGGCCTCAACGAATATCCGAAACACCGTATTCCGTCGACTGAATCGTTTTTCAATATCATTATTCGCGGCCACGCATGCGGCATGGTTCCCGATCAGCAAAGTAAAGAGATCCAGGCTTCAGGAAAAGTAGTTGATATGACCCCTGGAAGGTTTATTGAAGTCCCCCTTTATTGGCATATCTGGAGTCTTAAATCGGGACTATTTCAAAGATTAACGCAGAGACTAAGAAAGCAAGCAGAGAGCGACCTTTCCCCGATAACCCGTTAATAATGTTAAATTTTATTCCTATATTTAAGGTTTATTTAAGCTTTCTAGTTCAGAATAGATTGCATAGATAATACTTCTCTTCAGCCAGCTAGCCACTTATTACGTCGGATATTAAAGCTAATGAAATTCCCTGAAAATCATAAGAAAAAAAACAAACTGATTTTTTTGCTTGCATCGGTAATTGCGATCTTAATTCTTGTTAATGGTGCATTTTCCTACTGGCAGATGAATCAAGTAAAAGCTGAGTTTTACGAAGTAGCCAATAAAGACATACCTCTTGTGGCAGAGCTATTTCCTTTGATTGATCGGCAATTTGAACAAACACTATTGATCGAGAAGCTACATCAGTTAGAGCCAATTCATCGCAACAAAGTGGTACCGATACTCAAAAACAGTTTTATTCGGACAGGCGATCGTTTTTCTCAAACAACCGAGAAATTGCAATCAATGTTAAAGCCTATGCTGCAGTCCCCTCGGGAGATTACACGACTCAAAATGTCTAAAATTGACCAGCTTCTTCAGCAAATTATTACTGAGCATGATCAGTACCAAAATCAAGTTCTACAAATGATATCCCACAATGTAGAGAGCCTAGAGGCGTACCCGCCTGAGCTCATAACTCTTTTGACTGAAGAGGAAAAAGACCTAACTGAAGAGTTGATTTCGCTACGAGATGAACTTCAAAGATTTACTCAGAATTCTGCGCACGCAGTTGAAAGGCATGAAGCACAGATAATAAAAGGTGTCGTGATATTTACACTTTTCGTTTTCTCTCTCGGCACCATCATGTTGATGCTGATTAGCCAAATTATGAAAAGCCGTGAAAAAGCGATCGAAAAAATCAGTTACTTCGCCAATTATGACCCTCTAACCGATCTATTTAATCGACGCCATTTCTTTGAAGAATTAAATCAAGCACTATCCCAAGCTCAAGAACAAGATGCCCCATTGAGCCTTTGTGTATGCGACCTGGACCACTTCAAACAGGTAAACGACACTTTAGGCCATATCGCCGGAGACAAGATACTAACAACCTTCGCGGATACATTACGTGCGAACATCAGAAAGGATGATTTCGTTGGTCGGTTTGGTGGGGACGAATTTGTTATCTGCTTCCCTAACACAACGTCTGATGAGGCTGCAGAAATTACAGAACGCATTAGAAAGCGTTTTGAAGAAGCCGATACGCTTAAGTCATCGGTAACATCGACATTCGGTATTGCACAACTTACTCAACAGACGTCCACAGACGATATGTTGCTCGAAAAAGCAGACCAAGAGCTTTACAAAGCCAAGGAAAATGGACGCAACTGCGTGCACTGGTCTTAACCGGTGCACGAATCAGTTTCCAAAAACAGGCTTAAAGAAGCTGCGCTCATAACTCTGAATGCATTTGGTCTGCTTGGCATATTCAAATGCAGCCATGCATTCAGAGTCTTTAAAGGAATCTAACCGGTATCGTTCATAAGCTGCGAGACTAGGAAAGCTGAACAACGCTAGCGCGATGTTGTTAGCACCTTCAGACGGAAGGAAATAACCATGATGTTGACCACCAAACTTGTTAACCAGTGGAATCCATAGCTTTGCATAGTGCTCGAATTCAGTAACTTTGTCCGGATCGATTACATAGCGCAAGTAACAAGTTACCATCCGATTATCCCCTTATTTCTGCCGTATTTACCAAGAGTCAGCGGCTTTAAGATCGCTCTCTTTTTGCTCTACCCAGTGCTCGCCCTCATTGGAGATCTCTTTCTTCCAGAAAGGAGCATCTTTCTTTAGGTAATCCATGATGAATTGCGCTGCTTCAAATGCATTCACGCGATGGGCGCTACCCACACCTACAAAAACGATATTCTCGTTAAGGTCTAAGTGTCCAACACGATGATAAATTACGATGTTGCCGAGCTCCCAGCGTTCACGTGCCTGCGTAGCAATCTTCTCAAGCGCTTTCTCGGTCATACCTGGATAATGCTCTAGAAAAAGCGCATCAAGCTGATTGTCAGCTATCTCTAATTCGCGAACGATTCCAGTAAAAGTGACTATGGCCCCACTAGTCGCATCATCAGCTCTTACACTTTCTGACAGTGCGCCAATATCAAAATTGTCTGTAGCGACAATCACTTGAGTTGTTGCCATGGTAATTCCTCTCTAAATTGATATTGAAATCATACCACCAAAAGCTATTAAAGAAGCAATGCTCAATAGGCTTATAACCTATTAAAAACACTGGTTTGATGGTATTGTGTCGAACTAATTTTTGAGTCATCTATCCAATAAATATTGGAGTAATTACCGAGGAATATGATGGATTGGCATCCACACGCAACAGTTGCTGTCATCGTAGAAATGGAAGGCAAGTTCCTTTTGGTAGAAGAAAGATCTTCAGGTGAAATAGTTTTCAATCAGCCTGCGGGCCATATTGAAGAAGGCGAAACCTTTATAGAAGCCGCATGCAGAGAAACATTAGAAGAGTCTGCATGGCATGTAAGCCCTAAATATTTAACGGGATTTTACGTCTATAAATCCGGTAACAACAATACAACCTACCATCGTGCCTGCTTCTATGCGGAAGCAATCAAACACGAGCCAGAGCGTGAACTCGATGAAGGCATCATTCGCGCGGTCTGGATGACACGCGATGAGATTGTGGCTCACACAGACAAACTACGTAGCCCAATGGTTTTGAAATGTATTGATGATTACCTAGCTGGTAAGCAATACCCTTTAGATCTGATACACGAACATAGCAATTAACTGAATAAATACATGACTGATCACAGCAATACAAAAGTGATCGTCGGCATGTCCGGCGGCGTAGATTCATCCGTTTCAGCTTTACTTTTAATGCAACAAGGCTATCAAGTCGAAGGCCTGTTCATGAAGAACTGGGACGAGGATGATGGCACTGAATACTGTACCGCCAAAGAAGATCTCGCTGATGCCCAAGCAGTTTGTGACAAACTTGGCATTCATCTACATACCGCCAACTTTGCTGCTGAATACTGGGATAATGTATTTGAGCATTTCCTAGAGGAATACAAAGCTGGCCGCACACCTAACCCTGATATTTTGTGTAACCGTGAAATCAAGTTTAAAGCATTCCTTGAGTATGCAATCGAACTTGGTGCTGATTACATCGCAACCGGCCATTATGTTCGCCGCGGTGATCGTGACGGCAAAACACGCCTGTTAAAAGGGCTAGATAAAAACAAAGACCAGAGCTACTTCTTGCACCAAGTAGGTCAAGTCGAAATTGAAAAGACCCTCTTCCCTGTTGGCGAGCTAGAAAAACCTGAAGTTCGTAAACTTGCCGAAGAGCATGACCTGATCACTCACAACAAGAAAGACAGTACCGGCATCTGCTTTATTGGAGAGCGCAGATTTAGTGATTTCCTCAAGCAGTACTTACCGGCCCAGCCTGGCAAAATCGAAACACCTAAAGGCGATGTGATTGGTGAACACTCTGGCTTGATGTATTACACAATTGGTCAGCGCCAAGGGCTGCAGATCGGCGGTCTTAAAGATTACCCAGAAGAACCATGGTTTGTAGCAGGTAAAGATCTTGATCGTAACGTTTTAATCGCCGTTCAAGGTAAACAAAATGATCTGTTATTTACCGATTGGCTTACAGCTGATGAAATCTTCTGGATCAATAATGAAGAACCTGCATTGCCATATAGCTGCACTGCCAAAGTACGTTACCGTCAGACCGATCAGGCATGCACGATCGAACGTCATGGTGACAGTGGTTACCTAATCCGCTTTGCAGAACCACAGCGCGCCATCACACCGGGCCAATCCGTGGTTATCTACGCCGAAGATATCTGCTTGGGCGGCGGTGTTATCGAACATACAGGCAAAGACGACTAGGGGGCCCCAATGTCACGACAGCATGACGAACAAGCGCTGGGCCTAGCTGGTTTATTTCAAGCAGCCGCTCTCGTTGAACAAATTGCAACGAGAGGCATGGTTGCGCAAGACAGCTTAGAAACATCGGTCTATAGCATCATGCAGTTAAACCCTGCATCGACAGAAGAGATCTATGGCGGCGCTCACGACCTACCTTTCAATCTACACTTAGGTCTGCAAAACCTAAGAGATTTGATTGATAAGCCGCGAGCAGAACATAACAAAGATGTGATTCGCTACGCACTAAGCATGATGCACCTTGAGCGCAAGCTTAGTAGCGATCCAGAGATGCTGAATAAAGTCGCGCAACGTTTAGCTCAGGTATCTGAGCAAGCACGCTATTTTAATTCTGAACAGCCAGATAGCGAGCCAACTGCGAGCAGTTACTGCCATCCAAATGTGATAGCAAATATTGCTAGTCTTTACCAAGATACGATCAGTAGCTTTAGCTTCCGAATTCAAGTAACGGGCGACCCGCGCCACCTACAAAACAGTGAAAACGCAGCGAAGATACGCGCATTACTATTGGCCGGTATTCGTAGTGCTATGCTATGGCGTCAGAAAGGCGGTAAACGCTGGCAGTTACTGTTCTTCAAATCACGCCTACGCCCTTCCCTTAAAAAAATTATGGGCACCTCATAATAGGCCACGCCATTTAGATAAATAAAAAACCGGATAGCTTGCTAAAGCATCCGGTTTTTTATTTACCTATCCATTTTATGTATCGATTACAAAGTTACGCGTGACGAACCGATAACTCATTTGCGTCATGACTACGAAGCATAGCTTCGATATCGCTCTCTGCAGCGTCAGCTATCAATACTTTGACCATATTGCAGCTTTTATCTATAAACACTTGCTCTCTTGGCACTCCATTAGCCATTAGGTCATCAAATACCAGTTTGGTTTGATCGCTGGACCCAAAGGAGCCGGTAACAGACATAGTCATATAACTACCCTCCTCAATTTCAGCTAAATTCAGCTATATTATGTAGCGACAATTTAAGCTTAGAACTTGGGCAGCCCTTTATCCATATACCCCTACGAAAAGTCACTCGACTCAGGTATAATGCGCGCCTTCTTTTTAACCTAAAAGGTAGAGATCGATTCATGGAGCTTTCTGCACTGACAGCCGTTTCTCCGGTTGATGGCCGCTATGGCAGCAAAACAGCTGACCTGCGTGATGTTTTTAGTGAATATGGCCTGATTCGCTTCCGCGTTGAAGTTGAAGTTCGTTGGTTACAAAAACTAGCTGCGCATCCACAAATCACTGAAGTTCCAGCGTTAAGCTCTGAAGCTGATGCTCTGCTGAACTCGATCGTTGATAACTTCGGTCCTGAAGACGCTCAGGCTGTTAAGACGATCGAACGTACTACCAACCACGACGTAAAAGCGGTTGAGTACTTCATTAAAGACAAATTCAAAGATAACGCTGAGCTAATGGCGATTAATGAATTTGTTCACTTTGCCTGCACATCTGAAGACATCAACAACCTTTCTCACGCACTTATGCTGAAAAACGGCCTTGATGTTGTAGTTCCACAGATGCAGCAAGTAACTGACGAAATAGCTAAGATGGGTCGTGAATTTGCTGAGCAACCAATGCTTTCACGTACTCACGGTCAGACTGCCTCTCCAACAACTGTTGGTAAAGAGATGGCTAACGTTGCTTACCGTATGCAGCGTCAGATCAAACAGCTTCAGAATGTTGAGCTTCTAGGCAAGATCAACGGTGCGGTTGGTAACTACAACGCTCACCTATCTGCTTACGCTGACATCGACTGGGAACAGAACGCTAAAGACTTCGTTGAAAGCCTTGGCCTATCTTTTAACCCATACACAACTCAGATCGAGCCACACGACTACATCGCAGAGCTTTTTGATGCCGTTGCTCGTTTCAACACGATCCTAATCGACTTCGATCGTGACGTATGGGGCTATATCTCTCAGGCTTACTTCAAGCAGAAAACGATTGCTGGCGAAGTTGGTTCTTCTACTATGCCGCATAAAGTTAACCCAATTGACTTCGAAAACTCTGAAGGCAACTTGGGCATTGCGAACGCAATCATGAGCCACCTAGCGCAGAAACTACCTATTTCTCGCTGGCAGCGCGACCTAACTGACTCTACTGTTCTACGTAACATGGGCGTTGGTTTCGGTTACAGCTTGATCGCTTATCAGTCTAGCCTGAAAGGCATTAGCAAGCTTGAGCTTAACCCAGCTCAGCTAAACGAAGATCTAGAAAATGCTTGGGAAGTTCTAGCAGAACCTATCCAAACAGTAATGCGTCGTTACGCTATCGAAGAGCCTTACGAGAAGCTAAAAGCGCTAACTCGTGGGCAGGACATGAGCAAAGAGACAATCCTAGCGTTTGTTGATACTTTGGACATGCCAGAAGAAGCTAAGCAGTCACTTAAAGAACTGACTCCTCATAGCTACATCGGTAACGCTGTTGAGCAAGCGAAAAAGATCTAAGCTGATCTAATTAATCAGTTTTATGAAACGGGGCTATAGCCCCGTTTTTTATATAAGGCACAGATTAACCCCATGGAACACTTCACACGACCAGACGGCACTGAGATCCATTACATCTCTCTTGGTGAAGGAGAAACCACCTTAGTTTTTCTTCATGGCTGGACAGCCAGTGTTCGTGAATGGCTCCCCTTCGCCTCTGAGCTGGCAGCAAACCACCGCGTGGTGAGCTGGGATGCCCGTGGCCATGGTGCTCACCAATATCATGAAGAGAACGATATTAGCTTGTCTTCGATGGCAGATGATCTTGAAGCCATGCTAGATCACCTTAAGATAGAAGATGCAGTCCTCGTTGGACACTCAATGGGCGCACTGACTTCTTGGGAGTACTTACGCCGACATGGTGATAAGCGCCTCCGTGGGCTTTGTATTGTCGACCAATCACCAAAGCTAATTACCGATGATGAATGGCAATACGGCGTATACAGTGATTTCAGTAAAGAAATTAACAGCGCTTTTATTCACCGGCTTACTGAGAATTTCGCTGAGGCAGTACTTGAACTGATTGCCTTTGGTAAGAACCAACGCTCTAGAGAAAATTACGAGCAAAACTCTCGCGGTTTCCAGCAGATGCGCAAATATCTGCAAAAACAACCAGGCGAATTACTCACCCGCTGCTGGGATAGCATTACCCAGCAGGATTACCGAGAC
This sequence comes from Neptuniibacter sp. QD48_55, assembly GCF_047778115.1. Taxonomy (GTDB): domain Bacteria; phylum Pseudomonadota; class Gammaproteobacteria; order Pseudomonadales; family Balneatricaceae; genus Neptuniibacter. The sequence continues at coordinate 1,719,238 of NZ_CP180555.1, read as the reverse complement.
GTTGTATCTAGTATTAAACTACCTACCCTACTGATCTACGGCGATGAAAGCCAGTTCTATAGCGCTGAGCTACAACAGTGGGTTAATAAAAGTATCGAGGGTTCAGAATTGCATATTTATGAGCAATCGGACCACTCTCCGCATTTATGGCATAAAGAGCGATTCATTTATGATCTGAATCGTTTTGTAGATTCATTGTGAGAACCATTAAAAATGTTATCTAACGTTCGAGTTGTACTGATCAATACATTCCACCCCGGCAATATCGGCGCAGCGGCACGCGCTATGAAAAACATGGGGCTAAGCAAACTCTATCTGGTTGAACCAGAAGATTACCCAAGCGCAGAAGCTGATTCTCGCGCTGCTGGCGCAAAAGACCTATTAGATAGCGCCATCGTCGTTAACACACTTGAGGAAGCGATTGGCGATTGCCAGCTAGTGATTGGTACCAGTGCGCGCACCAAACGCACCTTCGACCGCCCTCTTCTGGATGCACGCAAAGGCGCGGAACGTGTAGTGGCTGAAGCTAAATCAGGTGAAGTGGCTATCGTATTTGGTCGTGAAACTATGGGCCTTCATAACCATGAATTAGCGCAATGTAACTACCATGTTTACATCCCTGCTAACCCTGAGTATCCAGTGCTCAACGTATCTCAAGCAATCCAGCTTCTTTGCTACGAGATCTTTATGGCAGCGGAAAATAAAAGCTATGACGAAATCGAAAGCGAATACCCTCGCCATAAAGAGATGGCTCTTTTCTATGAGCATTTAGAGAAAGTGCTACGTTTGACCGATTTCATCATCCCTCAGCATGAGGGTAAAGTACTGGAAAAATTACACCGTTACTTCAACCGCTCACGTCCTGAAAAAACCGAGCTGAATATGCTTCGCGGCATCCTGACTTCAATTGAAGAAACGGTCGAAAAACTAAAAAAATAACTAAAAAAATACAAACTACGACAAGGCCAAAAGATGGAAGAGAATTTACAAGCACTACTAAAACAGGCTGACGAGCTTCGCGACAACATCGAAAAAATGCACCAAGAGTCCAAAACAGTTGGTTATAACGCTGCTGGCATCCGCGAATGCGCTACAACTCTGCAGAAAGGCATAAAGAAAGTGGGTAACAATAAGCTTGCTGCTCTAGCCAATCGCGACAAGCGTAAAGTTTACGCTGAAATGGAAGAAGCAATCGAACAGCTTATGGAGTTAATTGACTAGTGAAATCTCCGTTTGGTGACATCAGCGTAGAAACATTTTTAGCTGAATACTGGCAGAAGAAGCCTTTACTTATTCGCAACGCCTTTCCTAATTTTGAGCCCCCTGTGACGGCTGACGAGTTAGCCGGCATGGCACTAGAGGAAGACGTAGAATCGCGTCTGATAACACAGTCACCGGACGGTAAAGATTGGTCTTTAACACACGGCCCTCTGCAGGAAGATACTTTCGCTGATCTTCCAGACTCGCACTGGACACTGCTAGTACAATCAGTCGATCACTGGATCCCTGAAGCAAACGAGCTACTCGAGCACTTCCGTTTTGTACCAAATTGGCGACTAGATGATCTTATGATCAGCTATGCGGCTGACGGTGGCGGCGTAGGTCCACATTACGATAATTATGATGTCTTTCTGATCCAAGCCTCAGGGACTCGCCGTTGGGAAGTGGGTGGCATATACGGTGAAGATTCACCACGTCGCCCAGACGTTCCTGTCATGATTTTGCCTGAGTGGGAACCAGAACATGTATGGGATCTTCAGCCTGGTGATATGCTTTATGTACCACCACGCGTTGGTCATAACGGCTTTGCTATTGGCGATGACTGCATGACTTACTCTGTAGGTTTCAGAGCACCTTCTCATCAAGAGATGATGTCTGGCTTTACCGATTATCTATCTGATATTACTAAAGCAGAGGACCGCTATAGTGATTCCGATCTTGCTCTGCAAGCAAACCCAGGCGAGATCACCGATCAAGCATTAGAGCGCGTTAAATCAGCCTTAAAAGAGTACATCGATAGCCCTGAGCTACTAACTCACTGGTTTGGTCAGTTCATGACTGAACCAAAGAATCCTGAGCATGGTGCTGATCAAGTTTGCGAGATGGACGAGGAAGAGATCGCCGAGTTATTAGAAGCAGCAATACCACTTTGTCGTAGTGAAGGATCACGCTTTGCTTTTAACCGACTAGACGATCATTTTATTTTGTTCGTTGATGGCAAAGGCTGTGCATGCTCAGAAGGACAAGTAACCTTGGCCGAAAGTCTTTGCGCCAATCTGTATCACGAACAGATAGAACCCACTGAAGAAAATCTACAACTATTGAAGGCACTGCTTCTTCAAGGTTCCGTCTATTTTCTAGACGAAGAGTAGGTAAGCAAATCTATAGCTCTTTAAAACCGTTTAAAGAGCTATATCTTTCCCTATCGCTAATCAAAACAAGCGATTACACTTACCCAACCTGTAAACTACGCTTTAGCCGACCAAGGCATTGTGATGACCGATAAAGAAGCTACTGTCGAAAAAACTCTCGAATCTAGCCCAACGCTTGAGTCTGAGATCAATTCAGCCCGAATTAACGCCTTAGAACTGAAGTTAGAAACACTGTCTCTGATTACAGAATCTCTTTGGAACATTATTCAAGAGAGCGATCTTGAATGTAGTACCGACTTAAAAGAAAAGATGGCGGATATCATAGACCAACGAGCAAAGCGGGATTCAATTAAAGTCACTTGCGAAGCTTGCGGTAGCGAGCAAAAAGCTAGCGCCTCCTACTGCAATCATTGCGGGAATAAGCTCGATTATTCTGGTGAAATCTCACCCTTTGATTACTAAGCGCAGTGTCGATAGCCAAACTATTTAGCTCTCCAATCATCTAAACCATAATGGCTCATCACCTGCGAAATACCATCCCCACGCTTTAGGATGGCCATCTTTTCATCAAAGACCTCCATCATTTTCTTAATATCATCTTGCATATTAATTTGCGGTGAAAAAGCCATATAGATATTTGCTTCTTGTACACAGCCTGCACTTTTAAACCTATCCCACTTACCCGCATTTTTTAACGTATATACAGTACTGTTGTAGGTAAATAAGAAAGCATGAATGCGATTTCGCAGCACTTTTTTAGCCTGCTGGACTATGTGGCGTTCATTATATGGAAGGTATTGAAACTGCTCAGGATTAAGTAATGCGTAATCATTTAATTCTTCAATAGAAGTATCTGTAGATAAGCCAAACTGTTTATTCTTAAGGCTATGAATATTCTCGTACTGCCACTCCTTTTCTCTATCGGTAAAAAAGCACATACGCTGTGTACCCACTTCATTTATCGGATAAAGAAGATCGGGCGCTTCAGGTTTAGCTGGAGATAGAACAGCATGTACTCGCCCCTGTTGAGTCATAGACAAAGCTCGACTCCAAGGGTAAATACGAATATCTAATTCATACTCCGTATCACTGTAAATCTGCTTAACCAGATCGATAATGTAGCCAGGCTTGTCAGTTTCAGGGCAGATCTGCGGGCACCAATCTATGGCTGCGATATGGATTACCTGTTTATCTGCAAAACTGGAATTAGGTAACAAAAAACAAGCAATGAGAAAAAGATAGGAACGCATGCATATACCTAAACTCTTTAAGGGCAAATCCTAGTGAGCTTAAGTATAGCAAGCAGATATGAAAGAGCAGTGAATAACTAGCTAGGTATTAGCGTCCAAAATATTGATCAATAATATCGGGCAACTCATCAAAAGCTGTCATCTCAAATTTATCAATCTCTAGATCAAAGTGGCTTAAATAACGTTTTGCATGATCACGGCTTAGCGCTCTACCTAAAATTGCATAATCAATTTCAGGTAGTGTTTTATCGTGACGCGGTTCTACCTGCCATGTGATATAAGCCGGAGCTGTACTTTGAAGCTTCAAACCAGCTTTAACACAAAATTTATCTACATGGCTTAAACCTTCAGGTCCTAAACACCCAGGTTCGATACGGAAGATTACTGTCAGTTTCTTACTATCCGCTAACGTCATTTCTCTTCTCTATTCAATAAGTTATAAGCTCTACCTTGTTTGTGAGTCTACTATAAATCATCAAACAAGCGTTTGCCTACTTTAGTACCTAACATAGTATGATCTGAATCACACGACTATGACTAATTAGACTAAATTGCTTTATAATTGCCGGTTTTTGCAAGTCTCTTGAGGGGCACTATGAAATTTTCATCACTAGACCTATCACCTGAGTTACAACAAGCTCTGGATGAATGCGGCTATACAGACATGACCCCAATTCAAGAGCAAGCAATTGTGCCCGGCCGCCGCGGCAAAGATCTGCTTGCTAATGCCCAAACAGGTACAGGTAAAACAGCAGCCTTTTCCATCCCTATTCTGCAGAAAATTTCTGATAATCCGCGTGACTTAGCCGAACGTCAGATTCGCTCTATTATCCTGACGCCTACTCGTGAGCTTGCACAGCAGCTTGCAGAAACGATTGGTCGGTACAATAAACACCTGAATCTTCGTATCTTGGCCGTTTATGGTGGCGTAAACCTTGATACCCAGAAGAAGAAATTACGTCACGGTGCAGACGTACTGATTGCCACACCAGGCCGCTTAATAGAACACCTTAGTGGCAGCAATGTCGATCTAAGCAAAACTGAATTTGCTGTACTCGATGAAGCCGACCGCATGCTAGACATGGGCTTTGTTACAGACGTACTGACAATTTTGGAAGCAACACCGTCTTCAAAACAAACCCTTCTCTTCTCTGCCACTCTATCTGATGCTGTCCACAAGCTGTCGAGAAAGATTCAGAAGAAGCCTGAGCAGATCAAAGCAGCTAGACAGAACTCGATTGCAGACACAGTCGATCATGTTGTATACCCTGTGGAGGAGAAGCGTAAAGCAGATCTTTTTGCCGAGCTTATCCAGGAAGAAAATTGGTTCCAAGTATTGGTATTCACCAGCACAAAAGCTCAAGCTAATGAGCTGATGCTTGATCTAAAAGTAGACGGCATTGAAGCTGTGATCTGTCATGGTGACAAAAGCCAAGGCGCGCGACGTCGAGCTGTTGCAGATTTTAAAGCAGGCAAAATCCAAGTACTGGTTGCAACCGAAGTTGCTGCGCGTGGATTGGATATTCAAGGATTAGAACATGTTGTAAATTACAATCTTCCTTATCTAGCTGAAGACTATGTTCATCGCGTAGGACGTACGGGTCGCGCAGGGACACAAGGCAAGGCTATATCTTTTGTAAGCCGAGAGGAAGAAAGTGCTTTAGATAGCATTGAGCGCCTTATTGGCACACCGATCAAACGTATATTCCGCAAAGGCTACGAGGTGGGTAGTCGGGAAGGTCTGAGAAAGCGCATTCACAAGAAAGGCCCTAAGAAGAAGCACAATAAAGCAACGCGCACCCAAGTTATTGGCCGCAAGTCTTCTGCAAAGAAAAAGCGCTAGCTAATTCTGCAAAATCCAATAAAAAAGGAGCTTAAATAAGCTCCTTTTTTATGCAAACGACTTAGAAATTCGGCATATTCATATCGAAATCACGCTTTAAAGAGCGCTGTTCCATATAATTATCAGAGCCCTGTTTTTTTCGCTTTCCTTTCGCTACCTTCCTACGCTGATGATCCGCGTATTGACCATCCATATAGTCTTCTTCCATCTCATCCTGCTCTAATGGCAAATTAGCCAATCGAAGTTTGCTACTCATCTATCAGTCCTAATTCATTACTAACAGCCCGTAACGGGCTTGATTAAGTTAGTTAATGAAACCTTATTTTTATGACCAAACAATGAAAGCGATATGACAAATTCAGGTACAAAAAAAGGGCCTTAATCAGCCCTTATTTAAAAAATCGAAAAGCTCTTTAGATAAGATCTGAGAATGGCTGAATAGTGACCTTTTGCCCTGCATCGATACCTGCAAACTCATCAGAGATCTCGATTAAACAATTGGCAGAAACCATAGAAGTTAAGATGCCAGAGCCTTGACTGCCTGTAGACCTAACAACCAATTCGCCATTGTCATTAATTGAATAAACACCACGGCTGTAATCAGTCCTACCCGGCCTAGATCGAAGAGAAGTCTCAGCAATTGCCACCATACGTCTTGGTTGCCAATTTATCTCCCCCGCCATTTTACGCAGCGCAGGCTGAACAAACTGAGTAAACGTCACCATCACAGCAACAGGGTTACCCGGCAGCCCGAAAAACGGTGTATTGCCCAGCTTGCCGAAGGCTAGCGGGCGACCTGGGCGCATCGCTATACGCCAGAAATTGATTTTACCTACAGCAGCCAACGCATCTTTAATAAAATCGGCCTGCCCCATAGATACACCACCAGAAGAGATCACAATATCGGCTTCATTAGATGCCTTACGTAAGGTCTCTTCCATTGCCTGCTGTGAATCTTCGATAATTCCGTAATCAATCACCTCGCAGCCTAAACGCTGCAAAAGCCCGGTGAGAGAAAAACGATTTGTATCGTAAATGCAGTTTTCAGGTAGCGGTTGACCTTGCGCTGTAACTTCATCACCCGTAGAGAAGATGGCGACCTTTAAAGATCGATAAACTGTCACCTCAGTATGACCTAGTGAAGCGATTAAACCTAACTCTTGAGGACGTAAAAGACATCCCGCTTTAAGTGCCGTCTCTCCTTCAGCGATGTCCTCACCCGCCTCTCGGACATTCTGCCCTTTTTTAACCGGCCCAACGAAAGTTAATTGCTCACCCTCTCGTGCACATGCCTCTTTGATGATGACGCTATCAGCACCCTCGGGCACTGGCGCCCCCGTCATGATTTCTACTGCCTGGTTTGGACCGACCTGACCCGAGAAGGCCTCACCCGCAAAAACACGACCAATAACATCCAAGGATTCTTCAGATAAACCATCAGCGGCAACAGCATAACCGTCCATTGCTGAGTTTCGTTGTTGAGGAACATTAATGCCAGAAACTAAATCTACCGCCAAAATTCGATTTATGGCTTCGGAGACAGCTACAGTTTCAGCGCTGCTTTGAATATCAATTTGATTGAGTATGGTCTGAATACTTTCAGCAACAGGTAACATACCACCCGGATTAGCAGCCGGATCAAAACAACTTAACACTTCGCTCATCAATCAATTACCTAGCTGATGTACTCTTTAATAAAACGCAGAATTTCGTCTGTGTCATTAATGTTGAACAAGGGTAGCTCTCGATGCAATTGTAATGGCTCATCCGAAGCCACCGCAATTATGTTTTCATCTTCAAGGTACATGAGGCCTTTATTGATCTCTTTGCGATGCAACTCGATCTTAGGAAAAGACTCCTGCTTAAAGCCCTCAACCAAGACCAGATCTAAAAGAGAGTGATCCATGCGACTTAACATATGGTTTAGAGATGGACGATCACCCTGATCCTGCTCAACCATTAACGCCCAACGCTTACCTGAGCTAATCAGCATCTGATCAGCACCAGCTTTTCTAAGCTCGTAACTATCTTTACCAGGATGATCAACATCGAATTTATGGTGAGCATGCTTGATGACACCAACACGGATACCATCTTCTTTTAGAGCTGGAATCAGCTTTTTCAATAATGTAGTTTTGCCTGTACCACTCCAAGCTGCAAAGCCAAGTAGTTTTGGCATCTGCTGAAGATCATCGAGATCATCGCGACGGTTCACATTGGTGAAAGCCTCAGGGAAATCAGAGAAATCAACTTCCGTGTAGTTATGCTGAGCATACCAACGGTCGATCTTACGTTCTCCAGAAGCTAAGGCTTTCTGGACACTTCCAAGTAGATCTCGATGAATCAGAGCAACAACCGGCTGCATTCGCTTGCCATCAGTTGCAACAGCGATTTCTGCCTTTTGTTCTCGCGCTTGAAGCAACATGCGACGAACTAAGACTGGAGGTAAAAACGGCCCATCACATGGCGCAAATAATACCCAATCAGTTGCAGCATGATGAAGACCGGTAGCAATCCCCATTAATGGCCCTTGAAAATCACCTTCAAGATCAGAAATAACTGGCAACCCCAATGTACCATAGGCGTCCATACTGCGGTTTGCGTTGATCATACAGCGCGCCACTTGCGGCTGAACAACATCTAAAACATGCTTAATCAGCGGCTTACCATTTAGCTCCATCCAGCCTTTATCTACTCCCCCCATTCGGCGAGCCATACCACCAGCAAGAATAACGGCGGTTACTTGATCAGGATTATGCATATTGATTAGCCTCATTTAATTGAGCTGTTTCTTTTATAGAACCATTTTCTAGCAATAAGTTGCGCTGACAAAGCTCGGTCACACAATTACTTTGATGGCTAGAAACCATGACTGCGGTACCGCCATCAACCATCTCTTTAACTAATTCAGCAACAGTTTCTACCGATTTACGATCTAGATTGGCTGTTGGCTCATCAAGAAATAGAAGACCTGGGTTCAAAACCCACGCGCGAGCAAGCGCCAAACGTTGCTTTTCACCACCAGACAAAGAATACGCCTGCTGTTCAGCCAAAGACTCTAGGCGAGACCAAGCTAACCCTTTAGCCACTAGTGTTTTGATTTTTTGCCTAGATTCACCACGAAGTCGTAAACCATAAGCAATATTATCTTTCACTGTTCCAGCGAAGATGTATGGTGTTTGATGAAGGTAAACGACCTTAGGGTGCAATTTTGTGTTAAGAAAACTACGTTTATTTGGCGTTACCGTAACTGAGCCTTCACAAGGCTTATCTAGGCCCGCCAAAATTTTCATCAGCGTTGTCTTACCGGCACCGTTATCACCACTCAGGTGAAAGCTCTCGCCCTCTTTCAACGTCAATTTATCAATATTAAATAGCTCTCGTTGGTCGAAACGCTTTACCAGATTGCTAGCATTTAATTCGATACTCATAACATCCTCACAATCAGGTCGTTAGACTGCCTGACCTTTACCTCGTACTGACGCCAAGGTGAAATTCAAAAATAGAGCAAGCACCAACAATACCAAACCTAGTGCCACGCCCTGGGCAAACATCCCTTTACTCGTTTCCAGCGCAATCGCTGTCGGAATGTTTCGCGTATAACCCATAATGTTGCCGCCGACCATCATCGAACAACCAACTTCTGAGATGATTCGACCAAAACCTGCTACCACCACAGCAAGCAAGGCAAATCTAGCTTCACGCATAATCGTGATAATTGAAAAAGTGTAACCCGCACCCAATGTACGCGCGGTTTCCCAAGCCCTTCTATCAACTGCTTGAAAAGCTGAATGACTCATACAAACCAAAAGCGGAAATGCCAACATGACCTGACCAATTATCATGGCAGGCTGGGTAAATAAAAGATGAAGGTCACCAAAAGGGCCGCTACGGGACAACATAAGATATAGAGTCAGACCCACTACTACGGTAGGCACTGCCATTAGCGCATTGAAAAGAGCTATTACGATTGAACGCCCTTTAAAATCACACATCGCCAATAAAAAGCCCACTAAAATAGCGGGCACTGTAGCGATAGCGATTGCTGTTATTGAAACTCGAAAAGAAACACCAATTATATTCCAAAGGTCTGCATCAAAACTAAATAACAACTGCAGCGCCAACATTGATGTTTCTAAAAGATTATCTTGCATTATTTACTACTACATCAGAGAAAAGAGCCTGTGAAAGCAATCAGTTAGCTATCACAGGCGACATACTAAATAATTGTTTACTTAGTCGCTACTTCTGCTTGTGCAGAACCATGAAACAATGCTTTACCTTTAATACGGAAGTCATTGATCATTGTTTGACCTTCAGAAGATACGAACCAGTTAGAAAGCTGTTCAGCACCTTTTACATTCAAACCATCGTGTAGTTTTGGATTAACCTGGATGATCTGGTATGGGTTGAATAAACGCTTGTCACCCTGAACCAAAAGTTTTAGCTGAAGGCGGTCCTCATAAGCCAACCACGTACCGCGGTCAGTCATTGTATAACCGTTAAGCTCATCAGCGATCTGAAGCACTTTACCCATGCCCTGACCTACTTCTTTATAGTTAGCAAACTCTTTACCTTGAGATGTTGCCGCCCATAGAGAAAGCTCTTTCTTGTGGGTACCTGAATCATCACCACGAGAGATGAAATCAGCATTAGCTTTAGCAATAGCAGCTAAAGCTTCTGCTACATTGCTAGAATCTTTAATTTTTGCAGGATCAGCTGCAGGACCAACGATTACAAAATCGTTGTACATAACGCTCTTAGGATTTACACCAAAACCGCCATCGACAAATTTTTTCTCAGCTTTAGGCGCGTGAGTCATGACCACATCCACATCACCTGCTGATCCCATACGTAACGCCTTACCGGTACCGACAGCGATGACTTGTACTTTAGCATCATGCTGTTTTTCAAACACAGGCAACAACTTATCTAATAAACCAGAGTTATAAGTACTTGTTGTTGTTGCTAAACGGATAATCTGCTCTTCAGCAACAGCTGTAACTGACGTTGCTGCCAAAATCGTTGTGGAGAGGGCTGCCGCGATCCACTTTTTCATCTCTATATTCCTTATCTAATCACTATATTTTTCTAGAGTTCGCACCCTACACAGCCTGTGTAAGGGGTCATTGCTACTCATCTCCCAGATAATAGCAATATGAATGCCAATTGCGGGATCATATAAATTTTTTAGACTTAATGTGAATAAGCCCTTCTGTGAAAAAGGCATTTTGATCAGAAATTCAGCAATTCCGAACTCAAATGAGAAAAAATGAAACAATAGTATTATCACTGTTTAGCTATTTATGAGTCATAATGACCAAACAAAACATTGACTGGGACAAATTGTCCAATAAAATTGGATCCCTTTCCCAGACATTGCCATCACGGTCATTTTTAGAGATTTGAGTTGAAATGAATTCACCTCTGCAAAGCACGCAAGCTCCCGCAGTATCAGTATTAGTTGTTGATGACGAAGTCGGCATGAGAAGCTTCCTTCAAAAAGCTCTCGCAAAACGATTCGCCTTAGTAGAAACAGCAGGAAGTGTAGAAGAAGCTGAAGAACTCAGAAAGCGCTGCCACTTTGATCTCTTAATCGTCGATATAAAGCTACCCGGCCGATCCGGTATGGAATGGCATGAAGCCTTCGAAGATACCAATCGTAGTAGTGACATTATCTTCATGACCGCCTATGCCGATCTAGATACCGCCATTCAAGCTCTCCGAGCCGGCGCTTCTGACTTTATTCTAAAGCCATTCCGTCTTGAACAGATGATGAATGCTGTTGATCGCTGCCTTGATAAACGCGCCATGGAAAGAGTCAACTTCGTATTACGACGAGAAGTTGATAACGCCTTCCCTATGACCGACATGATCGGCACTGGACCTGCAATCAAACAAGTTCTTGACGTCATCCATCGTGTAGCCAACACCCCTTCTGCAGTCCTTATTGAAGGCGAGACGGGTACAGGTAAAGAGCTCGCTGCGCGTATGCTTCATCAATTGAGCAACCGAAGCGGTCCATTTGTACCGGTTAACTGTGGTGCAATTGCCCCAGATCTATTAGAAGCAGAGCTATTCGGGCATACTAAAGGCGCTTTCACGGGTGCAAACAAAGCCCGTGAAGGTCTGTTTAATTTTGCTAGCGGTGGCACTCTATTTCTTGATGAAGTAGGCGAAATTCCACTACTTATGCAAGCTAAACTTTTGCGTGCTTTAGAGCAAAAAGCTGTTCGACCTGTAGGTAGCGAGCAAGAAACTAGCGTTGATGTACGCATCATTGCAGCAACTAACCGCCAACTAAAAGAAGAAGTGGCTGAAAATCGCTTCCGTGAAGATCTGTATTACCGCTTGAACGTTCTTAGCATCACCTTACCACCGTTACGCGATCGCCGTGAGGATCTTCCAGATCTAATCCATCATTTTTCAGTAAAACTGTCTCGCGAACTTGGTTTATCTCCTATCCCGTTTACTCATGATGACCTTAAAGCTATGCAGGCTTACAACTGGTCAGGCAATATTCGAGAACTAAAAAACCTAATTGAACGCTGCATCTTATTAGGCAAGCTCCCCGCTGATTACTTCAAAGAGCAAGATAGCAGCGAACCTAAAGCTTGCGGCAGCTTTGCTGGCTGGTCATTAGACGAGGTTGAAAAGCATCATATACTGCTTACCTTAGAGCAACATTCTGGGAACAAGTCCTCCACTGCCCGAGAGCTTGGAGTATCCAGAAAAACTCTAGATCGTAAATTGGCCGCTTGGGCTCAACAGGACGAAACGGTTGATGAGATCTCTGCATGAAATCCAGTTGGTATAACTACAGCAGCACCTTAAGGCACAAACTTCTATTACTTACCCTGCTACCTTTGCTGTTAACCGCAATAGGCTTTGCCATTATGGCGGCCTATTGGACGACCAGTTATACCGATCGCCAACTCTACATGAAGGTTAGCGCAGACCTTTCTGTAGCCAGCGGCACCCTTAATTTTATGCAACAAGAGCATCAAAACATTTTAATGCAACTTGGAAACAGCTACGAATTCAGAACCAACCTACAGCAAAATAACCGTCACGCTTTGCAAGGCCAGTTACACGAAATTCGCCAAAGCCGCTCCTTAGATTTCTTAAGATTCATTGATGCGCAAGAGCTAAACTCAACTCAAGAACCTTCATTACAAGAACTTTCTAACAGATTGTTATTAAAAGAGAATCTAACCGGATTAGCAGTAATCCATAAAGACGAACTTGATCAAATTAATATGGGGCTTGGCGACAAAGGATATATCAATTTAATAGATACCCCACGCGCAATCCCAAGCAACAGAACCGTTGAAGACCGCTCCATGGTGCTTCGCGCTCTGGTGCCAATCACAGATGATTTTGGACAGCTAATCGGCGTATTAGACTCAGGCACCATTCTCAACAATACCACCGATGCTGTAGATACTATTCGTGATCTTGTCTACGGTGAAGGCACTCTTCCCGAAGGTGGCATCGGCACGGTCACCCTATTCCTTGATGATGTACGAATTAGCACCAATGTTCCTCAAGAAAGAGAACCAGTCAAAACTTCAGCACCGTTAACACTTAAGCAACGAGCAATCGGAACACGCGTATCAGCCGAAGTAAGAAAAGAGGTGCTAAGAAAAGGTGACAAATGGATAAACAGAGCTTTTGTAGTCAACGATTGGTACATCTCTGCTTATAAGCCACTACTTGATTTCAACAACAAGAAAATCGGGATGATCTATGCTGGTTTTACAGAGGCCCCTTTTACCAAGATTTATTACAAGACACTAATAGAATCCGCCTCTCTTATCGCCTTGATCATGCTGGTCTCTGCCGTCCTTGTTTTCAAAAAGACTCAACTTATTATCCGCCCACTTAATAAAATCCACAAAGTGGTAACAGACATTCGTAACGGCGAAACCGACCATCGTATCGGGCAACTTGAAGCAGCCGATGAATTAGTTGAGCTAGCCGAACAGTTTGATGTCATGCTCGATCTAATTGAAGAGCGCGAGAAACAGATTAGACAAGCCAATGATCAGCTAGAGATTACAGTTGAAAAAAGAACTCGCTCATTAAAAAACCGTACGGATGCGCTCAAGCAGCATATCAAGCTACTAAAAAGCACCCGAAAGCAGCTTCTTGATAAAGAAAAGCTGGCTGTATTGGGTGAGCTTACCGCAGGTATAGCTCACGAAATTAATAACCCAGCAGCGGTAATCCTTGGAAATATGGATCTATTGGTTGCAGAGCTCGGTGATGCCGTTAAACCCGCTCAGGATGAAGTAGACATGGTTATTGAGCAGGTATATAGGATAAGATCCTTGATCAACAACCTGCTGCAGTACAGTCGACCCGGTCAGTACTTAGAGCAATACGAACATTTACAGTTAAACAGTATTAGCGACGATACTTTGCAGCTAGTTTCCCATGCGCTTGAGAAACAGCAAGTGGTCGTTGAGCGAAATTATCATGCAACCTGTCCTATTGAAGTTAACTGCCAGCAAGTACAGCAAGTGCTGGTTAACCTAATACTCAACGCCTCCCACGCACTAGAAGGCCCAGGTGTAGTCACTATTCAAACTGATGATTGGATTGAGGATGGAGAGGTTAAAGGCGCAACAATTAGTGTTATAGATCAGGGGAAAGGCATTTCCGAAGAACATCTAGAACATATATTTGATCCATTCTTTACGACTAAGAAAAGCGGTACAGGACTTGGTTTATCTGTAAGTTACGGCATCATTCGCCGGCATGGTGGCGACATTACCGTCCGCTCTGAAGAAGAGCTTGGAACCATGTTCAAAGTTTATCTACTAAAAACCGCCAACCCCACGGGGGATGGCGGTGTCGAAGGCATTCTGGATGGCCTTGCAGCCGCAGAAAGGACCAATAGGCGCGCTATGAACGCTTAGCCTGGATCTGAACTCCAAATGAGGCGACCGCATCGACTTAAATCATAACCTTGAAGGCGCTGAGCCAAGGACAGTCCCTCTGGACTCTGAAGGAATTCGAATAGGTTTTGCAGTAAGTTCCGGAAATAGACATTCCGCGGAACAACTAAGTCAAAGCTTTCATCGCACACTGGGATAAAGCCAAGCCCAAACTCTCTAGCTGCACTCAAGGTTCCCGGACCTATATCCGCCTCACCCTTTGCAATTAAAGAAGCAACTTCTCGCTCAGAGAATGCAACACTGCCTACAGTCAGCTGATCCTGCGGGAAAGCATGTCCAGCCAGCCACTCATTCAAAAAGCGCTGCGAGCCAGCACCTTCTTGACGTGTAACCCAGCGAGTACTGTAATCCAGCGCCTCATTGGGGTCTTGTAAGCGTTCGAGGTCCATCGGTCGCATAATCAAACCTTGGCTGCGGTTAAACAAATGAACCAAAATCCAATGCTTAGATTGCGAGAACTGTTGTAACAGCGCAGGATGTCGGACATCGCTTTCTTCGGCGCGCCCCCAATGAATCGCACAGGCATCAGCATGCCCCTGGGCAAGAAGCTCTAAACCAAGCTTTGTGCCCGTTACCGTATAACTGAATAACGCTTTAGTTCTGAGATGTTGCGTCAATCTATTAGCTGCTGCCTGCAATAAAGGATCATCACTACCAGATAGCAACAATCGATCGGCCATCATGCCACTATGGCAGCTCTCCAATAACCAGCGATCTACCAGTGACTTGGGGAACAGCCATTTACCAGTCAGTTTAGTTGCAGGAATCTCACCCTCAGCAGCCATTGCATACACTTTTTTCTCGTTCAGGTGCAAATAATCAGCCAACTGCTTAACATTCATAAACGCTTGAGACATATCACTCATCTTATGCCTCCGCTCTTGCTTGCTTAACAGAATTTTGCTTAGGCGGTAACTGCACATCTCTGATCAATGAGGCATTACCACTAAACTGTAGAAAATGCTTACCTTTTGCTCGAGCCAACATCGTGATACCCAGTTCTCTGGCCAACTCTAAACCCATCTGGGTTACACCTGAACGAGACAGCAATACAGGAATCCCCATCTGCGCAACTTTAATAACCATCTCAGATGTTAAGCGACCCGTTGTGTAGAAAATCTTATTATCGGTATCTATTCCTTGAAGCCACATACGTCCAGCAAGTGTATCGACTGCATTGTGACGACCAACATCTTCAATAAAAGAAACCACTTGGTCACCTTCGCAGATGGCACAACCATGTACTGCACCCGCGTTCTTATAGGTATCGTTATGTTTATTAAGGTTATCTAACAGCGCATAAACAGTACTTTGCTTAATCGTTACTTCAGGTAATCTAACCTCCTCAAGCTTTTCCATTACGCTGCCAAACATCGTGCCTTGACCACAACCACTAGTCACTGTGCGCTGCTGAAGCTTTTCCTCCAAGCCTTCAGGTTCGCCATGGGTTACAACAGCGGCTGCTTCAACATCCCAATCTACCTGTATTGCTTTAAGATCAGATAGAGAATGTATAAAGCCCTGATTGCGAAGATAACCAAGGACTAACGCTTCAGGATCACCACCCAAAGTCATTAAGGTAACAATCTCTCTTTTATTTAGATAAATCGTTAATGGGCGTTCACAGGCAATTTGAACCTGTCGAACATTTCCTTGCTCGTCGATTGCCTCTACTTCGTGAGTAAGCTGCGCAGATGCATTACTTATTATGATTTCTGACACGTTTTGCATATTCCAACTCTATTAATACAGCGTCACGCCATCTTCTTCGTAACTTTCTCTCCTTAGTAGCAATTTACGTTCCTACCTTGCGATAACCTTATATTTTCTACCAATTAATACATTTAACTCTGCTTCCAGTAAGTACTAAGCCCTTATTAGTGGGTCATTTTGTCCCAACTCTTTAGAAACATGGGAATAATTGTCATAGCATTTGCGCATTAAGCACCTCTAAGCCCACCTATTCACGCTCAACAGCTATTAAATATAGAGATGGCCCGTAGTTTGCAGAACGACAAAGGAGAATTCCCCACAACGGAAGACAAAAGATGTCTGCAACAAAAACAACAGATAACTGGCCACTTCAAGTTTCTCTTTCAGTTGAAAGCATCGAAGTTAACGGCTGGGATACAGATCGCTGGCAGATAGATGCCATTGAGCCTCATCAAGACGATAAGCCTGACTTCTTCCACCTTGATTTAGATCTTCACAAAGATGAACGAACAGCCTATCGCTTTAACTTAGACTCTCAGCAACCACACCTCTTTGTCTTATGTAATGAAGACGAGATGGACAACACATTAACGCCAATCCACATAACAGCTAGCCAAGACGACGCTGCTTCTTTTATGGATGGCGAACATAAGATGTTAGAAGTTGCGATGCCGCAGGCCGTTCAATGCTGGATAGACACCTACCTAGGCATACACGGTGAACTAATCGATTGCGGTAAAAAGAAGAAAAAAGGCAAAGGACGTAGCAGTGAGCGATAACCAATCATTTTTTTCTCGCTGGTCACAACGTAAAGCTGAGCAGCAAGCTGAGCCAATAGAAGAATCTCAAACAGAAGCCTCTCTTTCAGACGAAGCTATTGATACCGAAGAGTTACCACCTCTAACCGATGAAGATATGCCAGATATTGAATCACTAGATAACGATTCCAATTTCGAGCAGTTTTTTTCACCTGGTGTATCAGAAGAGCTCCGCAACCTCGCCCTCAGAAAACTATTCAGATTACCTGAATTCAACATTCGTGATGGTCTAAATGATTACGATGATGATTTCAGCAAAATGCCGGCACTTACCCAAGAAGTCGTTTCCAAACTTCGAAGTTGGGCAGATGAAAAAATCGAGGAAGCCGAAGAAGGATTTAAAGAAGGCGTTAGCGGTGAGACCGAAGAAGATCCAGAGAGCACCAGCGATACGACCAAGGTCGAAAGCCACGACTTTGGTGACCTAGACGATTCTGATGACTTGGGCGATGCTGATCTTGAATGCTAAATTTTTCAGCGACTTAGGACAAAGAGTCGGAATGACTCAACCCTTTTTGACCCATAGAGACACTTTGTCCCACCCTGACTTAAGAAAAACAAAAACGACAGACCTAAATGCGCTTTAGGGGAATTTAGACAGCCAAAAACTGGTTCTCCGATTGCTTTATATAAATAACAAATTGTGACGAAAAACCTAAACGTTTGAGTCGCCCCTGAGATAGAGAGTAAAGCATCGACAGAATGCACCCTATTTCAGTCAGTGAGGTAGAGAATGACGACAGAGCAGAGTGTAAACGCCAAAGCACGTGATTTGGCGATAAAACAAGTATCTTTTCCGCAGAACCTAGCGCCTGCGACAGTAACTTACAGCACCTACGGTCACCTATTAATTACGGGTGCCGAGGACACTATTCGTTTAGCTGCAGCACAACTGTCCGGCATGGCAAGCATTACTCTTCTTGCTACCGATCCAATTAGCAATACTGATACTGACCACCTACAACGCGCGATTGACGCTGCACCTGAGCTTAAAGTTCACACGGCGAAGCTTAGCCAGATCAAAGGCTTCCTAGGTCAGTTTCAAGTTACTATCGATCACCAGGGCAATAACGAAAACTTTGCAAAGATTGCTCAGAATAAAAACTGCTTCGATCTGATTTTAAATTTAGGCCAAGAGTCTTTATTCACCACAGATCTACCGCCTGCAGGCTACTTCCACGTTTCACCTGAAAGCAGCAAATTTTCTGAGGTCATCGAAGAGCTACCGAACTACATTGGTGAATTTGAAAAGCCTCGTTACTTCCAAATTAATAACGACATCTGCGCACACAGTAATCGCGGTCAAACGGGCTGTACTCGCTGTTTGGATGTTTGCCCTGCTGATGCGATTACCTCTTTTAAAGCTTTAATCGAGATCAATCCTCATATGTGCCATGGTGCTGGTGGTTGTGCTACAGCCTGCCCTACTGGAGCGATCTCTTACGCATTACCTCAACCGGTTATGCTGCATAATTATTTGCACCGATTGATTTCTACTTATCAGAACAACGGCGGCACTGCACCAACGATTCTGATCCATGATCATGAAGTTGGCGCTGAGATCATTGCCAACCAACCAGAACTTCTTTCTGACAATGTTCTACCTGTGTCTCTAGAAGAAGTGGCAGCTGCAGGACAAGAGAGCTGGTTAATTAGTTTAGCCTCAGGTGCTCAGCAAGTATTACTGCTAGACACACCTAATGTGCCTGATATGGTTCGCGATCTGCTTAAACGTGAATTAAAAACAACCCACGCTATGCTCGAAGGGTTAGGCTACTCTACTGAGCAGATTAAACTAATCACACAAGATGATCTGCCTAATGCCCAATCTGCTTCGTCTTACCGCTCTATCCCAACTATTTCAGTTGTAACTGAGACAAATAAGCGTGAAGCATTGTTCGTTGCTCTAGAGCATTTAACTGAGCATGGCGAAACTGCAAACCAAGATTCTATTGCCTTGCCGGCGGGCGCTCCTTTCGGTCAGGTCAACGTAAACAGCTCAAGCTGTACTTTGTGCCTGTCTTGCGTTGCCGTCTGTCCCACCCAATCTCTGACTGATGGCGGAGAAATGCCGGCCCTTAATTTCCGTGAACAAAGCTGCGTTCAATGTGGCATGTGTGAAAGCGCATGTCCTGAAAACGCCATTGAGCTTGTTACACAGCTAAATCTGAAAGCTGAACGCGCAATCCCTGTTCAGATCCATACAGACGAAGCATTTGAATGCATCACCTGCAGTAAGCCATTTGCGCCTAAACGCACTGTAGACAAAATGATCGAGAAGCTGAGCTCTCATCGTTTCTTCCAAGGCGATGCCATTCAACGATTAAAAATGTGTGAAGACTGTCGTGTAAATGACATCTACACCGATCTGACCGCTAACCCTGAAAAGCAATTAGAACTGTAAGGAGCAGGATATGACTAACATGATAAATGCAGCCCCTGCTCTACAAGAAACAGATGAGCTTCGTGCAGACATTTATGCACTTCTTGCAACCATGCTTCGCAAGCAACCTGAAGCTGACCTACTTGCTTGGTTAAAAGAGCTTGAATCGGATCAAGATGAAGACACACCTATGGCTCGTGCATGGAGCACCCTTGCTCTTGCAGCTAAACACTCTGAGCCATCCCAGCTAGAAGATGAATACACGCAACTTTTCATCGGTGTAGGACGTGGTGAGTTAATGCCTTTTGCGTGCTGGTACTTAACCGGCTCCCTAATGGAAAAACCACTAGCTTTCCTACGTGAAGATCTCGAAATTCTTGGTTTTGAACGCCAAGAAAACGTGAAAGAACCAGAAGACCACATTGCGGCGCTATGTGAAGTGATGAGCATGCTGATCCGCACAGGTCGTGGTTATGAAGTACAACACCAGTTTTGGCAGAAACATATCCAAACTTGGGCACAAAAGTTTTTTACAGATTTGCAGAGCGCAAAAACTGCCGTTTTTTATACTGCGGTTGGCTTGTTAGGTCATGCGTTTATGCAACAGGAAGATAACTGGTACCTGCAGTTATCACCTGCCGCACGTGAGGGCGGAAAACAATAAAAACAGGGCAAAGACAGACAAAATCTGTCGACGTTGATGCGGAGAAACAAAATGAGCCAGCAAGAAAAGCCTAACACAGGCCGCCGCGGCTTCTTGAAGAAACTTGGATTAGCGGGTACTGCCGCTGGTGCAGTTGCCGTAGCAGGCACAGCACAAGCAAAAGTAACTACTGCTGAATCAGGTGAGAAACAGGAAGGTTCCGGTTACAAAGAAACTGAGCACGTTCGTAGCTTTTACGAAACTTGTCGTAACTGATAGCCGCAAGAGGTGAGGAAATGAGACTAACGAAAAAATCCGATCAGCCTGCGGCTCCGTCGAAGGCAACCGGTCTAGGTTTGAGCCGCCGTCGCTTCCTGAAGAACTCAGGTGTAGCTGCGGGTGGTGTTGCGACTGCAGGTATCATGGCGCCAGGCATGATGAAGCAAGCTGAAGCTGCAACTGTAGCTCCAGGTGCACCTACAGAAGTGAAACGTACTATCTGTTCACACTGCTCTGTAGGTTGTGGTGTTTACGCTGAAGTACAAAACGGTGTTTGGACTGGTCAAGAGCCAGCATTCGACCACCCATTCAACGCAGGCGCACACTGTGCTAAAGGTGCTGCCCTACGTGAGCACGGTCATGGCGACCGTCGTTTGAAATACCCAATGAAGCTTGTTGATGGCAAATGGAAGAAAATCTCCTGGGAAGACGCTATCAACGAAGTTGGTGACAAAATGCTACAGGTTCGTAAAGAATCTGGCCCAGATTCAGTTTACTGGTTGGGTTCGGCTAAATTCAGCAACGAACAAGCTTACTTATTCCGTAAATACGCAGCAATGTGGGGTACTAACAACGTAGACCACCAAGCGCGTATCTGTCACTCAACAACTGTAGCCGGTGTAGCAAACACTTGGGGTTACGGTGCGATGACAAACTCATTCAACGATATCCACTTCGCAAAATCTATTTTGCTAATTGGTTCTAACCCAGCTGAAGCTCACCCTGTTTCTCTACAGCACATCTTCCGTGCTAAAGAGCGCAACAAGGCGCACATCATCTGTGTTGACCCTCGTTTCACTCGTACAGCAGCTCATGCGAACGAATACATCCGCATTCGCCCAGGCTCTGACGTTGCGTTCATCTGGGGCCTACTGTGGCACATCTTTGAGAACGGTTGGGAAGACAAGCAGTTTATCCAACAGCGCGTATACGGCATGGACGAAGTTCGTGCAGAAGTGAAAAACTGGACACCAGAAGAAGTTGAAAGTGTTACTGGTGTTAAAGAAGCACAAATGCGCCGCGCCGCTAAAGAGCTAGCTGAAAACCGTCCAGGTACTGTTATCTGGTGTATGGGTGGTACTCAGCATACTACGGGTAACAACAATACTCGTGCTTACTGCATCTTGATGCTTGCCCTAGGTAACATGGGTACATCTGGTGGCGGTACTAACATCTTCCGTGGCCACGATAACGTACAGGGTGCTACTGACCTTGGCGTACTATCTCACACACTACCTGGTTACTACGGTCTTTCCGACGGTGCTTGGAAGCACTGGTCAAAAGTTTGGGACGTAGATTTCGAGTGGATGCAAAGCCGCTTCGACCAGAAAGTTCACCGCAAACTGAAACCTATGAACAACAAAGGTATTCCAGTTTCTCGTTGGATTGACGGTGTTCTAGAAGACAAAAACTTGATGGATCAGAACGATAACGTTCGCGTTATGGTTGCTTGGGGTCACGCTGTGAACTCCCAGACTCGTGGTCCAGAAATGAAAAAAGCGATCGAAAAACTAGATACGCTAGTAATCGTTGATCCGTATCCAACTCATGCTGCGGTAATGTCTGATCGTAAAGACGGTGTTTACCTGATCCCAGCATGTACTCAGTTCGAGACTTACGGTTCTGTTACAGCTTCTAACCGTTCCCTACAGTGGCGTGACCAGGTTATCGAGCCTCTATTCGAATCTAAGCCTGACCACGAAATCATGTACTTGTTTGCTAAGAAGTTCGGTTTCGAGAAGCAACTGTTCAAAAACATCGCTATCCAAAACGGCCAGCCTGTAGTTGAAGACATCACGCGTGAATTCAACAAAGGCATGTGGACTATCGGTTACACAGGTCAGAGCCCTGAGCGTCTTAAACTACACCAGAAAAACTGGCACACGTTTAACTACGACACGCTTGCAGGTGAAGGCGGTCCAGCTAATGGCGAATACTATGGTATGCCATGGCCATGCTGGGGTACTGCTGAGCAGGGTCACCCAGGCACACCAATCCTTTATGATACAAGCAAATCTGTAGCTGAAGGTGGTTTGACCTTCCGTGCACGTTTCGGTGTTGAACGTGACGGCGTTAACCTACTAGCTGAAGGTTCTTTCGGTAAAGGTTCTGACATTAAAGACGGTTACCCAGAATTCACTGACAAACTTCTTAAGAAGCTTGGCTGGTGGGATGACCTGACTGCTGAAGAGAAGAAGCTGGCTGAAGGCAAAAACTGGAAGACTGACCTTTCTGGTGGTATTCAGCGTGTTGCTATCGCTCACGGCTGTTCTCCATTCGGTAACGCGAAAGCACGTGCTGTTGTTTGGACATTCCCAGACAAAGTACCTCTACACCGTGAACCGCTATACACGACTCGTCGTGACCTAGTAAGCAAGTACCCAACTTGGGATGACTCTGAGTCCATGTACCGTCTACCGACTATGTACAAGTCTATTCAGGACAAAGATCTTTCTAAAGAGTACCCAATCATTCTTACTTCCGGCCGACTGGTTGAGTATGAAGGTGGTGGTGAAGAGACGCGTTCTAACCCATGGCTTGCTGAACTACAACAAGACATGTTCGTTGAAGTACACCCTGCTGATGCAAATACTCTTGGCTTTAAAGATGGCGAAGATGTATGGGTAGAAGGTGCTGAAGGCGGTAAAGTTCTTGTTAAAGCACTTGTTACACGCCGTGTAGAACAAGGCGTTGCATTCATGCCATTCCACTTCGGTGGTAAGTTCCAGGGTAAAGATCTAACTGATAAGTACCCAGAAGGTGCAGCACCTTATGTAGTGGGTGAAGCAGCTAACACTGCTACCACTTACGGTTATGACCCAGTTACACAGATGCAGGAAACTAAAGTTACCTTGTGTCGCGTTCAGAAAGCTACTGCGTAAGGAGTAACAGACAATGGCTAGAATGAAATTCCTCTGTGACTCCAAGCGTTGTATCGAATGCAACGGCTGTGTTACAGCATGTAAAAACGCAAATGAAGTGGAATGGGGTATCAACCGTCGCCGCGTTGTAACGATCAACGATGGTGAACCGGGTGAAACTTCGATCTCCGTAGCATGTATGCATTGTTCTGATGCTCCATGTATGGCGGTCTGCCCTACTGACTGTTTCTATCAGACAGACGACGGCATCGTATTGCATAACAAAGACCTATGTATTGGTTGTGGTTACTGCTTATACGCTTGCCCATTTGGTGCACCACAGTTCCCTAGCGACGCTGCTTTCGGTGAGCGTGGCAAGATGGACAAATGTACATTCTGTGCAGGCGGCCCAGAAGAGGACAACAGCCCTGAAGAGAAAGCTAAATACGGTGCTAACCGTATTGCTGAGGGTAAACTGCCACTATGTGCAGAGATGTGCTCTACAAAAGCCCTACTTGCTGGTGATGCCAACGACGTTTCTGACATCTTCCGTGAGCGTGTGATCTACCGTGGTCACAACGACGGTGCTTGGTCTATGACAGAAGAAGATCTGTCTTACGACGCAACTCAGAAAGTCTGATAAACCCAACAGGTTGCCGGGAGTTCGCTCCCGGCACATTGACTAGAGGGGACATTATGCTCCGCTTTATATTGCCATCTCGAATTGTTTTGCTTATTGCGCTCCTTTTTTCAGGCTTTGCTCAAGCAGTACCTTCAGATGCCAAAGTTGCTGGCTTTGCTGGCGCTGACTATTGGCAGGTTGTGAAGGAAGCTGAAGAAGGTCGCACTCAAGTTCAAGCTCGAGAAGCAGGTCAATTGATCAATGTGAAAGGCGAAGAATGGCGCCACTGGCGTAACCAATGGGTTACACCTGCAGGTGCTTATGCTATTGGCGGTACGCTCGCTGTTCTAGCAATTTTCTACCTAATCGTTGGTCAGAAAAAACTTGATCACCCGCGTTCTGGTCAGCTTATTGAGCGGTGGAAACGTCTAGATCGAGCAAACCATTGGACTGTGGCTATCCTGTTTATCATCTTAGCAATCTCTGGTTTGAGCATCCTTTACGGGAAGTTCTTCTTAAGAGCAGCAATGGGTGATTCGTTGTGGGCAAGCTACATTATGCTTTGCAAGCTAGCGCATAACTACTTAGGTCCGATCTTTGTAATCGGCCTATTGTTTATGATTGTTCGCTGGATCAAACATAACTTCTTTAACCGAACAGACCTAATCTGGTTCCTAAAAGGTGGCGGCATTATCGGCAAAGCCCACCCTAGTGCTGGATACATGAATGGCGGTGAAAAAGTTTGGTTCTGGCTTCTAACAATCGTTGGTATCGTTGTTTGCGGTAGTGGCTTGGTTTTGGATTTCCAAAACTTCGGTCAAGTTCGTGAAACTATGCAGATTGCCAACTTACTACATGCTGCTGGTTCTTTGATTCTGATTGTTGGTTCTTTTGGTCACATCTATATCGGTACTGTAGGTACTGAAGGTGCACTAGAAGGAATGAAGACAGGTTACGTTGACGAAACCTGGGCTAAACAACATCACGACCTATGGTACGAAGAGGTTAAAGCCAAACAAGATAGCTAAATCTGTTTGCTTAATATCTCTTACCCGGTGCCTTTTATTCGATGATATAGATCTCAATAAAAGGCACATCACTATCTTCACCATAACGTTTGTACATACCCTGACAAACGTGCTTCTTTTGCCGGCTTATCCAAGCCGGCTTTTTTGTCTCTTCACTATCTCTTACTGACTACCCTCTTCTGTAAGCATTCAAAGATGATCTACATCTACTTCTGTTGTGAACTTGTTTCTACGTAATGAGATTAACGAACGGAATTTTCTAAGATTCGGATCGCTGGCTAAATCACGACGAGCAAACGCCTCGTATGCTTCCATATCCGGCACCATAATGACCAATACAAAATCGATATCACCCGTCACTTGGTAACACTGAGTAACCTCTGTGGCGTCCTGCATTTTTCGCATAAACATGTCGTGAACATCGATAGAGTCTCTGATCATCTCTACCTCTACGATGATATTAAGCACCTTACCCAAAGCCCTCGGGTTTACTATGGCCACATCGGCCATAATGATGCCCTGCTCACGTAACTGTTTAACCCGTCGCAAACAAGCAGGTGGTGATAAGCCCACTTCCTCAGCCAACGCTTGGTTACTTATTCGATTATCCACCTGTAGGCATTTAAGGATATGGCGATCAATACGATCTAGTTGAATATCCATTAGATTCCACTCTTTAACTATTTTTTTGAATTAAATTAGAAAATAACCGCAAAAACAAAATTTATATTAATTAACAAGCTAGTTTTTCTAATTTTATTTTTACAAGCTTAATTAAAATAGCTAATTCAATCTACTGAAGCATTACCATGATGATTAAGCCAGTAAGTACACATGACCTTTTAACCAAAACACTGCCCGATCTTGGTCGTGAGATCTATGCTGTCTGCTTACTGCTATTCAAGCTAACCATACCTATCATCATTGCTGTTAAGATTTTGGAAGAGATTGGTGCCATTCCTTACATCAGCGCTGTATTAGAACCACTGATGCTGTTTGTTGGACTGCCTGAATCCATGGGGATCGTATGGGCTACAACCATGTTGACCAATATCTATGCAGGCCTAGTAATTTTCTTTCAGGCAGCACCTCAAGAGAACCTCACTGTTGCCCAAGTTACAGTTCTGGGTACTATGCTCCTTGTAGCTCACGGACTACCGCTAGAATTACGAATCACTCAAAAAGCAGGTATGCGCCTTATATTTGCCTTTCTTTTACGCTTTGTAGGCGCACTTGTATTAGGCGCTCTGCTTAATCTGACTTATTCTGCTGGCGACTGGCTTAACACACCAGTCGAGCTTTTGTGGCAACCTGAAGCTACTGATCCAAGCCTGATTAACTGGGTACTCACCCAGCTACAAAGTCTTGCTATGATCGTGGTAATAGTCACAGCACTGCTCACACTTCTAAAGCTTCTTCGCTGGCTACATATAGAACGCTTAATGATTTGGCTGCTACAACCTTTTTTAAGGTTTATGGGCATCAGCAAGAAAGCTACATCTCTTGCGATCGTCGGCGTGACCCTTGGATTGTCGTTTGGCGGTGGTTTGCTTATCCGTGAAGCAGAAAGTGGCAATGTCAGCCCTAAAGACTGCTTTTCAGCCCTTTGCTTACTTAGTCTGTGCCACAGCTTAATCGAAGACACCTTACTTATCATGACTATGGGGGCTGATCTTTCTGGAATTCTGTGGGCTAGGCTGATTTTCAGCATTCTACTCATCAGCTTGCTAACCCGATTAGTCTCTTTAACCAGTGATAGTTTTCAGCAACGTTTTCTGTTTAGAGACGTATCACTCCCTAACATCCAAAGCCCAAAATAGTAATTTGATATGCAAAATCTGAGTGCTAATGAGCACCAAAAAGGTATCTATTATGCCGTCGCCGCTTTTGTTATGTGGGGGCTTGTACCGGTTTATTTTAAAGCAGTTGATGACGTGCCTGCATTCGAAGTCTTAGCACATCGAGTTGTTTGGTCTGTGGTTTTTTTGGGGCTTTTCCTCTTACTTAAAGGTAAGCTGAGTGAGCTTACTACGCTTAGAAATTCTCCTAAAATCTTGCTCAGCCTCGGCCTGTCAGCATTAGTTATTTCTATTAATTGGCTAGTATTTATATGGGCGGTTTCCGAACAAAGAATTGTTGAAACAACCCTAGGTTATTTTATTAACCCATTGATAAATATAGTTTTTGGATTCTTTATATTTTCGGAAAGACTTCGTTTCTTACAATTAATCGCTGTTGCCATTGCCACTATTGCAGTGCTTTACCAAATCATTTTAATTGGTGAACTACCTTGGGTAGCACTGACGCTAGCCACTAGCTTTTCGATCTATAGCGTCTTAAGAAAGAAGATCCCAATAGACTCAATCACAGGCCTATTAGTTGAGACTCTATGGCTGTTTCCAATGGCTTTGGTTTATATGATTTGGCTTAGTTCACAAAGTAATTTTGTACTGCTGAACGGCTCTACAGAGATACAAATGTTACTGCTAGCTGCAGGGCTAGTAACTAGCTTACCTTTGATAGCGTTTGCCTCAGGCGCTAGAAGATTAAGTCTTACTATGGTTGGCCTACTCCAGTACATAGGCCCAAGTATCGCCTTTCTTATTGCTGTGTTTTATTACAACGAACCTATGGACCAAAATCGGCTCATTACGTTTGTAATGATCTGGATTGCTTTGGCGATATTTAGTGTGGAAGGCATACTCGTGCAACGACGCAAAAAACAGGATCTGATAACGCCTAATACAGAAGAGAGTACTCAAGGCTAGAACAACGCCTAGCCTTGGTGAATGTGTTCTATTTAGCTTGTTTGTCTTTCATTTTGGTATTAGTTAAGAACAAAGCTAAACCGAGTAAAGCCACTGATGCTGCATACATAAGAAGATCTGACGGTTCTGATATTTCCATCTCTGTACTTAAAGATAGAAACTTAACAATCAGCATCATGATGACCATAGCACCCAATTTACCTTTGAGCTGATCAATACTTTCAATAACCAGCAACTTCGGCCGTTGACTACTACCACCCTCCACATTCATCTTACTGATAAAGATTTCGTAGATACCAAAACCAAACATCAACATAACACCGGCCATCAAGGCCTGATCAATGATTTCGATAAGGATCATTAGCAGCTCAGTCCGCGCATTCAAACCAATACCTTCTGAGAACGCTATTTGCGCTAAGTGAACAAAGTCATAAATCACAAAGCCCACCAGCAACAATGCACCGGCCATTACAGAAAATACGGTCAAAAGCATAATCCATCTTAATGACCATAATCCTTGCTCAACCTTTCTCATCACCTAACTCCTTTTTTAAGGTGCAATTCTGAAAATTTGCGCAAGTATTTCACATGGTAATTGAATTAAAAACGCTCCTTCAGGACCGTTTTTATCATCCAACCGCCTGATGAATATGATACTGATAGCATCACCTAATAACTCACAAAAGAACGACATTTTTTTCACTAAAAGATCTATTCAACCTTGCCAAACAACAGTAAAGTTCACGCTGAATTATTTACTCGAGTTTAGGTCACCATGAGCACGCTAACCCTTCAGGACAAATTCTTTAAACTCCGCAACAATCGCATATTTGAATTTTTTGTTGTGGCAGTCATTATCTTTTCTGCCTTGGTTATTGGCGCAAAGACCTACGACATTCCTGATCATGTATTAACGTTCATCAGCTGGCTTGATACAGGTATCACACTATTCTTCCTAGTTGAGATAACTGTACGCTTTATTGGCGAACCGGATAAAAAAAGTTTCTTTAAAAATCCTTGGAACGTCTTTGATACGATTATCGTCGTAGTCAGCTTGATTCCTATTCAAGACAGTGAAATGGCACTGATTGGCCGACTGATCCGTATCTTCCGCGTATTACGAATGGTATCTATGGTGCCAGAGCTCCGCTTGCTCCTTAACTCTCTCATTAAGGCGCTGCCGCAGCTTGGTTACGTTATCCTGTTGATGTTCATCATCTTCTATATCTATGCAGCAATCGGTGCTTCATTCTTTGCCCATATCAACCCGACACTTTGGGGAGATATATCAATCTCGATGCTCACGCTATTTAGGGTTATGACATTCGAAGATTGGACGGATGTTATGTATGAAACCATGGCTGTATATTCGTTTAGCTGGATTTTCTATTTAACCTTTATCTTCCTAACTACATTTGCCTTTCTAAACATGGTTATCGGTATCGTTGTAAATGTTATGGAAAATGAGCACGCAGAAGAAGCCAAAGAGAAAGCACTGGCTGATGGCGATTTGACCATCGAAGACCTTTCTAAGCAGATCGAAGAGCTAAAGCAGCTCATTAAAGAGAAACAGTAAAAATGACAAGGGGAGCCATTTGGCTCCCCTTGTATTTAAATCCTAAAACTGCGGCTAACTTTCCGTACTTTCTTTACGAAAAACGCACTCACCGTCAACCAGGCTATCTTGCAGCAATAAATCCTTACATGCCTCACACCATGCTTGGTTGTTAGGGTCACATAATGTCGATACTGCCCGACCAAGATTTTCAGCTTTCTCTTCAGCAGTCGTAGGCTTTAGTTTGTTTTTTCGTTTATAACTTAGGGTCATAGCATCCTTGTCCATTTCGTAAGACATCTATTCTGGAAACACGATTAACTCTTGTGATTCTTTCCATGGTTTATATTTCTTCATAACACCAAGAAAGAGATCTGATTCTTTAAAATCTGATAACCAACTTTGCACATGCGGAAAATCTGCAGCATTAAACCAATCGAGATCTACATGCGCGAACTGTCTAATAAACGGTAAAAGCGCATAATCAGCCAGCGATTTCCCACCAGCTACTAGAGATTCTCTGTTCTGATTTAAGAGCTCTTCTAGTTGAACCAACCATAACTCACATTTGTTACGATAATAGGTCTGCGAGTGCTCTGGGTGGCGATCGGAGTATTTGTACTTATCTAACCAACACTTAAATTCATGATCATTCTCTTTGATCAATTGATCGATCTGATTACGATCCGCTTCAAGCCAATTATCGCTATCATTCTGAGCCAAAGCCCAATGCATGATATCCAAACTTTCATCTATCACTGTGCCATCAGGAAGTAATAGAACTGGAACGGTCCCTTTAGGTGAGATATCCAGCATATGTTCGGGTTTATCTCGAAGCACGATCTCTCTGAGCTCAACTTCAACACCAGATTGCGCAATTGCTAGACGCCCTCGTATGGCATAGGGACAGCGACGAAATGAATATAGGATAGGTCGATTCATATTCTGATCTATTTTGGCTGATAAGCACAGAAACCCGGCTTAGGACCAACCTTAGGGTGATTTCTACATGTATCAGGACGTTGCACGTAGATAGTACACAATCTTGTTTTTTGATCTAGATAGATACAATCATCGTTAGCATAGCGCGATAGTGTGTAAATCTCTGATTTATGATTAAAGTGCCCTACCACACCCTCTTTCATCAAACGCTTAGCTAAACGCTTCGCTGGCTCACCTGCCTCAAACTCATCCACTACGCCCATTCTTACTAAATCACTAAAGCGAACCTCTACAGGCAAACTACAGCAAGTACCTCTGCAAGAATCGCAGTGACTACTCTTATACTTTACCCAAGTGCTCAAGTTATCTACGTTGGCAGCAGGAATTGTTTTATTCATTTAGATTGATCAGCGTGCTATAAATTTGAGGGCGATCATAGCATCATGAAATGCATGAACAACCCCTAATTTTTTTATTCGGAGCTTTAATGTCTGAAACCAGTTTTACAGATATTTTCACCCAACAAAAAAGATGGCGAATCATCGATGAACCAATCTGCTGCAACCCTATACAAGCTCTTGAACAAGATTTCGCCTTATTAAAAGAGGTCGCACAAACTAAACGGGGAGCAACCGCACGTATTTGGGAAACAACCCAATGCTTAGTTGCCACTAGGAAGGAAACTCGATTTCCAAACTTTGACCAAGCCTGCGAACAACTTGAACAAGAGCATTGGCCAGTTATCGTCCGAGATAGTGGCGGCACCGCAGTTCCTCTGCAACAAGGCATTATCAACCTAGCCATAATATTTCCACAGCGCACAGATCAGGCTTTTGATTTAGATATGGTCTATATCGCCTTATGTGAACCTATTAAACGTGCATTATCCCAGATTGGACTCAATGCAGAATATGGCAGCACAGAAGGCTCTTATTGTGATGGCCGTTACAATCTCAATGTAGGCGGGCTTAAGATTACTGGCACAGCACAAAAAATCATTCTGTCACCGCCTAACAAAAAAAATATTAAACAAGGAGTGCTTGCCCAGGCGATGTTGATGGTAGATGTAGACGCAGAATATGGCACTCATTGGGTCAATCGCTTTTACCAACTAGCCGGAAATGATCGTCGCTTTAAACCTGAGGTCGCAACCAGTCTTATTGACCTTGTTGATCGTACGCAGCAACCTGAAGAATTTACCGCCTTCATTCGATCGCTGATTATCGAAGAGTTAAAAAAACTCACCTTGTCACGCTAATTTAACAATCGCACGCAATAATAAACAGCGTTCATGGACACGAGCTGCCGGGCAAAGGAAAGCCCAACCCTATATTTGGTATGCCCCCTAGATACTTATCATCCTAATAGCTTGTTCTTATTGATAATTTATTGCTTTAATGTAGTGACAACAATAAAAATACGAGCTGATGACCTATGCGTGCGCATAAACGTTATTCTCAAGCTGATCTAAAGAAAGTTATCACTGAATTAGCCACTACATTTAGTGATCGAATAGACCTATCTAAACCTGTATGCGAACAGCATGGTCAAGGCGAAGATAGCTATGGCTGTATAGCGCCCGATGCGGTTGTCTATCCTTTCAGTAACGAGGAAGTCGCTCAAGTCGTCAAACTCTGCAATCAATATAAGATTCCCGTCATTCCCTTTGGCGTTGGCTCTTCTGTCGAAGGGCATCTACTCGCCGTCAACGGCGGCATATCAATCGATCTGTCAGAAATGGATCAGGTAATAGAAATCAATGCCGCGGATATGGATTGTCGCGTTCAAGCAGGTGTAACTAGGGAAGCGCTCAATCTAGCCTTACGCTATGACGGCTTATTTTTCCCAGTTGATCCTGGTGCTAATGCGAGTATTGGCGGTATGGCAGCAACACAAGCCTCAGGTACAAACGCTGTGCGTTATGGCACCATGTTAGATGCCGTTATCGGCTTAACTGTGGTTACACCTGAAGGCGACATTATAAAAACAGGCACGCGTAGCCGTAAAAGCTCAGCTGGTTACAACTTAACGCAATTGCTAGTTGGCTCTGAAGGTACCTTAGGCGTTATCACAGAGATTCAACTTCGCCTTCACCCTATTCCCGAAGTGATTCGTTCAGCTGTATGCAGCTTTAAAACCGTTGCTGATGCTACAGATACGGTGATCAATGCCATGCAGCTCTCTATTCCACTTGCTCGAATAGAATTGCTTAACAAGGCCCAAATGAAAGCTTGCATTGAGTTTTCCCAGCTACACGAACTTGCTGCTGCACCTACCCTATTTATTGAGTTTCACGGCTCTAAAGCAAAGATCGAAGAAGACATTATGCTCCTGAAAGATATCTGCAATGAATTTGGCGGCAGTGAATTTATCTGGGCTGAAAACACTGAAGGTCGCAACCGGCTTTGGCAAGCACGACACAATGCTTACAATGCGGCTCATCAGATTATTCCTAATGGCAAGGTACTTACAACCGATGTATGCGTTCCAATTTCAGCGCTAGCTAGAAGCATCTTACAAGCCGAAACAGATGCTGAGTTAAGTAACTTACCCTGCCCAATCGTTGGCCATGTTGGTGACGGTAACTACCACGTATTAATTGTTTTCGATCCAGAAAATCACAACCAACATCAAGCCGCTAAAACGCTGGCAGAAAAAATAGTCAACAACGCCCTAGCACTAGGCGGCACCTGTACTGGTGAACACGGAATAGGCTTTGGCAAAAAACAATACCTTTTAGATGAACATTCAACTTCAATAAACAGCATGAAACTTGTTAAACGGGCTATTGACCCAAACAACATTATGAACCCAGGCAAGGTAATTGATCTGTGAAGAAAGCTTTGGTCAAACAGATAGCACCCTTCAGTTCCCCGCTTACATACTCTTACCTATCAATGGTTGTGACAGCCGAGAAAATCATTTACATAAAGGGATAGTGAAAAATATTTACACAACTAAGATCGTTGATATGGCTCCTAATTAGAAATAACTAAACGGAATTAGATCCAACACTATGAATTGAAGATATTTAGATAAAAACAGGTAGACTAATTGGGCGAGAAACTGGGCACTACATGTCTAACATCTATATATATTAATCGATCTATAATTTATCCAGACTGGCCCATACAGACAGAGTCCAAACCCTACAGCAATACGTAAGACTGTTGTAACAGGATAATCAGATAGAGACAGGCTAATGAAAAAGATAATCACGGGCTTTTGTTTAATTGCCTTAGGTGGATGCTACAGCATACCAAGAACCTTACCCGCAGATAGCTATTTGATAGATACAAGAATGGGGCTGATGTGCCATGTTACCGAGTGCTATTACCTTGATCTAATTGGTAGCTCATCCGACGAGCTCACAGTCGCAAAAGCATATGGCCTACCCGTTAAAACATACACATGGTCAACAGAACAGTTTGTCGAACTGATGCTCAACCCTCCAGAACAGCTTTATAAAGCCGAAAAGCTTTCTAATCATGAATTCCAGATACCCAATAACGCAGCGACGACAGCGACCTTCAAGGTTCTAGACGATGAAGACCTACTAATCTATCGTATTGGAGGTAATAGCAAAGGTTTGTAGATTATTAAACGATAATTATGGCTTTTCTAACCAAATACGCCATGTAGTAGATCCATTAACACGCAGATAATATTCGCCGACTTCTTCGATCAAGTAAGTATCTTCACCACCTCCACCTATGTGGAGGTTTTGAACGATATTATCTTCACTATCGTGCAACGCTAATACAAAGATGGCACCGTCACTCTGAAACCTTAATTGGGTAGGCTCAGAGATCTTAAAGATCTCCGTTTTCGCTGTGCGCTTACCTGCAAAATTTGGCTTCTTTGCACTCAGCGCTTTTAAATCTAAATTATCGTAACACTCCAACCGCCTGTCTGGCTGTACTATAGCCCTGCATTGTTCAAATGCCGTATTCACATCAGCAGAAGCAGAAGCAGAAGCAGAAGAAGATAAAGATGCTGCTAGCAAGCCAGTGGACACAAGAGCCAATATAGAGCACTTCTTAACAAACATAATAAGAAATCCTAATTCTGTTGCAGTAAGCGGAGATGATCATAAGACTTAGCTTTCGTTTGCAGCTTACAGCTACGCTCATCCTCTGAGTCATCACACAAAACCTTCACGCCATCTGGGTAATGACTCAGGTTTTTACATTGTGCAATAAACAATAGACCACCACTTTCGGTCTCATTACGCACTAAGCTCTGTTCGACACAATCAGACTTCATCATTATGAGCCGTTCTACTTGATAGTCTTTTACAGAGGCAAAAGCACTCACAGAGACAAAACTTAAAATAAGGATAGATAAAGTATTACGCTCGAAAACCTCCCTTTAAATCAGAGTGTTAAATAATCTTAACATCTAAAAATTAATTTCAGGGGTTTCGGGAAATGAGACAGACCTAAAGTACCAATTATACTAACACCCTAAGTCTAGGCAGAATTAAGACATAAAAAAGCGGCCCTCAAAGGGGCCGCAATAAACGCAAGAAGCTACATGAAATAGCTTGCTTGAGAGCTAGCAATGTTCAGATGCCAGCTCTCGTGGACTTCCGATTAGAAGAAGCCTAGAGGACTTTCGCTGTAGCTAACCAACATATTCTTAGTTTGCTGGTAGTGTTCAAGAATCATCTTGTGAGTCTCACGACCTACACCAGATTTCTTGTAACCGCCGAACGCAGCGTGTGCTGGGTATAGGTGGTAGCAGTTCATCCATACTCGACCAGCCTGAATGCCACGACCCATGCGGTAAGCAACGTTAGTGTCACGTGACCATACGCCTGCACCTAGACCGAACTCAGTGTCGTTCGCGATAGCTAGTGCTTCTGCTTCATCTTTAAATGTAGTTACAGAAACTACTGGGCCGAAGATCTCTTCTTGGAAAACGCGCATGTCGTTTGTACCTTTCAGAAGAGTTGGCTTGATGTAGTAACCGCTACCGAAATCACCGTCTAGTTTTTCGATACCGCCGCCCGCTAGTACTTCAGCACCTTCGTCACGACCAATGTCGATGTAACCTAGGATCTTGTCGAACTGCTCTTGAGAAGCCTGCGCACCAACCATTGTTTCAGTATCTAGTGGGTTACCACGTTTGATCTGACCCATACGCTCAACAACTTTAGCAAGGAACTCATCAGCAATATCTTCTTGAACTAGAAGACGAGAAGGACAAGTACATACTTCACCTTGGTTGAAGAATGCTAGTACCGCACCTTCAACTGCTTTGCTTACGAACTCATCGTCCTGAGCCATAACGTCGTTGAAGTAGATGTTTGGAGACTTACCACCTAGCTCTGTAGTAGATGGAATGATGTTCTCTGCAGCACATTTCATGATGTGAGAACCAACTGGAGTAGAACCAGTGAATGCGATCTTAGCGATACGAGTGCTAGATGCTAGAGCCTGACCTGCTTCGCCACCGAAACCGTTTACAACGTTCAGTACGCCTGCTGGTAGAGCTTCTTGGATGCATTCAAGAAGAATAAGGATAGATACTGGAGTCGCTTCAGCTGGCTTCAGTACGATGGAGTTACCTGCTGCTAGTGCTGGAGCAATTTTCCATGCAGCCATTAGTAGCGGGAAGTTCCAAGGGATGATCTGACCAACAACACCTAGTGGCTCGTGGAAGTGGTAAGCAACAGTTGTTTCGTCGATCTCACCGATAGAACCTTCTTGTGCACGGATGCAGCCAGCGAAGTAACGGAAGTGATCTGCCATTAGAGGAACGTCTGCAGCTAGAGTTTCACGAACTGCTTTACCGTTGTCCCAAGTTTCAGATACAGCCAAACGCTCAAGGTTAGCGTCGATTAGCTCAGCACACTTCAGAAGAACGTTCTGACGTTCGATTGGAGAAGTTTTGCCCCAAGACTCTTGTGCAGCGTGAGCAGCGTCCAGTGCCAATTCAATATCTTCAGCAGTGGAACGAGGAATTTCACAAATTGGTTCACCAGTTACAGGCGAGTTATTGGTGAAGTATTCACCTTTAACAGGAGCTACCCACTCACCGTTAATGAAGTTGCCATAACGTTCTTTAAAGGAAACAACTGAACCTTCTGTACCCGGCTTAGCGTAAATCATCTTCTAAGTGCCTCTTTATATTTATCTTACTGCCGTCTCTACTGACAGTTAATTTACTTTACCAACCAATATTAGCTATCCAGCAAGAATTACAGGTATCATCCCTTGGCATTGAAAAATTAATTATTTAGTACTAGTTATCGAGGCCCCACCCCTACGGGCTTTTAGAGATTGAGCCCAGGCCACGCATAAGATCCGACACTAACCCACTGATTAACAAAGACAATTCCAGAACACGCATCTTATTTTTAAAGCTCGCACCCCATATAAATAAACATCAATTAGCTATAGTCTTATGCTATAAGGGATTTTCAAGGCGAATAAATTACGAGGCTGGAACTATGACGAAGTTATACCAAGTATCTACTTGGCAAGAATTTCTTGCTTTAGTTGAGTCAGAAGAACTCCGTGGCTGGGCATTTCGTGGTCAACGGGACGCGGAATGGAGCCTTGAGAGTTCGCTCACTAGACGCCTCAAGCAGTTTGTACCCCAAAGCAAATGGCATGAACGAGAAAGCAGGGCCATTCGTGTATTTAAACGTAAAGCTCACTATTTCCTAAATGATACCAGCGCACTTAAAGATGATTTTCGTTGCCTAGCCCTTATGCAACACCACGGCGCACCAACCCGGCTTTTAGACTTTACCAAGTCACCCTACGTAGCAAGCTACTTCGCCCTACAATCTTGCACAACGCCTGCTGCTGTTTATGCAGTCAACACCCCTGCTCTATGGCACAAAGCAACACCACCGGGCTTACCGGAGCTCACAAGAGATGCAATTGACCCTCGTACGACTGACAGCCTTGGCAAATATTACCTTTCAAATAACTACCCGATCGTCTGGCCTGGCGAACCATGGTCGATGGATCGAAGAATCGTCGCCCAGGCAGGTACTTTTATGCTGCCTGGCAGAATCGATGTTTCAGTTGAAGAGCTCTTAAATAACTACGAATACGATGAGCCACTACTCGCTAAGATCGTCCTTAGCCCTGAAATCAGAAAAGAGGCAATGGAAGCGCTTTATCGAATGAATATCAGTAGCGCGACACTTTTCCCTGATCTCGACGGTTTAGCGCGATCTATATCATATGAATTGGAAGTTAGCTGGGTAGGCACACCTGATCCCAAAAACGATCAACTGATGCAGGACAAATGAGCGCACTTCTTACATAGCTAAATAACAACTACAAGATTAAAATGATCCGATCTCTTAATTTGGAATCGGATCATGTATTCAGAAAGCCCAGAAATTGAATCCATCAACACTTGGACCTCTCCACTGTTTGTTACGACAAACCCTGATCACGAGTTCTTAAAAGAAGATCTTCTCAATTACATCTACAACTACCAAAAGCTTCACAATCAAACTAAAGCTATTGCCAGCGAAGTAGCCGTAAGCGCAAAGCATCAGCTATTTGAGAGCAAGCTCTGCTTTCTTGAATCTGATGAACCGGTGATCCTTGAGCTTAGACGCATGCTTGAGGAGCTACTCTCGGTCATTGCTACGCAGGTTAATATGCCATACTGGCCCGAAAGTGCTGAGTGTGATGCAACCATCATTGAATCCTGGTTCCATGTAACTAAGGATGGCGGTTACCATGATATCCATTCCCACCCAAACTGCTCATGGTGTGGAATCTATTATTTAGATGTCGGTGAGTGTGAATTGGGTACTCGCAACGGTATCAATCGCTTTTATGATCCTCGAAACAACGCCGATCATTATGGTGATGCCGGCACAGCCTATCTAAGCGAACAAGGCTTCTGGGACTTCCAACCTGTAGAAGGCCAGATTGTAATATTCCCTTCTTACTTAAAGCATTCAGCCCTACCCTATTTCGGCCAAAAAGACCGCGTAGTAATTGCTTTCAACAGCATCGTAGATTTGATTTAACCACGTTTTATTTTAAGCACAAAAAAAGCCAGCTTAATGCTGGCTTTTTTGCTGGGACAGGCTGAGTGATATCGAAATATCACTCAGTTGTAAGTCAAAAACTTACTTAGGTAGTTTGAATGTCCAAACTGTGCCGCCCTGGTTTAGGTGTTTAACACGTTTAGCTACTTCACCACCCCATAGAGGTACTGCACCACCCCAACCGGATACTACAGATAGGTACTGCTCGCCATTCTGTTCCCAAGTGATTGGAGAACCTACGATACCAGAACCAGTGTTGAATTCGTATTCAACTTTACCAGTCTTAGCGTTTAGACCTTTTAGGTAACCTTCAGGAGTACCGAAGAATACTAGGTTACCTTTAGTCGCTAGAACACCACCCCATAGTGGAGCGTAGTTCTTGTGACGCCATACTTCTTTACCAGTTTTTGGATCCATCGCACGTAGAACACCGATGTACTCGTCGTTCATAGGCTTGATTGTGAAACCAGCACCTAGGTAAGCCGCACCTTTTTTGTATGCAGTTGGCTCATTCCAGATGTCCATTGCCCATTCGTTAGAAGGAACGTAGAACAACTCAGTGTCTTGGCTGTATGCAACAGGCATCCAGTTCTTACCACCTAGGAAAGATGGAATAGCTAGAACAGATGTACCTTTCTTGCCATCTTTAGAGTCTGCTGGGTTACCTGGACGGTTAGCATCATCGTAGATTGGACGACCAGTTTTTGGATCTAGACCTTTAGCCCAAGTGATCTTGTCTACGAATGGGAAACCACGGATGAAGTCACCATTCTCACGGTTAAGAACGTACATGAAACCGTTACGGTCAGCAGTAGCTGCTGCTTTAACTGTTTTACCGTTTGCTTTGTAGTCGAAAGAAACTAGCTCGTTTACACCGTCGTAATCCCAACCATCGTGTGGAGTAGTCTGGAAGTGCCATACGATCTTACCAGTATCTGGGTCGATAGCTACACGAGAAGATGAGAATAGGTTGTCACCAGGACGTAGGTGAGAGTTCCATGGTGCTGGGTTACCAGTACCGAAGAATAGTAGGTCTACATCAGGATCGTAAGTACCGCCTAACCAAGTTGCAGCACCACCGGATTTCCAAAGGTCGCCAGGCCAAGTTTTGCCTGCTTCACCACCGGAAATACCGTTTTCCATTTTCTTACCATCTTTCCAGATGTAACCCATGTGACCTTCAACTGTTGGACGAGTCCAAGCAAGTTTACCAGTCTTAGCATCGTAAGCTTCTACTTTACCAACGATACCGAATTCACCACCAGATACACCAGTGATTACTTTGCCTTTAGCAATTAGAGGAGCTGCAGTGATTGAGTAACCAGCTTTGTAGTCTTCTACTTTTTTCTTCCAAACAACCTTACCAGTCTTAGCGTTTAGAGCTACTAGTTTAGCGTCAAGAGTACCAAAGATTACTAGGTCGTCGTATAGAGCAACACCACGGTTGATTACGTCACAGCAAGGCATGATGCCATCAGGAAGACGTGCGTTGTATTCCCAAAGCTCTTCACCAGTGTTTGCATCAACAGCGAATACACGAGAGTAAGAAGCTGTAACGTACATCACACCATCTTTAACTACAGGCTGTGATTCCTGACCACGCTGTTTCTCACCACCGAAAGAGAACGCCCATACTGGACGCATGTCTTTAACAGTTTTAGTGTTGATTTTTGTCATCGGGCTGTAACGCTGACCACGTGGGCCCATACCATTTGTTACAACATCTTCAACAGTCATCTGGTCGTTAATGATATCTTTATCAGTAACACCAGCCTGTGCTGTGCCTGCAACAGACATCGCTGCAACAAGAGCAGACAGTGCGAATTTTTTCATTGTACGCTTCCTCTACGGATATTTTTTTTTTGGCGTTCAGAAGAGAGCCGGGAAATTTTCCCGAATCATGAAGGCAATTGTTTTGTTTTACAGCAAATACAACAATTAAACAGCGGAAGTACTTTTCTAGTCCCTTGGTAGTAATACCGCTATTTTTAAATAAATTCAGAAGCTTAACGGCCTATTCAATAGACCATTAGTCAAATTACAAACAAGAGTATAGACAGGAATTGCCGCTTAACTAGCCAGAGAAAGGAATAAACCTAAATAATGAGGATTTAATTTGATTTTTAATATTTACAACAAAAAAGCAGACTCAAAAAGCCTGCTCTTCATATTTGGGATAAAGGTGCGCAACAGTCCTGGCAAATTCCCGCTTACTTAATGCAATACCATCAAATTTTTTGGGGATCGGCAGTTTAATCACTTCTGTCATGCTTAATCCATCTTCTGCTGCTTGCTCTAAAACCCGATCCAACCAATCTAGATAGGCAAGCATTTGATCTAAGGCACTAGCATCCTTAACAACCGACCCATGACCTGGCACCATAATTTTATAATCAAGATCCCTTAACTTCTGAATCTCTTTTTTCCATTGATTAAGACCCGGTGTATGCGGTGTTGTTAAAGCTCGCTGATAGAAAACCATGTCTGAGGCAAACACAACGCCAGTCTTCTCATCTAGTACAACCAAATCTGAGCCGGTATGACCCGTAAAAGGAAGTAAATGTAATCTATGCGAACCAAGCTGCATCAACTGAACATCGAGAGCCTTAGTTGGCGTAACAGCCTCGGTCGACCGCATCCAATCACCAACTAGCCGATACATATTTTCAGCAAAAGCATTTCCATGAAGCGCTATTCCTTGCTGCGTACCCGGGAGAGAAAGAATATCTACATCAGAAAAAGCCTGATTCCCCAAAAAGTGATCCGGATGGTGATGAGTATTAAAAACAACTTTTACAGGCTTATCCGTAACACTCTTGATAGCCTCTTTTAATGCTTTACCGTATCTAAGAGAAGGCCCAGTATCGATAACAACGACACCATCTTCTGTAACGATAAAGCCGGTATTTACAATATTGCCGCCGTTGCTCTTTGAAAAGTCTTCTAATTTACCCTTCAACAACCAAGTGTTATCAGCAATTTTTTGCGGTTTTAAATCATAAGAAAGCGGCGCTGCGGAAGCAGAATGAATAACCGTTGCTGCAGACAACGCCAATAACAACTTCTTCATCATTCAACTCCTAGAGTGCGTTCTCGAATTCATTTCCGCCATTGTCTCGCATCCAGATACGATGACCTTGAGAACCATCTCTGACATCAAAAGTCAGAACTGGATTCTCACTGACAGGTTGTGACAACTCTAATTTTGCAAGTGGCAATCCCTCAGAATTGCGGACCTCAACATTCTCTATATAGAATTCAGGAATTGAACTAACTAAGCCGGTATCCATCGGATGAACGACTTTTAGTTTGTAGCGACCACCCTTCTCTCTCGGGAAAAACTTACTTTTCATCTCACCGAGATGGTCCTGCCAGTAGTTATTAGCAGCTGCAGCGCTAGGTGTTGTACACCCACCACCAGCAGCATCAAGGTAACCACCACCTACATGCCAAACACCAGATTTAGAAAGAACAGCAGCTCTAATCGCTGTAGCCTGCTGAACCTTAATGCGCATAGAAAGGCGAGGCACTATCTCTTTGTGGGGATAATAAGTAAAGATATGCTGAATTGGATTAAGATCGGCAAAAACAATAATCTTATCGATCTTCCCTGCTAACGCTTCCGCATTAACAGTAATAGGCACCTGTGTAGGATCTTCAGCAAACTCAGGCACAGTGACTTTGACATTACTATCAAACACATACTCCTGATCTCCAATAAACTTGGCACGCATATGATCCCATAGAGGTGACTCTAGTGGATCTTGCTGGCCTGAATAACCAGCAATTGGAATAGCAGCACTTATCAAAAGTGCTGCAACATTTCGCTTCAACATGGCATCCTCTTATTATTATTTGAATGCTATTTCTTCGAGCGTTGCTTTATAAAGCTATTTTACATCCTGGTAAAAAGCAGGCATCTCATAACTGAGACCGTACTTGCTATAAACTTGTTCCATTTCACCGGAACGAACCATAGCTTCGACAACATCACCTACAGCATAGCCAAGCTGTCTATAGGTATGTTTAACAGCCATCCCTATATCCCATTTCTGCTTACCCATATTAGGATAACCATTTACGCCTAGCTTGAACTTACTGTCGCCCGACTTACTGACTAACCAATCCACTTCAGCGCGCATCGCCATAACGGCATCAACTTCACCAGACTCCATACCCTTGAATGCTTCACGCGCATTAGGATAATGATGAGTCTTATCACGCATTCGCCCACCAAAAGCTGAAGTCAGATAAAACGCAGGTAGGCTATCAACCTCTACACCTACAGGGTGATACTGAAATACCGCCACTGTAGAAACGTTATCTAACTTTTCGCTATCGTAAACAACCTTCCAGCTCTCACGCTGATAAGGACCAAACATAACAACCATTTCATTTATAACGGCGCCAGTTGAATCCTGCATATAGCTGTATTCACGATCGTACGGAACACGCATCATCACATCAGCAATGGTTTTCAGTGCTAATGCATTTTCTTCATCTTTATCGAGATAATGTCCTTTCCAGACATTATTTCTTAAATCATCTTCAAGGTTTTCATCTGGTGTAATCCAGTGCTCCCGGAATTCAACACCAAGCTTTTCAGCAATTTTCTTACCGACTTCGACATCCACGCCAACAGCTTTGCCGTTTTCCATATAAGAATATGGTGGGAAATCACGATAAAAACCAACCCTAATATACCCGCTATCAATTACATCGTCGTAATAACGAGCTTGCGCCAGGCTGCTAAGCAGGCTGGCGCAAGTGAAAATTATAGCGTTAGAAGCGCTTAACTTACTCATCCGTAGCACGAGTTTCTAACCAAGCACGGATAGCCCATAGAGCTTCTTGACTTAGGTGTTCTGCCATTTTTGGCATGTAAACACGACCGTCACGTACTGCACCGTTTTGAACACGGTAAGAGTACCACTCGTCACCATCAACGCCTGGCTCTAGGTAACGTAGGTCTGGGGCGATACCACCAGAGATAGCATCAAGACCGTGACAACGTGCACAGTTCTGAGTGTAAGCAGACTCACCGATTTTAACTGCTAGTTCACGGTTCTCGTAATCTTCAGTGTAAGGGTTAGAATCAACCCACTCTTCACCTAGAACTTTTAGGCCTGTTACATCGATAGCCTGTGGAGTTACATCACCGTGCGCCATAGTTTGGCCAGAAATAACTGCAGCTAACATACCCGCTGTAGTCATGCTCAAAAGTTTCTTGTTGATAGACATCTTTTTTTCACCACTTTAGTTTTTATACTCTCGTCTTCCACAGTTAAATAAAATACTGACTGAGGGATATCTGCGTGTTCAGATACCTGACGATCATCTCTACATTAAGCCAAAGCCACCCACTCCAGCTGTTTGCATATATGATATTGCGTGTGCAAAATCAGCAAGAATTGTACTTTGGGTTCCAAAAACTACTCCCTTGGTAGGAATGTCGACCCAGATTGCAACCTAAGTAGCATTTTGTACGCCATCTATCCATACCTGAGCACTAGTCCCTCTTTATTAGTACGTGACTTCTCCCTAAGACTCTCGGGATTTCATCCTGCACAAACAGGACTTAACCCCTGATTAACAGGGAATCCTGCCGTTGTCGCATATCCACCCTTAAGACGAGAATGGTTATCAGCGAATTTCAATCGCAAGTTATGACTTTCCTATAACACTAGGGTTTATAAAAATGACAAAAAAAATAAACATGACAGGCTTAAAGCCGCTTTGCGCTGCAATCGGTCTTAGCTTAGTAGCGGGCGCCGCTATTGCTAAACCAGTTACTTGGGACGACATCAAAAATGATGCGAACACTCCAGAAGACGTTCTAGGTTACGGAATCGGACCTAAAGCACAGCGCTGGAGCGACATGACAGAAATTAACGATAAAAACGTTAAGAAACTGACGCCTGCATGGTCTTTCTCTTTTGGTGATGAGAAACAGCGTGGCCAAGAAACTCAAGCACTAGTACACGATGGCATCATCTATGTAA
This sequence comes from Neptuniibacter sp. QD48_55, assembly GCF_047778115.1. Lineage (GTDB taxonomy): Bacteria > Pseudomonadota > Gammaproteobacteria > Pseudomonadales > Balneatricaceae > Neptuniibacter. Next base: position 1,675,164 of record NZ_CP180555.1, on the reverse strand, counting down.
CTGGTTCTTACTCTCGTATGTTTGCACTAGATGCTAAAACTGGTAAGAAAATTTGGTCTTATTCTTACCGTCTACCAGACGACATCCGCCCTTGCTGTGACGTAGTTAACCGTGGTGCTGCAATCTTCGGCGATCTTGTTTACTTTGGTACTCTTGACGCAGCTATCGTAGCTCTAGACAAGAAAACTGGTAAGCGCGTTTGGAAGAAGAAATTTGCTGATCACACTGAAGGTTACACTATGACTGGTGCACCTACGATCATCAAAGATCAGAAAACTGGTAAAGCAATGCTTATCCACGGTTCTTCTGGTGATGAGTTCGGCGTAGTAGGTAAACTATTCGCTCGCGATCCTAAAACTGGAGAAGAGATCTGGATGCGTCCATTCGTTGAAGGCCACTACGGTCGCCTAGACGGCAAGAAGAGCACTCCAACAGGTGATCCAAAAGCTCCATCTTGGCCTGATGATCCAAACTCACCAACAGGCAAAGTTGAAGCATGGAGCCACGGTGGTGGTGCACCATGGCAGTCAGCTAGCTTCGACGTTGAAACAAACACGATAATTGTAGGTGCTGGTAACCCTGCACCATGGAACGGCTGGGCTCGTACTTCGCCAGGCGGCAACCCAGCTGACTACGACAGCCTGTACACTTCTGGCCAGGTTGCAGTAGATCCTTCTACGGGTGAAGTTAAGTGGTTCTACCAACACACTCCAAACGATGCTTGGGACTTCTCCGGCAATAATGAACTTGTCCTGTTCGAATATGAAGAAAACGGTAAAACAATAAAAGCCACTGGCCATGCAGATCGAAATGGCTTCTTCTACGTTGTTGACCGTCAAAATGGTGACTTTATCCGTGGATTCCCATTTGTAGATAATATCACTTGGGCTACACATATTGATCCAAAGACTGGTCGTCCAGTTGAAGTTGAAGGCCAACGTCCACCACCACCAGAGCCAGGTAAGAAAAAAGGTAAGTCAGTTGAAGTTTCTCCACCTTTCCTAGGAGGCAAAAACTGGAACCCTATGGCTTACAGTCAAGACACTGGCCTATTCTACCTTGGCGCCAACCACTGGAAAGAAGATTACTGGACTGAAGAAGTTCACTACAAACGCGGTGCTGCCTATCTAGGCCAAGGCTTCCGTATCAGAAAAATGTATGACGACCACGTAGGCGTACTTCGTGCAGTAGACCCTAAGACTGGCAAAATCGTATGGTCTCACAAAGAGAAACTACCTCTATGGTCCGGTGTTCTTGCAACTAAAGGCAACCTAATCTTCACTGGTACTGGTGACGGTTACTTCAAAGCATTCGACGCTAAGACTGGCGAAGAACTTTGGAAATTCCAGACCGGCTCCGGCATCGTATCCTCCCCTATCACTTGGGAAGAAGATGGCGAGCAGTACATCGGTCTAGCAAGCGGTTACGGCGGCGCGGTACCTCTATGGGGTGGCGACATGGCCGACCTAACTAAGCCTGTATCACAGGGCGGTTCTTTCTGGGTATTCAAACTACCTAAGCATTAATAGTTACTACTTGATGTAACCCAAGCCCGCGAGCTCCCCAATGCTCGCGGGCTTTTTAGGATAGAGATATGAAAAAAACAATATTAATTACGCTCCTATTGTCCAGCCAACTTGCCACTGCAGATGATCTCGTTATTAATGGCTGCACCATTGCCCCAGATACAAAATGCCCGGGAGTTGATTTGTCGGGTGCGGATCTAAGCAATGCAGATCTATCTAGAGCTGATCTAACTGGCGCAAACTTAAGCGGTACTATCCTTCGCCATGCAGTTCTTAAAAATACCAAGATGGAAAAAGCTGATCTAACCAATGCAGATCTAGCTCGCGCGGACATGAGACATGCAACAGTTCGAGGCTCAAACCTTAGCCACGCCAATCTTGAAGCTATCAATGGCTGGGCATTGTTCGCACAGGGCGCCAATTTTTATCGCGCAAATTTACATGGTGCAAATTTAAATTTCTCTCGCCTTAGTAGCGCTAAATTCGTAGAAGCTAATCTCCAGGCTGCAAATCTAGAAATCGCTTGGATGACAAAAGCCATTTTGACCGGCGCCAACCTTAAAAACGCCAATCTACAGGAAGCAAAGCTTAATGCCGCGTCTTTAGAAAATGCCGATTTCACAGGCGTAAGAAAACACTATGCTACTTTCCAAGCAACATATATGGAAGGCTGCAAAGGCTGCCCATTTGGCTGGTCTAAGAATTAATCCCAAATAACAAAAAAGGCGCATCGAACTTTGTTCTATGCGCCTTTTTAATACCTAAACCAATATTAGCTTACATTAGTCCCCACTTTCACGAGACCTGTCTCTATTGCGAGATGAACCAATTCTGCCGTTGAACCTATATTCAACTTACTTTTCAGTATCGCTGTGTAGTTAGAAACCGTTTTACTACTGATACAAAGCTGCTCAGAGATCTCTTTTACATTATTACCTTGAGCCAACATAACAAAGATCTCAAACTCTCGCTGGGTCATCTCCTTAAGGCGCTTATCCATCTGCTCGGGGCGAGAAACAGCTAAACGCATGGCCAACTCATGCTCAACATAAAGCTGCCCGCCAGCAACCTTAGTCACCGCCTCAATCAAAACCTCAGGCGTACAGCTTTTAGTAATGTAGCCTTTAGCGCCCGCATCCAAAGCCTGAGTTACTACAGGTATCTCATCATACATACTGAAGAAAAGTATTTTGATATCAGGACAACGCTGTAAGATTCGACGAGTTGCCTCAATACCACTGATACCATTCATGTTTACATCCATGATAACAACATCAGGATTTTCAGACTGACACATGCTATATGCCTGATCACCACTCCCAGCTTCAAGTACTTCACATGGAGCAAGCATTGTCGATAAAAGACTTGCATAACCCTGACGCACTACAGCATGATCATCCGCTATTATTATTTTCATACCAGTTCCTGTACCAAAGGGATTTGCAGAACAACTTCACTCCCTTTTTTATCTAACTTATTAATCATGAGCTCACCTGACATACAACGAGCTCGCTCTTGCATCGACCTAAGCCCCAACCCCTGAGACCCAGAATCAACGTACCCTACACCATCATCCACAACTCGAAGAGCAAGGGTATCACCATCAAAAACAACCCTAACCAAAACATGTTCAGCCTGAGAATGCTGAGCCACATTATTTAAAGACTCCTGAAGTATTCGATAGATATGTGTATTAGTCTCATCATCTAACGAAGGAATAAAATCTGGCAGGTCTAACGACACTTTAACCTGATGTGATTGACGCCAAGTATCTACCTGCGTACGTATCGCATCTAACAAGCCCAACTGCTCCAATATAACTGGATGCAACTCTCTTATTAGTTGCCTAAAACTAGTTTGCATAGCATCACAGTTAATCGATATCTGATTACCAACTGAAGCAACTAAATCGGTATTAGATGAGTTTTCTTTTACTAAATAGGCTTGGGCTTTAATGCCCGTGAGATACTGCCCAAGATCATCATGAAGCTCTCTGGCAAGATGAGCACGCTCAGTTTCCTGCAAACGCATTAATTCATGGGTCAGCTTTAAGTTATCGCTCTGAGCCTCCTGAAGGGAATGAGCCATAGAATTAAAATGACCTGCTAACTGATTGATTTCCTTGATAGAATACTCTTCAAGTCGAGCAGTATAACGACCCTTTTCAATTTCATTTAATGCAGCAAGGAAATCTGATACAGGCTTAATCCCCTGACGCACACCAACATAGATTGCTAAATTAGAAAGCAATGCACTAAGCATAAATAGGACAAATACGTGTTGAACAGATTCCCAAACCTCTTCTAGCTCATCGGTAGGATCGGCTTGTAGCTTAAGCGCCCTACCATCTGGTAGATAACGGTAATATTCTTTTTCAGTGAGTCGATCAAGTCCCGGTATTAATTCCATAAACCAATCAGGAACTTCATCATCCATCTCAGATGACAGGTCGTCATCTGCACCTACTTCCCCGCCACTTAATGAATCGTCAACAATAATAATTTTTACATGGCGCGTATCCCCTTCAAGCATGCTATTAAGTAAGCCGCTATCTGTGACTGCCACACTGAGCAACTGATGCGTAAAGCTGAGCCCTGCCGTAACTTCTCGCGTTATATCTTTAGTTGCTTGCTGAAGGGTTTCATAAATTGTTATGGACAAAGCAACAGCAAAAACTGCTGAAACTAATATATTTAAGCGCAGGACTGCATTCATAAGTACACCTATACTGATCTCTCTAAAATAACTAGAGAATCCTCTAAGTATGCAAATGAGTCCCTATTGGTAAGAATCCCTCCAAGGGCTAAAACAAAGTACTACTTAAGTACCTATTTAAACCCATGAGAAATAATAAAGATCAAGGTGCGAACTTAATAACCCCGGCATCGACTGCCAAATGAACAAGTTCCGCTGTAGATGCAATCTTCAATTTACTCTTAATCGTAGTAACGTAATTTGAGACTGTTTTTACATTAATGCCAAGCGTATCAGCAATTGTTCGATTGCTCTGACCGCGAGCAAGCATTACAAAGACCTCGAACTCTCTCTGCGTCAAATCCCTGAGACGGCCTTCTGAAACATCTTGGTTATTTAGAGCAAGTTTCATTATCAAGTCATACTCAATAAAAACCTCACCCTCTCTTATCTTTTCTACTGCTTCGATAAGCGTTTTAGGCGAACCAGACTTGGTTATATAGCCCATAGCACCAGCATCCAACGCCTGCTTCACCATCAAAGCTTCATCGTACATGCTGAAAAACAAGATTTTCGCATCACGGTCTTTATCTAAGATTCGAGTGGCTGCTTCTATGCCACTGATACCAGGTAGATTGATATCCATAATCACTAAATCTGGCTTTTCAGCAAAATACAGCGCCTCAGACTCCTCTCCGCTTGCTGCCTCGATTATTTCACATGGATCTATAACCGTAGGCAAAACGCTAGCGTACCCCTGACGTACAACAGAATGATCATCAGTAATTAGGATTTTCATCGATACTCCAAGATATAAACCTGCAGGACAATCTTACCACCTAAAGTAGTAATTGTTTACATCTTAGCAACGATCATAGGAAAGAATAGAGATTAAGAGAGGAAAAGCCTGTGCATTGTATTACTAACAACACTCAGGCTTAAATAAGGATTGGTTATTTAACGTTAAATACGCCTTCCATTCCTTTGTGTTCTAGACCTTCAGCGAAGAATTCAAATTTACCTGGTTTAATTGGCACGAAGTAGATTTCAGCTTCGCCTTCCTGTTCAAATTCCAACTCTTTAAGCGTAGCCGCTTTAATCTCCATATCCCCCGCTTCAACTTTACGTAAGAAGATTGAATTAAAAAGACCTGGAGCTTTGAACGCGTATTCAGTTTGACCGCTAGAGATAATCTTTAATTTATATGACTTACCTGTTTCAAGGTTATATTCCTTCTCAGACAGGTGGTAGCGGTTATCTTCGGTTCCTAGAACAAGATCAGGAAGCTTTGCAGGTCTACGTGTTAAATCACCCTCAGCAACTGCCGCTGTACTAGTAATTGCAATAACAGAAGCTAAGCCGCAAGCAGCAAGATTCTTGATTACGTTCATAATTCACCCTTGGTTTAAATTACTTATTATTTATGCACTTAATGCTAAAGACCGAACTGGGTAAAAGAATCCTACTTCAGTACTAATTGATTTCTACTTTCTTCATATTCCGAGTTCACGAAATCCCACTTATGCTGGGCATAAATCATAATAAAGATAACCGTGTTTTATGTTTAAAAATCAATCTAAGCCAACATTGACGGTACTTGCCACATTTTTCACCGTCGCAACACATGCCCAGGCAAATCTAGAAGTTAACATAGGATATCTTCAGCAGCAGATGGATAATGGCCCGGTTTTATCAAACATTATTCCCGACCCTGAAGATTCCGGCCTTAAAGGCGCAGAGCTAGGCATCAACGACAACAACACAACTGGCCGCTTCTTAAAACATAAATATTCACTGCAACATTTCGATTCAGAAAGCCCTGAAGAACTTATCAGCAAAGCCTCTGATCTCTATGCACAAGGTATTCGTTTTTTTGTTATCAATGCCCAAAGCCAAACCCTAAAAGCTATCGACAAAACGCTTCCTGATGATGCAGTAGTATTTAACTCTGGCTCCCCTTCAGATCAACTCAGAAGCAAAGAGTGCAACAACTCATTACTTCATACCCTACCTAGCCGAGCAATGCTGACGGATGCACTTGCGCAATGGCTGAAAGCGAAGCGCTTAAACAAAGTATTGGTTATTTCAGGCCAAAAAGAAGAAGACAAAGCGTACACCCAAGCATTCAAACGTGCCGCTAAGCGTTTCGGTATAAAGATAGTTGCCGAGAAACAGTGGGATTACGATACCGATTTACGCCGTACCGCTCAGAGTGAAATGCCACTTTTCACACAAACTAAAGAGTACGATGTCGTCTTTGTAGCAGATGAACGCGGCGATTTTGGTGAATACGTTTTGTATAACACTTGGCTTCCAAGACCTGTAGTTGGCACACAAGGTCTTAGCCCTGTTACATGGCACCGTGTTGTAGAACAATGGGGCGCAGCCCAACTGCAAAGCCGGTTTGACAAACTAGCTAAACGTTGGATGACCGATGATGATTATGCATCATGGGCTGCCGTACGAAGCGTAGGTGAAGCAGTAACTCGCACGAACTCAGCCGACCCTAAAGTCACTTACGAGTATATTCGCTCTGAAAAATTCGAACTAGCTGGCTTTAAAGGCAGAAAACTTAACTATAGAGAGTGGAATGGGCAGTTAAGACAACCAATTCCTCTTGTCCATCCACGCTCTCTTGTATCACAATCCCCACAGGATGGATTCCTTCACCCTGTAAATGAACTTGATACCTTGGGCTTTGATAAAGCCGAAGTTAAATGCAGCAAATAATAATTGGAGTAGTTATGAATTTTAAAAAGTTATTAAAACCACTTGCTGCAGGTATTTTAATTGCCTCGCCATTACTGCACGCTGAGGTTGCCTATGTATCGAACGAAAAAGACGACACCATCTCTATCATCGACCTAGACAGCATGGAGGTGATTGAGACATTAAACGTCGGCGAGCGCCCTCGCGGTATTCTGTTTTCGAAAGACTACACAAAGCTTTATATCTGCGCATCTGATTCAGATACTGTGCAGATTATGGACCTAGCATCTAAAAAGATTATTGGCGAATTACCTTCAGGTGAAGACCCTGAGCAATTTGCACTTCACCCTAACGATCGCCACCTATACATCTCCAATGAAGACGATGCCTTAGTGACAATCGTTGATACACAAACAAGCGAAGTTCTTGCTCAAATCGATGTTGGCGTAGAACCTGAAGGCATGGCTGTAAGCCCAGATGGTAAAGTTGCGGTAAATACTAGTGAAACAACCAACATGGTTCACTGGATTGATACCACCACTTACGAGCTGATTGACAATACACTTGTTGATCAGCGTCCGCGTCATGTTGAATTCAGCACAGACAGCAAGATCCTATGGGCCAGCTCTGAGATTGGCGGCACAGTTTCTGTTATCGATGTAGAAACCCGCAAAATCTTTAAAAAGCTTACATTCGAAATCAAAGGCGTACACCCAGACCGTATTCAACCGGTAGGCATCCGCCTATCTGATGATGGTAAATATGCATTTGTAGCGCTCGGCCCAGCTAACCACGTTGCAGTTGTAAACGCTAAAACCTATGAAGTTGAAGACTATATCCTAGTTGGTCGTCGTGTTTGGCACATGGACTTCAACGAAGATCAAACTAAGCTCCTAACAACCAACGGTATTAGCGGTGATGTATCGGTTATTGATGTTAGCAAAATGAAAGCTGTAAAAAGCATTAAGGTTGGCCGCTACCCATGGGGTGTAAAAGTTAAGCCATAGCAGCTTACCTACCCTTTGAAACATATAAGGCCCACTCTCGTGGGCCAATTTTGTTTATATAGCAAAGAGATTCAGCAATGAGTATCCATGTAGAATCCGTAAGTTTTAGCTACGGCCCTAGACAGGCGCTAAAGGATATTAGCTTTTCCCTAGAGCCAGGGGAGTTCCATGGTCTGTTAGGCCCTAATGGCGCAGGTAAATCAACACTGTTTGCCTTAATTACTCGCTTAAACGCTATGCAAACGGGCGACATTCGCATCAACGAACTTAGCATCAAGAAGCAACCCTCCAGCCTAATGAAAAAACTAGGCGTTGTTTTTCAGCAAAGCACCCTAGATTTAGACCTTACCGTTCAGCAAAATCTTTTATACCACGCTGCGTTGCATGGTATATCAAAAACCCAAGCAGGCGATAGAATCATGCTTGAGCTAGAACGCATGGAGATGTCTGATCGGGCCAATGACAAGGTAAGAAGCCTTAACGGTGGCCACAGACGCAGAGTGGAAATTTCTCGCGCACTACTTCATCAACCAGAAATCCTATTACTGGACGAGCCAACCGTTGGCCTTGACCCTCAGACACGCAGAGCACTTAACACCCATGTCCGTAATCTTTGTACAGACGAAAAGCTAACCGTGCTCTGGGCTACCCACCTAATGGAAGAGATCAAGGAAGAAGACCACATTGTCTTACTTAATAAAGGGCAGATAATGATTAATGACAAAGCATCAGAGATGCTGAATCAATCGGGCTTAGATAATTTCACTGACGCCTTCCACCAGTTAACTGAAAAGCCAGCAAAGGAGGCTATATGAGCTTTGCCAGTTATTGGAACTGTTTTTATGGCATTCTGGTTCGTGAATTTCTACGATTCGTACAACAGCGCTCTAGATTCCTGAGTTCGCTAGTCAGACCTCTACTTTGGCTAGTGGTATTTGCTGCTGGCTTCAGAGCAGCGTTAGGTATCTCCATTATTCAGCCCTACGATACCTATATCACCTATGAGACTTACATAGCACCTGGGTTATGCAGCATGATATTGCTGTTTAACGGCATGCAAAGTAGCTTATCCATGGTATATGACCGCGAGATGGGGAGTATGCGAGTACTGCTAATGAGCCCCCTTCCTCGCCCATACCTACTACTGTGTAAAATGGTCGCTACGGCCTTGATTTCGCTTACACAAGTTTATGCCTTCTTATTAGTTGCATTATTGGTTGAAGTAGAACCACCATTAATGGGCTACCTAACAGTCTTACCAGCATTACTGCTAGTTGCACTTTTACTAAGCTCTCTTGGATTATTCCTTTCGACTAAGATCAAACAGCTTGAGAATTTTGCGGGGGTAATGAACTTCGTTATCTTCCCTATGTTCTTCCTTTCTTCTGCACTCTATCCGCTTTGGAAGATGCAGGAATCAAGTGAATGGCTCTATTGGATCTGCATGGCAAATCCGTTTACCCATGCAGTTGAACTAGTCCGCTATGCACTTTACATGCAACTAAACCTTGAAGCATTAGGCATTACAGCATTTGCTACAGCGTTTTTTACTGCTTTTGCGGTTACTGGATTTAAACCTCAGAAGTCCGGTCGCTAGAATAAGCCGCACAGTTTAAAGCAAAAAGCCTCTCTTCTATGAAGAGAGGCTTTTTTATGCCTTCAACGCTGATTCGAGTTCTGCTCGATTTAACTCACTCGTACTTTTATGAAGATAAACCGTGGCAGGACGCCCCTTTAACACAACCACCTCATCAGCCAAAGCTAACGCTTCATCCAGATCATGCGTTACATAGATCATACAACGCTTGGGATTTTCGCAAACCAAATGGGAAATCAATTCCCTCATCTCCTCTCCCGTAATCATATCTAACGAGGTTAACGGCTCATCCATTAACACCATCTCGGGATCAAGCAACAAGCAACGCGCTAAAGACACGCGCCTCGCCATACCTAATGATATCTGTGAAGGATAGTGATCGCCAAATCCAGATAACTTAACGGCCCCCAGCATTGCTTCGACCTTTTCTGAATTAGGCTCAATTAGGGCTAAATTCTGATTAATCGTTCTCCAAGGAAGCAACCTTGGCTCTTGAAATAGATAACCTATATCTATGCTTTCTTTATTCCAGCAATGAATCTCATGTTCAGCCAAGCCGGCTAGCTTGTTTAGTAATGTAGTTTTACCACAGCCGGAAGCACCTAAAATGGCAATAGTTGAGCCTGCTTTTAATTCAAGCTCTATAGGTTGAAGAATGGTTTCGTCGCCGTAGCAAATCTTATCAGATGCAAATTTATACACGTTCTGAACCTCGCTGCCAGCGCTGAGCATACCGATCTAAAGGCTGCAAAATACACCACTCAATCATTTGAACAATAAAGATAAAGGCAAAACTGTAAGCAAGGATTGTTGCTACATCAAAAAGCTGAAAGGCCATATGAAGTTGAAAGCCGACCCCATCAGAGCGCCCCAACAATTCTACGACTAAAACGATCTTCCATATCAATGCCAAACCACTACGCGTCGCGACCATGATGTAAGGAAACAGTTGAGGCCACCATAATTCTGTAAGCTTTTGCTTGAAAGAGAAATGATAGGCTCTGGCCATCTCCTCCAGCTGCTCATCAAACATGCGCCCACCTTCACGCAAGGTTACAGCGACATTGGGTAATTTATTGATGATTACCGCACCGACTGCTGCTGCCTCAACCAAACCGAACCAGATATAAAGCAAGATAATTACAACTAGCGCTGGGACATTCAGAAGAATAATTAATAGAGGATCTAATATTCTGTTTACTGTGGAAAATTTCCCCATCAGAACACCGAGTAGACCGCCAAGTAACATGGCGCAGAAGAAACTAATCGCAACTCGCTGCAAAGTAATCAGCAAACTATCCAACAGCCTTTGCTCGGACCACTCAACTTGCAAGGCGCTAAACACCTCACCAGGTGTGGGAAGCAATACGTTATTAACGAACGCCGCACTGCCCCACCATAAAGCCAAGAGAACAAATATAGCTAACAACTGGTCACTCAAACGACTTATATTGCTCGCTGAACTCATAGACCTGCCTTATAAAACATATCTTCGTTCAGCTCAGCACCTTTAAGTGATGGTTTGAATTGAGTAATCAACTTATAGAATACCTTCGCATCATCGATCTGATCAGCTGTTATATGACTAGGTATGCCATTGCGGTACCCAGTAATAAGTGCATTAAAAACCTGGTCATTCTCAGCCCTCATTAGTTTACGAAGACCTAGCCAATGATCATCCTCATTCAACAATTGGTTCTTAGCTGCCATTACTGCATCTACAAAGCTATTTATCAACTCAGGATTACTATCCACTTGATCTTGCTTTACTAGATAGCCAAGCATAGGCAACTGACTAGTCATACCCAACTCTGCCATCATATCCTGAAGACTAATAACTGTTTTGTACCCTTCAGCCTCAAGCCTTACTCCGTAATGCCAAAAAGTGACCAACAGATCTAGACGACCACTCTTTAACGACTGACTCAATAAAGGTGGCGAGCCAAACTGAACCTGAGCATCTGATTCGAGATTAACCCCGTGCTTTTGTGCTCCTGCTTTCAGCAAAATCCAACCTTTATTCAAAGGCCCACCAGCAACACCTATTCTCTTACCTTTAAGCTCTGAAAGATCAGACAACTGACTAGATGCAGGCTTCATAACCATCCCAATCTGCTTCGAGAATGGTATAAATCTAAAAGATTCACCTTTGCTATTTCTCTCAGCCGCCCATAACCAATCAGCAACTATTGCATCAGCATTACCACTTGTCAGCGCAACTTTTGCTGCCGACATACTCGCTACTTTGATAATTTTAAGATCAAAGTTATTAAGCTCATCTAATTTTTGATTCTTTATATGCTGTAATTCCCAATTAACTGTCCCAGAAGCAAGCACAGCTACTTTCATTTCTCTTCGCTCGCCATTAGCACTCACACAAAAAGAGACAAAAACAAATAAAAACAATAGGTTACGGACAATAAACATAAAATTCCCACGCACTACAAATTATCGGGACAATAGAGAAACTTAAAATAAGCTTCAATGCCGTGAGCAGACATAGTACTTTCGTACCTGTTTTTTTGCTCGATGGTAGAATTTAGACCTACACTTTCGCACGGTGTAATAGGCGTGTAGAGAAATTGTAAGGAAAGCATCATCAGGCACCTTAAAATCGCAACGTATTTATTCGCTTTATTGTTCATAAATACTGGCTTTGCAGACGACAAAAGCGATTATGCTGATACAACAGATTTTGAGCTGTTTTCAGCAGAAGGTTACCGATATTTCCATTATCGCAGCCCTACACCATTAAAAAGCCTACACGGGAAAACACTTTCAACAGAAGATGTAATCCGCCTACTAGAAACGGGAAATAAGCCCATCCTAGTAGATGTGCAACCCATCACCTGGAATCGCGTTTTCATTCAAAAGGAACCCAGACTCCATATACCTGATAGTGTATGGCTTCCTAACGTAGGCTTAGGCGAACTAGACGACGACTGGTCAGAGTATTTCCAATCTAATTTAGAGCGCTTAACAAACGGCGACAAAAGCCTTCCAGTAATTATATACTGTACGGCTGATTGCTGGATGTCATGGAATGCTTTAAAGAGAGCTTCTGAATGGGGTTACACTAATTTGCTGTGGTATAGAAATGGCTCTGATGGCTGGATTGAACACGATTTAGAAACCAGCATTGCCACCCCTGAACCCTTTACACTAAAGAAGCATTAAATTTTACCAAGCATTAAAGTCTTACACGGAGTAAGATAGAGACAAGCTCAGGATGAGAATATAAGCTCATAATAAATATAATGAAATTGGAGATATTGTCGTGTACAAGATCCTGATCGCGGATGATCATCCGCTGTTCCGTGAAGCTATCATCAATGTTATCGAAAACAGCTTTACTGGCTGCCAGACACTGGAAACGGAAGATCTGGATAGTGCGCTTACAATCGCTCAAAATGAGGAAGAGCTAGATCTTATCCTACTTGACCTTAACATGCCTGGAATGAACGGCCTTAATGGCTTGATCACATTGCGTAACGATCTACCAACAGTACCTGTGGTAATCGTATCAGCAGAAGAAGACAAACAAATTGTACTTCAGGCTATCACCTATGGTGCCGTTGGCTTTATCACTAAGTCTTCACCTCGTGATCAAATGACTGAAGCACTTCAGCAGATTCTTGCCGGCAACGTATACCTGCCTTCAGACATTATCCGCGCTAGCCAGCCTGATAGCCGACGCACTCAGCGCAAGGACGAAAACCAGATTCCGCCAGAACTTTTATCATCTTTGACACGACGCCAACTGCTAGTACTTGAGCGCATGTCTAAGGGCGAATCCAACAAACAGATCGCTTACAACCTAAATATTGCAGAAACAACTGTAAAAGCTCATGTATCTGCAATCCTACGTAAGCTAGGCGTACACAACCGTATTCAAGCAGTTCTATCTGCTGGCAACATCGACTTTAACGAATATCTTAAGCGCTAATATCTACACTACTGGGTGACTGAGTCCAGTCACCCTTCTTTATTTTGTTCTCTTCGATTTCAAGATTGAGCAAAAGACACACACCCTCCAAGAGTAAGCGAATTACTTCCAGCATGAACTAGAATATCTAGCTTATAGATTGAGCTTGGGCATGTTTTGAGATGAGAACAAGCAGGCCTAAACGACCTGCTGTTCTAAGAGATGTATAAGCGTAGTTTTTAGCTTAAGTGGCTTGATGGGCTTATTGACAAGGATAAAACCAAGATCTCGTATCTCTTGGTTCAGCTCTTTACTGTAGTTAGCAGTGATCATCAGTACAGGCAGATCACTATCTACTCTCTCGGTTACTGATTTGGCCGCATCAATGCCTGTTTCATCATTATCAAGATGATAATCAGCAATTAACAGATCTACAGGGTCTTCCGCAAAATCAACCTTTTGCGCCAAATCGTCATATGATAACGCCGTCACAACATGACAACCCCAGCCCGACAATAAAATCTCCATCCCTTTACAGATAGATTCATCATTATCAATCAACCAGATGCAAGCACCCGAGAGACGCTCAGTTATCATCGGAATGTGCGGACCAGTAACTTCCGCAGGCGCCAGAGGCACACCTTTAGGTACTTTTACTCCAAATACAGAGCCCTTACCTTCAACGGAATCCACTCGAATCTCGTGACCCAAGACTCGAGAAATTTTATCTACTATCGCAAGACCCAAGCCCAAACCCTTCTCCTGACCAGGCTGATCAGATTGAAGACGTTTAAACTCCTGAAAGATCTCTTGTAACTTGTTTGATGGTATACCAGGGCCGGTGTCATAAACCTCGATCCAGACTGAATCGGGCTCATGCCTACAACCGAGTAAAATCTTCCCCTCTTTGGTGTAGCGTATGGCGTTAGTTAAGAAATTACGCAGAATACGCGCTAATAGTTGAGAATCCGACTTCACAACTGCGCCACTTTTCACATAACGGAAATCAATTCCTTCAGCATTTGCCAACTGCTGGAATTCAGGTGCTAAAGTATCGAACAAACTTTGAAGATTAAAGGTAATTACGTCCGCCTTTACCACGCCGGCATCTAGCTTGGAGATATCAACCAGTGTACGGAGAAGTGATTCCACATCGTCTAGGGAGTTGGATACAGATTGCGCTAAAGAACAGTTTTTGGGATCTTCAATTTTCTCAGCCAAAGCACCAGAGAATAAGCGAGCCGCATTCAAAGGCTGAAGCAAGTCATGACTCACCGCCGCCAAGAACTTAGTTTTAGAAAGATTGGCCTGCTCCGCCTCCATCTTGGCATCTAACAGGCGAGATTCCACCTGAACACGCTCTGTTATTTCTGAACGCAACTGTTCGTTTAGCTCCGTCAACTCAGAGGTACGCTCCTCCACCCTTTGCTCAAGCAGTTGGTGCGACAACTCAAGAGCCTCGGCGGATCTGCGTCGTTCTGTGATATCTCGAATCATAACGAAGAAACCGTTCGGCTTTCCGTCTTTATCAATATTAGCCACATAAGACTTGAGCATGTAGCGCTCTTCGCCACGAGAATTAGTTTGCCAAGTTTCGAAGGTGACATTTCGACCCGACAGAGCCTTTTCTACATACGGGCTTAAACGCTCATACTCATCCGGCGAATAAACATCATGGATACTCTGACCATTTAATTCTCCGTCAGCACGACCAAACCATTCGCTATAAACCTTATTGGCAAAGCCATAGTTAAGATCTTGGTCTAGATAGGCGATCAAAGCTGGGACATTATCTGTGATTAAACGAATCCACTGTTCATTCTGACGAAGCGACTCAGCATAACGGTGACGCTCGGTAATATCTGTATAGGTATTTACAAATCCACCTTGAGGCATTGGATGCGTTCGCACCTCAATTACCTGACCTTGATCACCTCGCTGCTCAGAGGCTAACACCTCACCTTGCTGAGCCGCTGTTAGTGCATGCTGAAGAATTGAATGATTATCCAACATTAGCGCCGCAAACGGCGGATACGACTGAACCTGATCGGGCTCAACTCCTGTAAGATCAAGGAACCGGTCATTCCAAAGCTCAACCCGGCCTTCCGGAGTAACAAGCACAACACCTTGAGATAGGTTATCTACAGTGTTTTGTAGCAGCTTGGTTTTCTGGGCTAAGGCATGTTCTTTATCAGCCGTTTCACGCTCTTTAAGTGCCGTAATATCAGTATAAAGAATTACTAAACCACCATCCTGAGTCGGACGCTCTGACATCTGAACCCAACGACCATCATTTAGCCGATAAACCTTACTTCCTGTATTTGTATCTGGATACTCTTCATCAATCAGACCACTTTCACGCGCTAAACGACTAATGTCCTGTATTGTTGTACCGGTTTGGATATTTAAACCCGTTGATGCCCAAACACTACTGAACTTACTATTAAAAAGGACAATTTTTCTATCTTGATCAAATAGAACAAAGGCATCCGAAATGCTTTCGATTGCATCCACTAATCGCTGGTTAGCTAACGCAGCTTGATTGTTGGCTAATTTAAGTGCCCTATGACTGATTTTCAGCTCTGAAAGGACTCGATTGAGCGCCTCTGTCCGCTCACGCACCTGCTCAGCAAGTACAACAGAATGCTCAAATGCAGAATAAGGGTTAGCACTCTGACCGCCACCTGACTCAACTCGCTGAACCAAAACAGAGTTTATTTTACGTAGTTTGCGGTTTTCTTCTTCGAGCTTGGCAATGCGATCTTGTACAGCCTGATCAGACATTTAGATTTCTCCCGATGGCAACGGCAGTGAAGGTCTGATTGATATGCATACCCTCTTTCTGCTCTCCATAGGTGTTAAATCCAATAACCTTATTTTTGCAAAGCAAATCGGATATCTGCTGAGAATTACCCCTTAGCTCACTCTCCAGACGACGCAAGAAGCAATCACAGCCAATAATTAGCTGAGGCTCACCTATTTTCTCTTCGATCACTTCAAGCTTACTAATGAGATCTGCAGCCATATCACCTGGTGTCATGACCGTCAGAACAATGCCATTCTCGACCGCACAATAAAATTTCATGCTAAGGTCATCGTTAACCTGCTGAATAGAACGCACAAAATATTCTTCACCAAGCTTCACAGCAACAGGGTTTTGAGCGAAAACGTGGTGATTTAAGTCCTCAACAGCAACCCCTATCACCCTTGCATATTCCAGCGCAGCAGGTTCAGCATTTATCTCGTACACACACCGACTATCTGCATCCGCTTCTGTAACAACAAGCTTGTCATTACGATGATTCATATGATGAGTACTAAATACTTCGAAGTCATAGATTGTATTTACCAACATGACTACTGCAGCATCAGTATGAAATTCACCATTGTAAAAAACATGGGTTTTAGCAAGATGGATGTCATCTCCGGCAGAGCCGCCAAAGTTTGGGATACTCCCCAAGGCCGAGTTAAGGGTAACAAGGACATTTTCTTCTTGAATGGATAAACCATCAAGCAAAGTTAAGGCAAATGTATTGCCTTTGATTGGCGCAATCTCATGATGACGGCAACCTGATATAAGCTGATCAACCAGCATCTGAGCATCAGTTAAACTGAAGTCATCTAGACACTCAATAGAAGCAGCTTCAATTGCAAAACCAGACTGTTTAAAACCAATAGCAGTAATACAGCCCTGCCCATAACCATCAGGAGTTATTTCACCGGCAGTAGTGCAACCAACAATTTCAGTTGTAGGAAAAGCTTGATTAAGTGCTGTCGCAAGCTCCTTAAGGGGATACTCAGCAGAACAGAAAAAAGTTATAAAACTGATCTCTGGAGAATCAAGCTGCGACAAAAGATCATTTGCAGCAGTGCTAGGGTCAGAACTGAATGATGCAGCCAGCAAAAACGCAGGGTCCTGAGTCAATGGTCTATCCTCGGGAAAAGCTTAATCATTTCATTCTAGGTCTTGAGGATAAATCAACAAATACTACTTGTGACCCCTTTTTGGCAGACCTCAACGTAAATGATATTTAACAAACCAAATGAGTAATTAGGGCTCTTAATTTACCTGGTTTTACAGGCTTATTAATCAGAGAAAGCCCTTTGTTCTCAAAGAGCTGACGACATTCACTGCTTCTATCTGCTGTTAATATAACTGCAGGAATATCCAAACCAAAATGCTCTCTCAACCCATCTATGGCATCAGTACCAAGCAGATCAAAATCCAGGTGATAATCAGCAAGAATTAGTTCCGGCACTATGTACTCGTCAGTACATTTTTCTAAAGCCTCGCTCAAGCTCGAGGCGGTGATGACGAAACAACCCCACTGCGTGAGTAACGCCTCCATACTTGCCTGAATATTTTCTTCATTATCTATTACCAAAACCACAAGGTTCGATAATTGATCACTTCCGAATTGATTGAATTGTTGTACTGCAACCTCGAGTGGAAGCTGTTCTACCAATGGAACCTCTACAGCAAACATAGAACCCTTGTCAGGCACAGATTTAACAACCAGCCTATGCCCGAGCATATGAGCAATACGCTCCACTATGGCAAGGCCCAATCCAACACCTTGGCGATCTTTAGCCGACTTATTTTCTAATTGCTGAAATTCTTTAAAAACTAGCTGCTGCTTTTCTTCTGGAATACCTAGCCCAGTATCCCAAACTTGGATACTCAACATCCGGCCTTTACGACGGCAGCCCACAAGAACAGAGCCCTCATTCGTATAACGGATTGCGTTACTGATAAAGTTCCTGATAATTCTCAACAATAGTCGAGAATCACTTGTAACCGCAGCTGAACATTCAGCAAGCTTTAACCTAATGTTTTTATTCTCTGCTATAGTCTCGAACTCATTTACCATCGACAGTAATAACTGATTGATACGGAAATCAGATATATCTGGCTGTACTGCATTCTGATCAAGCTTAGAAATATCTAATAGATCTGTTAGAAGGTCTTCAGCATTTTCGAGAGCCAAGTGAACTCTCTCTACAAGATGGGCGTCTTGAGTTTGCAGAGAGCGTTCTCTTAATGCAGCTATGAGTAATCTAGCTGCATTCATTGGTTGCAATAGATCATGACTCGCTGCCGCAAGGTATTTATCCTTACTTTTATTGGCATCCTCTGCGAGGTCTTTGGCAATTTTCAGTTCTTTTTGAATTTGCTCGCGCTCTGAAATCTCTTGGACAAGCTTATCATTTAGCGAGAGCAACTCCTTCGTACGATTCGCTACCCTAACCTCAAGCTCAACATTTAATTGTTTCAATCGGTCCTGAGATTTTTTTCGTTCGGTAATATCTTTAACAAACCCTTCAATAATGGGGCCATTACCATCAGGATCTTTAGATAAAGCACTGACTGAAACGTGAAGACATTGACCATCTTCTTTCAGAAAGAGAGTCTCAAAATTAAAAACCCTTCCATATTGCGCGAGCTGATAACGGAAATCAGAATAGGCATCAGCACAACAGAAAAGAAGTGAATCCAGCTGCGTTATTCTTTGAAGGAACTGCTCCTCAGAATCATATCCACATAACTTAACCATCGCAGGATTAGCAGATATTATCCCTTCATCTAATTTTGCCTGAAAAATCCCATGCAAAGCATTTTCAAATAGCCACTTATAGCGGTTCTTTTCACGCTCAAGTTCATCAATTTTAGTAACTAATTCAGAATGATAGTTTTTTCGAGAAGAGTGGTTCCCTAAACCAATTAGACTTTCTACTGTTTGGCTTTGGTTATTAAAGCGCTTCTTCATACACCACTTCTACATCTCGTTTATTAGATTTACGGGGATTGGTAAGAATGCATGGATCCTGTAAAGCATGATCAGATAACACAGGGATATCCACGATATTGACGCCATTTTCTTTTAATTTCTGATCCAGTCCAACATCTTGCTTTAATTGAACAACTTTATTCCTTAAAGCCACCTGAATTTGACTAGTATTCAGACCCTTAGTTGCAACCCCCATGGTTTCCGCTACAACTTTGAATCGATCCTCGGCCTCTGAGTAATTAAAATCAATAACATGCTCTAATAATATGGCATTACACAAACCATGAGGGAGATCTTTATAACCGCCCAAGCTATGAGCCATAGCGTGCACCGCACCAAGAATCGCATTAGAAAAAGCAAGTCCCGCCTTCATTGAACCAAGCATCACTTGCTCACGAAGATGAATATCTTTTGGCTGCTCAACCAATGTGACGATGTTATCGTTAATAAGCCGCATAGCATCGAGCGCATGCATATCAGTTAGCGGTCCTGCACCCGTAGACACAAACGCCTCTATCGCGTGCACCAGAGCATCAATACCAGTACAAGCACTTAGGAACGGATCCATTGTCATTGTTGTTTCTGGATCAATTAGAGCAACATCCGGTACAACTGCTTTGCTAACAATAGAGATTTTAACTTTCTCAACAGGATCAGAAATAATCGCAAATTGCGAAACATCAGCCGAAGTACCTGCAGTAGTAGGAATAAAAATAAGAGGAGGTATTGGGAGATGAATGGTATCAATACCCTCATAATCCAAAATATGCTTACCATTAGCACTCACAATCCCTATACCCTTGGCGCAGTCCATTGGGCTTCCACCGCCGACGGCAACTATGACATTACAGCCATGTTCTTGGTAGACTTGAGCTCCGGCCATTACTTCTTCCGCTCTAGGGTTAGCAGACACATCATCAAAAACCACATGCTCGATTTCTTCATCAAGCAGCAAATCAGAGATCTCTTTTACCCATCCAGCTTCTTGCACACCCGGATCCGAAACCACCAAGACCTTACGCGCACCAAAGTTTTTCGCATAATTAGCCACTGAGCACCTAGCACCAGCACCAAAAATTATTTCTGGGGATACGAACTTTCGAAGATTTGAAATGTCTCTACTCATTAGAGGTACTCAACAGGACAACTCTGCTACAGCAGAAAGATGTCATTAAGTTTACATGAAGCATTAACTAGACCAAAGTGACATACACATTAATGAAACATATAATCGATATCATTAACATTAATTGAATTTTTGCACTGCACAATTTTTGTGCACTTAAGTATATAATACCCGCCAACC
This sequence comes from Neptuniibacter sp. QD48_55, assembly GCF_047778115.1. Taxonomy (GTDB): domain Bacteria; phylum Pseudomonadota; class Gammaproteobacteria; order Pseudomonadales; family Balneatricaceae; genus Neptuniibacter. The sequence continues at coordinate 1,654,611 of NZ_CP180555.1, read as the reverse complement.
TCCTAAGATGTAATACCCATACTCCCATAGAATTCAAGACTTTAGCTTAAATTGATACACAAACCATGGTTCTATCTAAAAAGAACTATAGGGTCATGTAAGCATTCCTAACACTTGTCGATAATCTCCTCCATCGTTAAACAAACTAAATTCCTTAATTGGGGGCGACATGAAAAATAACAAAGCCAAGCTGTTAGCTGTAGCAGTTGCAATGGGCATGAGCGCACACGCAAGCGCTGCAATTGAACTGTATAACCAGGATGGCACAACTTTCTCTGCTGATGGTCACTTCAACGCTTTCTACGTTCACACTGACAATGATGCTATCAACGAAGACCAATCACGTGTACGTATGGGCTTCCTTCCTAACTACATCGGCTTCAACGTATCTAAGCAGATTGATGACCTAAAAGTTGGCGGTCGCTCTTCTTTCTGGGTAACTATCAACGATGGTAACACTGAAAACACTGACACTGCGATCGATGTACGTCAGTTCTACGCAACTGTAGACGGCAACTTCGGTCAGGTTCTTTTCGGTAAAGACTTCGGCCTATACGGTCGCTCTAACATCTTCTCTGATGAGCTACTACTAGGCACAGGTCTTCCAACAGTTGCTACCGATGAAGTAACTCTAGGTAACATTTCTATTGGTTACCCATACGCTGGCCCACGTGCTCAGATCACTTACCGCTCACCAGTTAACAACGGCTTCCAGATTGCTGTAGGTGTACTAGATCCAGAAAGCGGTGAAAGCAACGACGCAAATACTGACAACGGTGCGCGTTTTGAAACAGAGATCACTTACGCAACTGACTTCGATGGCGGCAAATTCAACGCTTGGATCGGTGGTGCTATTGGTGAAAACGACGCTAACGACGTAGACGCACACGGTATCGCATACGGTGCACGCGTTGCAATGGGCGGCTTCCAGTTCACAGTTTCTGGCTTCGACCAGGAAGGTATCGATACTCTATTCGCTTCTGACCTATTGAATGCTGAAACAGACACTGATGGCTACCTAGTTCAGGCTGCTTACCAAGCTGGCGATCACCGTTTTATCCTTTCACACGGTGAAACTGATACAGCTACTGGCGCTGAAGATGAAATGTCTTCTATCGCATACATGTACAACGTAAACAGCAACCTAAAACTGATTGCTGAATACGACAATGCTGAATCTGAAGTACTAAACCAAGACACTAAACAGTTCGCTCTTGGTGCTGCACTAAGCTGGTAATTACTACTTAAAGTAATTTGCTAGATATTGGCCGCTGCTCTGTCCCCCCCTTCTCCAGAGCCGCGGCCTTCTTTTACTTCTAACCCCTCAAAAAACACTTCCAATAATACATAGCGCTATTCGCTATTCGCTATTCGCTATTCGCTATTCGCTATTCGCTATTCGCTATTCGCTATTCGCTATTCGCTATTCGCTATTCGCTATTCGCTATTCGCTATTCGCTATTCGCTATTCGCTATTCGCTATTCGCTATTCAGAAGATTATAAAAGCTTTATTGCAGGCAAAAAAAAGCCTGCTAACTAAGCAGGCGAAGTACGACGGTTAGAGCTCTTAGATAGAAACTCAAAGCCAGAGAGTGGATGTAAGAACATAAGCTGCTCTTGAATAAAACCATTATCCTTTAACCACCTCAAATTTGCTGCTCTGCAACAGAATGAAATCATCTAATACTTTAGGCGCAGACCATAAGTGACGCCTTTTTAGACAAGACTCCCAGAGGCTAGAGGCTAGAGGCTAGAGGCTAGAGGCTAGAGGCTAGAGGCTAGAGGCTAGAGGCTAGAGGCTAGAGGCTAGAGGCTAGAGGCTAGAGGCTAGAGGCTAGAGGCTAGAGGCTAGAGGCTAGAGGCTAGAGGCTAGAGGCTAGAGGCTAGAGGCTAGAGGCTAGAGGCTAGAGGCTAGAGGCTAGAGGCTAGAGGCTAGAGGCTAGAGGCTAGAGGCTAGAGGCTAGAGGCTAGAGGCTAGAGGCTAGAGGCTAGAGGCTAGACAAGTTTGCGTCCGATCCAAACAAACGCAACAACATTTGAATATTTATATTACTTACAAATCAGATCACTTGGCTTGATTACAAATCACAGATTACAAGCACAAAAAAAGCGCTGGCAAATCTGCCAGCGCTTTAGTCATTAAAGACTGTGGATTAGATACGCATTAAGCACATCTAAACAGAACGATTAGAATCGCGCCCGAATACCAATAACACCCGAACGTGGTTTACCTGGGCCTACGAAGCGATGATCGTCAATACCTTGATCCTCAAGAACTTCATCAGACTCACCGTAGACACCGAACGTCTCATAGTCTTTATCGAAGACATTATCGATACGACCAAACAACTCAACGTTATTAGTTAGCTTGTATTGACCGCGAAGGTTAACCACTGCAAATGAATCCACTTTTTCATTTTCATTCGCTTCATCACCGCGGTAGAACTGACTGCTTTGATAATTTACTTCAGCGCCCAGATCAAACTTAGACGTTACCGCCCAATCCGCCACGATCTTGATATTGTGTTCAGGTAGACCCGGGATCGCATCACCCTTCTCTACAGGACGAGTATCGCCTTGAGGATTATTGGTACTCACAGAGTTGAACGGCGTTTGGAATGTTGCATCCATCCATGTGTAAGAAATACCTACAGCAACATTTTCATACTGCTTGTTAGCCGCTAGCTCAATACCCATGCGACGAGTCTTACCAACGTTTGCAAAATAGCCTTCTGAAGCCAATGTACCCGCGTTCTGGAAAATAATGTCATCGTGGTTCATTGTATGGAACGCACCTGCAGACCAACCATAACCAGCACTATTACCGCGAACGCCTACTTCGAAAGACTTAGCAACAACTTGCTCAAGCGGCGGATCAGACACAAAACCATTTGGAAGCTTACACGGATCTTCCGGATCAGCACAACTCAGCTCTGCTGGAGTCGGCGCTCGAGAAGATTCACTATAGCTACCGTAATAACTCATGTGATCATTTGCTTGATAAGCCAGACCAACAGCTGGATTTAAGCGCTTAAAGGAGTGATTACCTGTTAGATCAAGGTTTTCTTCGCCAATACCAACCATATCAATATTGGTGTAGTTATAGCGAGCAGACACAGTTAGATCCAACTTTTCATTAAGAGCTAAAGTATCTGTAACAAAAAGACCGATATTAGTAACATCTGTCTCTAGGCGCACACTGGATTCATTATCAAAGACACCGATACCTGTAACACCGCGATCCTCACCCTCTTCGTTGCGAAGGCGAGCAAATTGCGTTTCAGACTGAAAATCGATCTCTGAATAGTCGATGCTACCACCAACCGTCAGCTGATTTTCCTTACCATTGAAATCATCAAGGAAAGTAACCTGAGAGCCTAGACCAAAGCTTTCCATTTTAGTTTCAGAAGTATTTAACGTTCCATCAAATACCTCATCATCCGCAACCAGCTCATCACGAAGATCCGTATCAATATCACCTAGATGCTCATCGTCATCAAATCCACGAAATTCTACAGCTTCAAGACCATCTTCTGCCTCACAAAGCGTAGCATTGACACTAGGACCGAATGGAGCAGCCAATGGATTTTCGTTGTTTGCATCTACATAACAAAGACCATAATCACTATCATCGCCATTTAAAGTTTTCACTTTATTTCGACGATAGAAAACATTACCTGCAACCTGAGTGTTATCATCAACCCAGGTATCACCGCTCAACGTAAGCAGCGCCAGATTTGTTTCAGTTTGGTCAGGTTGAGTATAAATACTTTCTCGACCTTCAGCTTCCAACAGGCCAATTGGTGCAGCACCATTACCAATCATTTTGTTGTTGTTAGCAGCCGCAGTTAGCTCAATATTATTACCGTTTTCACCACGCCAAGTTAAGGTTGCCAAACCTTGCTGAACTTCCGTAGGTGAATGGTCTCGCCAGCCATCTTCTTCGTAGTAATTACCGATAACAAAGTAGCCAAACTCACCATCATTACCGCCAGATTGAACTTCTACATTCATTCGACCATCATTACCGATAGAAGCTTCGATCTGATTGCCTTCATTATCAAAACCGTTTTTAGTTTTGATTGATAATGCGCCACCCAATGTATTTTGACCAAATACAGGGTTAGAACCAGCAAAAAGGTTTACAGACTGAATTGCACCTTCAGGAAGAAGATCCCAATTTACCGTATCACCAAACGGCTCATTAAAACGAATACCGTTAACGTAAACAGACAATCCTTGAGGCAAACCAAGTAACGGGGACGCCGTGAAACCACGATATTGAACATCAGGCTGGAATGGATTATTCACCGCCTCATTGATTGTTACGCTACTGAAGTTATAGCGAAGATGCTCAGCAATATTTAGAGACTGAGACTTTTCTAGATCATCAGCATTAGCAGACTGGACAGCCGCAGCAATACGATTTTTTTCAATACCAACACCGTAGATTGGTGTATTACCAATAACAGTAACACCTTCTAATTGGGTTGCATCTTCTGCAGAAACCCCAGCGCTACATGCAGCAGCAGCCAACAATGGCAACCAATACTTTTTTTGCAAGCTCATTATCTATGAATCCTGTGAATATATTTTTCTTATCCACGCTATTTTTTCATAGAAATGTCACAAAGACCTTTATGCTGCTTACCCATAACAATGTAATATAGATGTAATACTTAAGACCCAACTTAATCCCGAAAGCTGGGACCACAACCCGTTGAATGCATTTTCATCTCAGAACGATAAAATTCCAGTTCTTTTTTCAGTACTACTTCCGCAGTATCAGCCACCCGAAATCCATGAGCCTCATCGGCAAAATAATATGCCTCTACTTTTATCTTTCGGTTTTTCAGAGCCTTTTCCATCGCCCGAGTCTGCTCAGGCAACACAACCCTATCCTTCTCTCCCTGAAAGAAGATCACAGGGCAATTAATTTGATCAACATTATCCAGTGGAGCACGTTCGCGATACACAGACTCCTCTGTAACAGGATCGCCAATCAGCCAATGAAGATAGTTTGATTCAAACTTATGAGTACAACCATCAAGAACTAGTGGATCCGTGACTCCGTACAAGCTGGCAGCTGCCGCAAAACAATCAAGCTGATAAACCGCACTTAGTGCAGAAAAACCACCCGAGCTGTTACCACGAACAAAAACCGCACCTTTATCAACAAAGCCCAGTTCCACCAATTCATCTATTGCTGACTGAATATCCTCGACCTCTACAATACCCCATTGATGCTGAAGATAATTGCGGTAAGCTCGACCATAGTTACTACTACCCCGATAGTTCAAATCCAATACCGAAAATCCACGCTGGGTCCAATACTGGATCTTCATATTCAAAACAGGATAAGTTGCCGCTGTTGGTCCTCCATGAAGGAATACAACTAGGGGAGCTTGCGAGCGATCAATTGAATACTGACTATTGGCTGGAGAATAAAAATAGCCATAGCAAGTAGAGCCCGCTTTAGAGAACGTCATAGGCTGTGCGAAAGAGCAATCCGCACCCATCAAGGGAGAACAACCTCCCGCAACAACTCTAACCTGACTAGTCTCAGTATTAACCTTAACCACTGAAATAAGTTGATCCTTGGCCGCTGCCACCACACAAACCCAATCACCAACAGCAACCAATGATTTAAAGTAATTAAATTCAGGCGCTAAAGAGGCACCATCAAGTATGACCTCTGAGCCTTCATGCTTATGATGAATCGAAACAACTTTTGACGATGTTTCAGCATAATGCGTTAGACCCGACTGCCAAGGCGCAGAAATCATATCGCACGACTCTTTCTCGACAGGCACCAAGACGTGATTATCTAAATCGCATCTGTAGACATTCCACCAGCCAGAGCGATCGGTAACAACATACAATTCACCCTTAGGCGAAAAATATGGCTGAGAAAGCGCCTCCTCATAATTATGACCCGCAACAGGGATAGGCACATCGAGCTCTGAAGACGTTAGATTAAGATATGAGAATTGAGTTGAAGTCCACGGCTGATGAGGATGATTCCAGCTAACAAATGCAAGTACAGATCCCTGCGGATTAATCACAGGGTAGCTATAAAAATCTGCACCCTCGACCAAAACTTCAACCGAGCCATCAGACAAACCGATAGCAACAATTCGATTTATAACACCAGCGTCAGCATGAACCTCTTGAATGGCAATCAAGCGATCTCGGGATTCATCCCATATAGGCTCAATATATCGGGTATTAGACTGGTTGGTTACTTGGATAACATCACAAGATCCACTGAAACTCTGCTTGTAAATTTGTTGATCACTAGCATTAACAAACACCAACGCATCATCAAGCAGAGCCCAACTACGGCCACCATACTCATATACTTTACTTTGAACACTAAACTCGGATGGCGTTAATTCGTGCTGAACACCCGGCTGAGACTCTAATTCAAAACAGATACAGCAACGTCCGCCCTCATTTGGCCGCTGCTCAACCCAATAAAGATCACCTTTTTGGCTTATCTGTAACTGACTATATTCAACACCAGCACTAATAGCATCAGCTTCTGTAAGAGATGAAGACCAAAAGCCAGGTGAATTTGAATTCGGCATAGCGATTAAGATTAACCTTTTGCAAACACCCGAGAGTTACGATCATTTCTGTAAACGAAATCATCAGGATTATTCACAACTTTCTCAGCATTTTGCCTAGCCTCAACGATCTTATAGTGATGCTCAGATTTAGAACAGACAGGATCTGCATTATGCATATCACCTGTAAGCATATAAGCCTGACAATGACAGCCACCAAAATCTTTATCCTTTTCATCACAACTACGACACGGCTCTTTCATCCAGTCATCACCGCGGAAATAATTGAACCCAGGGCTATCATCCCAAATTTGCTGCAAAGTCATCTCTTTAACATTTGGAAAATCTAGCGGCAGCATTCGCGCACTATGACAAGGCAAAGCCTTACCATCCGGTGTAACGGTTAAGAAAACCTGCCCCCAACCATTCATACAACCCTTTGGACGCTCCTCATAATAATCCGGCGTCACAAAAATTAACTTAATAGGATTACCTTGAGCTGCTAATTTTTCACGGTACTCATTAGTAATACGTTCAGCTCGCTCGAGCTGCGCTTGAGTTGGCAGCAATTGCTCCACATTCTCGAAAGCCCAACCGTAGTACTGGCAGGTAGCAAGCTCAACATAATCAGCTTCAAGTTCTACGCATAACTCGATAATCTTATCGATACGATCAATATTATGACGATGGGTCACGAAGTTAAGCACCATAGGGTAACCCTGCGCCTTAACCTCTCTAGCCATTTTAAGCTTTTGCTGGAATGCTTTTTGAGAACCAGCCACCATATTATTTACGGATTCGTCACTAGCCTGAAAGCTAACTTGAATATGATCCAAGCCTGCTTTGTGAAATTCAGCCATCTTGCGCTCATTAAGACCAACACCCGATGTAATCAAGTTGGTGTAATAACCCATTTCATGCGCACCACCGATCAACTCGATAAGGTCCTGGCGCACGAGAGGCTCACCACCCGAAAAACCAAGCTGTACAGCGCCTAATTCCCTTCCCTGCTGAAATACATCCAACCATTGTTGCGTTGTTAATTCACCGCCAAAATCAGCAAAATCTAGAGGATTAGAACAATACGGACACTGCAACGGACATTTATAAGTTAGCTCCGCTAACAACCATAAAGGACGACCGTGAGTTTTTTCTACAGGATGACCAATATTTGGTCGTGAAGGCGAGCCATTACAAGAGGAAGAAGTCATAAAATCTTTCACAAATTATTATTATCAACTATAGCTATCATCACTCTCGACAGCTAGTTTGTGCAGACTTAAATGGTAGCAATGAACTACTACCAAAGCACCAAATAAACGCACAAAAAAGATGACCTATAACAGGTAAGTAAAAGATATGTAGGAATAAATTTAGAAAGGGTCCCGCCCCTTGCACACCAAGAGGCAGGTAGATCTTTAAGCTAACCAGCCTTGCTTTTTCGCTTCAGCCAGAAACTCAAGAACATCGCCAGAAAGATCGCCAGCATCAGAAAACTTCGCTTCCAATTCTGCGATAATTTTCGCAGCGTCACGCTCACCATCAACCAGCGCCATTATTTCGCCAGCAGGTCCATTTAACTGAATCATACCTTCAGGATAAAGCAGGACATAACAATCCTGAGCCTTCTCCCACTGAAAGCGAAACATATTGTTCAGCACAGGAACATCCGATGCCACAAAAGCTACCGCATCAGTCATTAAACAATCCTCGGTGATAAACCTTCTGATCAGTTACTGTGTGATAAGGTGCACGCTCATACTCATAGGCCATAGTCATGGCATCCAGCATAGTCCACAGAACATCCAGCTTAAACTGAAGAATTTCAAGCATACGATCTTGCTGCTCACGCGTTGTATAATGATCAAGCGTAATTTCAAGACCATGAACCACATCACGACGCGCTTCAGTTAGACGGTTACGGAAGTATTGGTAACCATCTTCCTTGATCCATGGGTAATGATCAGGCCAAGTATCCAGGCGATTCTGATGAATCGTCGGCGCAAATAGCTCAGTTAAAGAGGAGCTTGCAGCTTCTTGCCAAGTCGCACGACGGGCAAAATTGATGTACGCATCTACCGCAAAACGAACGCCAGGCAAAACATGCTCACCAGATAGTATCTCTTCACGAGTCATACCTACAGCTTCACCTAAACGCAACCAAGCCTCAATACCGCCCTCTGCGCCCTCAAAACCATCATGATCAAGTACACGCTGTACCCAATGACGGCGCACTTCACGATCTGGGCAGTTAGCCATAATCGCAGCATCTTTTACAGGAATGCTAATCTGATAGTAAAAACGGTTAGCTACCCAACCACGGATCTGCTCAGGCGTAGATTTACCTTCATACATAGCAATATGGTAAGGGTGCTGCGTATGGTAGAAATCACCTTTAGCTCTTAGAGCCTTTTCAAATTCATCACGCGTTAAAGGCTGCTTATCTTCTGCACTACTCATTTTTTATATTAACCTCTACACACTTCCCGAAATTAAAGCTCGATCGACATTCCATCGTAAGCAATTTCGATATCATGAGATTCAACTTCAGCACGCTCAGGAGAATCTTCATCTAAGATCGGGTTGGTATTATTGATGTGGATGAGAATCTTACGCGGGTTATCCAGCGTATCTAGATACTCAATCATGCCACCCTCACCAGACTGAGGCAGATGACCCATTGCAACACCTAGCTTATCACCAACACCGGTAACGATAAGCTCATCTTCCTGCCAGATAGTACCGTCTACTAACAATACATCTGCAGATTCCATATAAGCGCGCAAATGAGGCTCGATCTGACCAAGACCAGGCGCATAGAACAATTTTTTACCCGTACGCGTGTCTTCGATTTGAATACCGATATTATCACCTGGGTGCGGGTCATCTCTGTGAGGAGAATAAGGAGGCGCACTACTTAGTAGCGGCACAGCAGTAAGCTTAAGCTCAGGCACTTGAGGAATGACAAAAGTATTGTCATTTTCACCGATTGGGATGCGGTTGATGTTATTACCGCCATTCCAATGCTTAAGCATATTAAAAACAGGGAAACCTGTAGTCAGGTCCTGCTCAACCATCTCTGTACACCAAATGTTATGCGGACAACCCTCACGCAACATTAATAAACCTGTCGTGTGGTCAATTTGGCTATCCATATATACGATCGCAGAGATACCCGTATCACGAATTGAGCGGTTAGGCTGCATAGGACCAAAGTTAGCTAGCTGCTCACGAATATCTGGAGATGTGTTGAAAAGAATCCAGTTTTCACCATCCGCACTTACAGTGATTGAAGATTGAGTGCGTGGTTTTGCATTAATTGTACCTGCACGAACACCTGTGCAGTTTTTGCAGTTACAGTTCCACTGAGGGAAACCGCCACCAGCGGCAGAGCCTAATACTTGTACTTTCATTGTTATTCTTCTACTTATTAACCGTCGACATCCTGCAGTAAAATATCAGGAAAAAGGCAGGATCGCATAAGAAAAGTTGCTTTGAAAAATCCTCGAACGGGATTTGGGTCCTTCCAAGATAAATTACCCCGACATATAGCCGGGGTAATTTAAAAATACGTAACAGCTTTGCTATTAACGGTTTGCGAAGTACATAGTAACTTCAAAACCGATACGCAAATCAGTGTAAGCAGGCTTAGTCCACATAATGCTTTTCCTCTGTTTTTTGTTATTGAAAGGTATGTACAGTCAGATAATAGGTAGGTCACGCTTTGACATGTATGGTACTTTGGAATTAATTCCGACCTTATTTAGGTTAGCTGATAAAATGTATTTTTCAGGCAAAATTCACCATTAATATAAAAAACCATTAAAAATCATAAAGCTAAGCCTAAAACCAAGTTAAGATTAATTTCCAACTTTAACTACTTCCTAAGAGTCATCTATGCATTCCATACTCATTACTGGCTGCTCATCTGGTATTGGATACTACTGCGCCAAAGAGCTACACGATGCCGGCTTCAAAGTCTTTGCAACAGCCCGTAAACAAGAAGATGTCGAACGCTTAACTGCAGAGGGACTGAGAAGCATAAAGTTAGACCTAAATGACAGCAATTCTATCGACGAAGCACTTGAATGGGTTCTAAGTCAAACAGATGGAAAACTGGACGCCCTTTTTAATAACGGTGCTTATGGCCAACCCGGCGCAGTTGAAGACTTGAGCAGAGATACTTTACGCGAGCAATTCGAGACCAATTTATTTGGTACACACGAGCTAACCTGCAAAGTACTCAAGCTTATGCGCCAGCAAAACCATGGGCGCATAATTCAAAATAGCTCAGTACTAGGCATCATTACAATGCAGTATCGAGGCGCATACAATGCCTCCAAATTTGCATTAGAAGGCCTGACAGACACGCTAAGACAAGAATTAGATGGTAGCAACATTCATGTAAGCCTAATTGAACCAGGCCCAATTGAAAGCCAATTTAGAGCAAACGCATTCTCTGCTTTCAAGAAAAATATCGATAGGGAAACTAGCTTCCATAGAGACACCTATAATGCAGTGGAAGCTCGACTTGCAAAAACCAACAACGATTACAGCAAGGACCCTTTCACTCTCGGGCCTGAAGCTGTATACAAAGCGCTCTATCACGCATTGACCAGCTTAAAGCCTCGACCTCGCTATTATGTAACTACACCCACATGGCTCTTTGGCATTCTTAAGCGCTTGCTGCCAACCTGCGCTCTAGACTGGATTCTCAACAAAGTCTCTAAGTCAGAAACCAAACAATAATCCTAGAGGCCCTCCCCCCCCTAACAACAAAAAAGCCGTCTGATTATCAGACGGCTTTTTTAGATTCTTCCGCTATCTAATTCGATTTAGATACCAACCAGACCGTTTCTTTCCATTACCTCTTCCATGACAGACAAACTTGTCGGATCATCGATAGTTGATGGAACAGCATAGTCTTCACCAGCAGATATCTGACGCATCAATTTACGTAAAATCTTACCAGAACGAGTTTTTGGTAAACGATCAACGACTACTGCACGCTTAAAGCAAGCCACAGCACCTATCTCTTTACGTACCAGCGCAACCAACTCTGCCTCAAGATCTGCTTCGTCAATTTCTACGCCGTTTTTAAGTAACACAAAGCCAATTGGCTGCTGACCTTTTAGTGGGTCATTTACACCAATTACAGCACATTCCGCTACTGCTTGGTGGCCCGCTACGATCTCTTCCATCTCACCGGTAGACAGACGATGACCCGCAACGTTAATTACGTCATCTGTACGACCCATGATGAAAACATAACCATCTTCATCTTTGTAGCCGCCATCGCCAGAACAGTAGTAGCCCGGGTAATCAGATAGATAGCTTGAACGATAACGCTCAAAATCACCCCAAACAGTTGGGAAGCAACTCGGTGGCAATGGAAGCTTAACAGCAATAGAGCCCTGCTCTCCCGCTGGAAGCTCATTACCTTCAGCATCTAAAATCTGCACATTAAAGCCCGAAATTGGGACTGTTGCAGAGCCCGCTTTTGGTGGCAGCGTTTCAATACCCGTCATATTGCCACAGATAGCCCAACCTGTTTCAGTCTGCCACCAATGATCGATAACTGGCTTACCTGTCGTTTCCATAGTCCAGTGATAAGTCGGCGGATCAAGGCGCTCACCCGCCATAAATACTGACTGTAGATTTGAAAGGTCGTAGTTTTTAACCAGCTCACCTTCAGGGTCTTCTTTCTTAATCGCACGGAATGCAGTTGGAGCTGAGAAAAGTACTTTAGCTTTATACTCTTCACATACACGCCAGAATGCACCAGCATCTGGTGTGCGCACAGGCTTACCTTCGTAAACAATCGTTGAGCAACCAGCCAGTAGAGGCCCATAAACAATATAAGAGTGACCTACTACCCAACCGACATCTGAAGCAGCCCAGAATACATCTCCAGCTTCTACGTTGTAGATAGCTTTCATGGAATACTTCATGGCAACGGCATGACCGCCATTATCACGAACAACACCTTTAGGCTTACCTGTAGTGCCCGATGTATAAAGAATATAAAGCGGATCAGTACCTTTTACTGGTACGCATTCAGCAGGCTCCGCAGATGCCATTGCTTCATTCCAATCAAGATCTCGACCATCTACTAAAGAAGCTTCAACCTGCGGACGCTGAAGAATGACACATGCATCAGGCTTGTGAGCTGATTTTTCAATAGCCTGATCAAGCATTGGCTTATATTCGATTACTTTAGCAATCTCAATACCGCAAGAAGCAGAAACAATCACTTTAGGCTCTGCATCATCGATACGAACAGCCAGCTCTTGAGGTGCGAAGCCACCAAATACAACAGAATGAATGGCACCTAAACGCGCCACTGCAAGCATTGCAACAACAGCTTCAGGGATCATCGGCATATAGATAACTACACGATCTCCCTTTTCAACACCTTGAGATTTAAGTACACCTGCAAATTTAGCCACCTCATCTCTTAGCTCTAGGTAACTAATCTTTCGCTTCTGACCTGTAACCGGGGAATCGTAGATGATCGCTGTAGTATCAGCACGACCATTTTCCACATGGTAATCCAATGCAAGATAGGCAGTATTCATCTCGCCATCAGCAAACCAACGATCAATACCGTTCTCATCTTTCGATAGAATCTTTTCAGGTGCTTTAAACCATTTAAGATCTTGCGCCTTTTCTTTCCAAAACTCTTCTGGCGCCTCAATAGACTTAGAATATTCTGCTCTATAAGTCATGCACTCTGGCCTCTTTCCCATAAGTTAACGAATTGTAGACACTGAAAGCGATTTTTATGGTTTCTTGTTATTAGCTTCCTTCTACGAGGAATTATTTGTCGAAACACTATTTATTGTAGACACTTTCTCGAATGTGTAGACACACTTTAACTGAGAATATCTCTGTTTAATCTAATACAAAAGGCTGATACGCCTATTTATAAGCACAATCCAGATCAATAAAAACTTAAAGAAATCAGTAAATACGCGGTAAACAAGCAGGATTGTCGACAATCCTATTATTTTGCACTAAAACTAAAGAATAATGACGACATACATATCTGCAACCTAAACCTAAAGACATGCAAATAAAAAGGCGACCCAATGGGTCGCCTTTTTAGACATTCAAGCATACTCAAACTAACAAGGATATATTCGAGGCTCTATATGCAGATCTATATCATACTGCCGCTTCACTGAAGCTTTTATATCTGAAGCTAAGGTTAACAAACGATCGGCATCACCCTCCCCTAGATTGACCAACACTAGAGCTTGTTTATCGTATACACCAACCCCATCGCCTTTATGTCCCTTCCAGCCCAACTGATCAATCAGCCAGCCAGCTGCAACTTTATGATGCTCATCCCCATCTGGATACCCAACAATATTTGGGAACTTAGTCTTTAGCGTATCGAATTGCGCATTACTGATCACAGGGTTTTCAAAGAAACTACCGGCATTACCTATCACCGAAGGTACTGGAAGCTTAGAGCTGCGAATATCGCAAACGGCAGTGTACACATCTAAGGCTGTCGGCTGATCAATACCCTTGGCACTAAGAACATCAGCCAAACCACGGTACGCTAGTTGCGGAGTAAAAGTACTTGTTAAAGAAAACCTAACACTCCAGATAAGATAACGACCATGTTCTGCGGATTTAAAGATACTGTCCCGATATCCAAACTGACATTCTTCACGATCAATCTGAACCAGCTCTTTATTCTTGCGATCATAAGCCGTCAGACTGTGGAAGCAGTCTTTTAACTCAACCCCGTAAGCACCAATATTTTGTACAGGTGCCGCACCAACTGAACCTGGTATAAGCGCTAAGTTTTCCAGGCCATGCAGCCCCATCTCTAATAGACGACCAATAAATGAATGCCAGTTTTCACCAGCACCGACTTCGACTATTGCTTGATCACCATCATCAGCCAGCACCTTCACCCCTGTTATTCCAACAGAGATAACTGCACCAGGAATTCGATCACGTAACACTAGATTACTGCCACCACCTAAAACCAATAGAGGCCAGTTATTAGCTTCAACGTCACCTAACGCAGATTCTAATTCTTCAACGGTTTGGACTTGCGTGTAATGCTCAGCAATAGCTTTGAAGCCAAAACTATTATGCGCCGTAAGGTCAGCCTCTTTCTGCCAAGCCATTAACTTAATTCCTTCTTTATATGCTGTAGAAGACCGTCTGATGCTGATTCCACAAGATCCAGAACATGCTCGAAACCAGCTTCACCATCATAGTAAGGATCTGGAACATCAGCGGAGCTCATGCCTGCATAATCCAAAAACAAGCACAGCCTTCCTTGATAGTTAGTGGGAGATATAGCTTGCAGATCACGCAAGTTTTGAGTGTCCATAGCAAGAATATAATCAAACTGAGCGAAATCAGCGGTAACTGCCTGACGAGCCCTTAACGAGCTCAAGTCATAGCCGCGTCGTTTAGCTGCTTTTGCAGAACGAGAATCAGGTGGATTACCCACGTGATAAGCCGCTGTTCCAGCCGAATCGATCTGAATATCACCAGCCAAACCCTGCTCTAAAACTTTTGCCTGAAAAACGCCATGCGCGGTTGGTGAGCGACAAATATTCCCCAAACACACAAACAAAACGGAGACTTTTTTACCCATCGGCCTAACTAACTCCCACCAACTCATCATTTAAGGGCTTAATTTTTAGCAATTATCCCATTATTCCAAAATAGTTAAAGCAAAGAAGTGATAGAGGGGGCTAGAGAAAGTGGAATTACGACTAGCAAGCTAGCTTATTGGAAAGGTAGCGATACAAAAGCAACAAATGAAAGCCGCGCAAGCTGGAAATACCTGCGCGGCAGATGAGTTTAATAAAAACTACCTATTATTTGAAACAAAGCCATCTAGAACTTTTACCAAACCCTCAGGCTTAGTTAGCATAGGCATATGCCCCGTTTCCATGACCACCTCAACATCTGGTTTAATACTAGCGCCGATTTTTTGCTGAGAAGAAAGAGATATAATTTTGTCATGCTCAGTATAAACATATAACTTTTTCAATTTTGAAAAGGTTTCATTGGCATATTCAACTGTACCATCCGCGATAGCTGCAGGCTCATTAACCGCTAAAGCTAACACCTCTTCCTTAACTGAATCAGAGCTAGAAAACGTAAACACCCCAGCAAAAGCTTGAGGATCTTTTATCTTCAGCCAGCCCGACTTTTTATCGTACTCTACAGCGCTAAGGTAATTCTCATCGTCTTCTTTGCTCAATAATCCAAAAGGTTTTGCCCCTTTTAATGGCGCTACTGCGGCTATATAGACAAGCGATTGAATTTGATTTGTACCACAGAGAGATAGCGCATGATTCACAACCGCACCTCCTTGGCTATGAGCAACCAAAGAAACCGAACCTTTCACCTCACTAATAGCCTGGCACAAAGCCTTTGACGATACTGATAAAGTGACCTCTTTCGGATCTTGACTGTCATTTCGCCCAGGCAGATCTACAGCTAATGTTTTATAACCCTCGCTTTTAAGCGGCTCAATTACTTTTGCCCAAGACTCTCCTGTCAGATGCGCGCCATGCACAAACACCAACGTCGGCTTAGGTTCTTCAGAAACCTTACCCATTGAACATCCGGCTACTGATAAACAGGCAATCGATGCCATGACTAACTTCTTATACATGTGACTCTCCTAAATCATGAAAAAACCTTTCACTTTAGTGTCTGCAATAGCAACATTGGTGAATTCTAAATCAGCAAACACTAATGATTATCACTAACATTAATGCAATTCATAATACGGGTATTTATGAATTCGATCTATAAAGAATCACTTGATAGTTTGGATTTAGAAGAATGATAAAAGAGCTGTAAAGTTGCAGGAAATATAGAAGCGTTAACGCTGAGAAAGCGAACAATACGCCTCAAAAGATGGAAGAATTTATATGGAGACAAAACAGCCAAATACGAAGATGTTTCACTCCATACTTGGCTGTAACGTTTGATAAGAAAACCTAAAATAATCGACGAAGTCGTTCTAAATCTTCTGGAGTATCTACGCCCGCTGGCGGCTGTTCATCAGCTTCCGCCACATGAATTCGAGCACCATTCCACATTGCACGAAGTTGCTCAAGACACTCTGTCTCTTCTATCGGCGCTGGAGGCCACTTAACAAAATCGTTTAGCAGTTTGACACGGTATGCATAAATGCCGATATGTCTCTGCCATGCAAAACCTTCTGGCATCACATTCCGGTTCGCGTCTTCCGCAAAACTATTGCGAGGCCATGGAATTGGCGCACGACTAAAATAAAGCGCCATACCCCGAACATCACTAACCACTTTAACAACATTCGGATTGAGCAAACTTTCGATATCTGTGATTGGTTCGCTAAGCGTAGAAATACTAGCTTCAGGTTCAGCACGAAGGTTATGCGCAACCTGATTAATAATTCGAGCAGGCACTAACGGCTCATCACCTTGTACATTTACGACAATATCATCAGCGTAATAACCCAAGTCACTAACAACCTGCTGCAAGCGATCTGTACCAGAAGGATGGTCTGATGCAGTCATACAAACTTCAGCCCCAAATGACTGAGCTACATCAGCGATTCGCTGGTCGTCTGTGGCAATAAGAACACGATCCGCTTCACTTTCGCAGGCACGCTCGTAAACATGCTGCACCATTGGCTTACCGTTAAGATCAGCTAACGGCTTACCCGGAAAGCGAGTCGAGGCATAGCGGGCCGGTATAATGACAGAAAAGCCCATAACTTAATCCTGCTCACGCTCTTCTGCGGTTAGCTCACGCGCTTCAGTTTCAAGCAACACAGGGATATCGTCACGAATTGGATAAGCTAACCCACTCGCTTTAGAGAAAAGCTCATTAGTGCTCTCATTGTATTCCAAAGGCGTTTTGGCTACTGGGCATACCAGAATATCCAACAACTTCTTATCCATTTTGTGTTTTACCTTTTTTAGCTATAGCAATCTTTAATTTATATAGCAGCTGCTTATAAAAACTCTCTGGCAACTGCGCTTTAATTTGTAAATACCAACAGTGCGACTGAGCGAACTCAGTAACTTTGACCGCATCTTTCTCTGTCATGATCACTGGGTAGTCATCACCAAACTGAAAATCCTCAACAGTATAAAACGAATGATCGGGCTTAGCATGAGGAATAACAGTTACTTGAAGTTCTTGCTCAAGCGTATTAAAAAAACGCTGAGGATTACCAATCCCTGCAACAGCATGCATTTGTTTGCCGCGTAATGCATCCAATGCCAACTCTTCATCCGTTAAGCAGTTTACTATCGCTGCAGGCTGAAGGAACATCTCTTCTATTGTTGCTGCTTCAGCAATCCTATTCTGCAAGCGCCCATTACTGACAATAAGATCAACACTACAAAGCCGGTCGGGCTCCTCTCTTAGGGGGCCTGCAGGCATTAATGCCCTATTACCCAGGCCGCGTTCGCCATCAATAACAGCAATCTCAATATCTCGATCTAATCGGTAATGCTGTAATCCATCATCACTAATAATGAGATCACATTCGTAATTTTCTAGAAGGTATTTTGCGGCGTTAGGACGATTAGGATCGATAATAACGGGACATCGGCAACGCTGAGCCAACATAAAAGGCTCATCACCTGATAATTCTGGTGAATCTGCAGTAGTTACATCAAAAGGGAACTGTTTCGCCTTGGACTTATAGCCGCGACTGATGATGCCTGGCTTATATCCTTCTCGCTGTAATCTCTCGACCAAACTTATCGTTAGCGGAGTCTTACCTGTTCCGCCTACACTGATGTTTCCAACAATAATAACAGGTACAGGCGCTACCCATGCCTGCTGCAAATCAGCGTCTTTTTTTTTCTTAGCTAGAAACCTATAAAGGGAACTAAAGGGCTTTAAGACACAAGGAGCAGGCTTTTCAGAGTACCAACGCCCTTCTAACCAACTCATTGAGCGTCAGGCTCCTGAGTAGTGATACTCAATTTGCTAAACCCTAGCTGTCCAGAAACATTCATCGCTGTGACAACAGCTTGATGTGGAGTCTTAGCGTCAGCAGTGATAACCAATGGCATTTCGCGATCATCACCCGCTAACTCTTGTAAAGCGCGTCGAAGCGTCTTCGCCTGTGTGTTGACTAGAGCCTTACCATTTACGCTGTAATGCCCTTCATCAGTAATCAAGATCTCTAGAACTTCGATCTCTTTGACGACTGATTCGCCAGAAGCCTCTGGTAGATCAACGTCAAGATGCGTTTCTTTAGTGAAGGTAGTTGAAACCATAAAAAAGATTAATAGCAAAAACACCACATCAATTAATGGTGTTAAATTGACATTAACCTCTTCAACCCGTTGGCGGGGGAATTTCATGCGCTTACCTACTCGACGTCGATGTCACGCTCACCGTGCATCACTTCAATAAGTTTTACCGTTTCTTGCTCCATAGTAATAACCAAGGAATCAATTCGGCGTTGAAAATAGCGATGAAATATAAGCGCAGGAATTGCGATCGTTAAACCTGCCGCTGTAGTAATCAGTGCTTCTGAGATTCCGCCAGCAAGAAGGCTGGTATTACCTGTACCGTGGATCATGATCTCAGTAAAAACCTTAATCATACCGATCACCGTACCTAACAATCCGAGTAAAGGCGTAATGGCAGCAATAGTTCCAAGCGGGTTTAGAAAACGCTCTAAATCGTGTACAACTTGGCCAGCAGCTTCTTGAATACTTTCTTTCATAATCTCTCGACCATGAGAGGCATTATTCAAACCAGCCACCAAAATCTGACCTAGAGGACTACTACGCTTTAAATCTTTTAGCCTTTCTGCCGTGATATTGCGCTGCTTTATTAAGGTCCAAACTTCTGCCAATAGACCTGGAGGTGCCACTCGATCTGCACGCAAAGTCCAAAAACGCTCTAAACAGATTGCTAACGCTATAACCGAGCAGATAACGATTGGAATCATTATCCAACCACCAGATTGTAAAAGCTCAAACACAGTAATTTCTCCTTTGACTGCGCGTACTCTATCACAGAGATTAAAACGATCTCCAGAATCGTTTTTCATCCTCTCTCATTGTTATTGTTTTACACCCTTCATGGGCATCAGCAATTAGCATAATGGCACCATCTTTGGCAGTCTCATAGGTTTTCACCCCTCTATCGACAAATCTCTGCACAACATCAGGATGAGGATGCCCAAAAGCGTTCGCATAACCAGAACTAAAGATGATATTTGAAGGCTTAATTGAGTTGATAAATGCAGACGATGAAGAGGTTTTACTTCCATGGTGCGAAGCGACTAACCAATCAATACTTGGCGCAACTTTAGGGATTAGTTCAAGTTCTTTTTGAGCACCTATATCCCCTGGTAATAACAACCGACAATTCGGCGACTCTATCATTAATACACAGGAACGATCGTTTTCATTCGCACCTTCCGCTCCTGCAAGAAATGTAAACTTAACCCCATTCACCTGCCAACCACGGCTTGCGGTGCAAGCCTCTGCATTCTTATATCGATAAGATGTTGTTACCCTATCCACCTTGATGGAATCAAATACAGCTGCAGCGCCTCCTGCATGGTCATTATCACTGTGACTTAGAATAAGATGATCGATTGAATCAATATTTGCCTTCTCAAAATCTGGCAAAACCGCCCTTTCATATGCAGTTCCACCAGAGCGATAAGATGGCCCAGTATCATAAAGTAATTGATACTCCCCGACCTGTACTCTAACAGCTAAGCCTTGCCCTACATCGTAAACCCAAACCCTAAAATCAGAGTCGTCCTTATACTTAGAACTCGAACCGACAATTGCAGGCAACAACAGCAGCAATACCAACGATGAAGGCAACGACAATCTCAGCAACAACAAACATGATGCAACCAGCACCACTAAAAACAAAACAACAACGTTCGGGGCATCTAACTGCCAATAACCTATTTCAATCTTTTGGTTCAACTCGACCGACCACCAAAACAGATCTGACATACCATTCAGTAATGGAATTAGCATATCTATACCGATAGAAGTAAGCCCAAGATGCAGGAATAAGAATGGAACAAGCACTGAAAAAAACGGTATAGCGATCAGATTAAAAAATGGTGCTATCACCGACACACCTGAAAAGTAAAACAGGTAGATAGGCAGCATACCTATCATCAACATAAACTGAAGGTTCAAGGCCATTCGCCATCCACGCGAAAATTGAGATATCCAAATAAGCAAAGCAACAGCCAAAAAAGATAGCCAGAACCCTATCTCAAAAAAAGACAGAGGATTGAAAAAAAGAACCACGACAAAAGCTATCCACCATCTTGTCCAATGATCCAGATAAAACATTCTGCTACCAGTGAACAATAAGACCAGCAACATAATAAAAGCGCGTTGTGCAGGTATACCCACGCCTGATATCAATAGATAAAAACCCGCTAAGATTAATGCGCCGAAATAGGGGAATTGGTGCTGAAAGCTGATGCCATAAAACACAACACCAGCCAGCCTTCCGAACCACCAGCCGCAGAATGCCATAAAGCCAATGTGTAACCCACTAATCACCGCTAGATGTACAACACCACTATGTTTCAACAGATTCCAATCATGAGCTTCCAGCATCGATTTAGTTCCCGTCGTTAATGCTTGAAACATAGCTATCGTCTGCTGGGTTTCAAATTGGGTTTGTATGGATTCATTAATCCATATTCGAGCAAGACTGACCCAACTATTAGCTTCTGAAAGAACATCAACTTGACCACGGACGTAGCCAGTTGCATCAATGCCTCTAGCTAACAACCAACGCTCATAATCGAAGCCAGCAGGATTAACTAGACCATGTGGAGGTTTGAGCCTAGCGGTTAACTCAACACGATCACCCAGCGAAAGTGTTAAATCAGGGTTATACCAAGCAAGGCTAAGTCGATTAACCTCTAAATTTTCATCAGTACTTGTCCCTTGTACCGCTTGAATCTCGTCGACATCTACTAAAAACCTTACAACGCCCTGTTGATATCTAGGTATATCGGTTATGACGCCCTGTAATTTCCAGTCTGTGCGTTTAAGAGATTCCGGTAAACGTTGATCAAGCTGGACAACACCCCACAGATTCACATAGAGAAAACTGAGGAGGAAAAAACTCAAGTGAGATGATCTGATACACGGAGCTAAAATCAGCAGAGGTGCTATAACTGTCACAATAGCGATTGAAAATGTTACTGGTAGTAATTGCGGCTGCAATAGTGCTACCGCAAAACCAACAGCAATAGTGATCATCCTTGATCTCATGCTTTAGTTTCCTTGGCTTAACTGAACGTAAGGGGCATAATAAGCCTTCATCCCGTTTGCTAGCCCATAATAAGTAAATAAGAAGATGCCGCGCAAACTTATAAAAAAATACATGCCCAATGAAGATAAGCTAAAGCAGCACAAACATCTTAGCTGGCTTGGCAGTCACATCCACGAACCAAACCTTTGGCACCTTAATAGAAAATCAGTTTCACGTGCCTTTTTAGTGGGTTTGTTTTGCGCTTTTTTGCCGATCCCTATGCAAATGATAGTGGCTGCAATTCTTGCGGTAATGATCCGAAGCAATCTTCCAATTTCTGTTGGCTTGGTTTGGATTACCAACCCATTAACTATGCCGCCAATATTTTATTTCACATATCTAGTTGGAGATTTCCTTATTGGAGATCCTAACCAACAGATCGATTTCGAGATGAGCATGGATTTCATCCAAAACAGCTTATCCTTGGTTTGGTGGCCCCTACTGTTTGGTTCGGTAATCTGCGGGATTGTATTCGGTATACTCGGCTATCTAACAGTCCAAGGCTTCTGGGCTTGGCATGTCGGTAAAAGCTGGAAAGACAGAGCTAAACGCACAAAATAACCAGAATAGAGAACAATAAAAAAGGGTGACGTTATGTCACCCTTTTTCAATTAGCTTACCATCGATTAACTCTAATACCCTACCCGTTTTACGGGCTAACTCAGGATCATGTGTTACCAGCGCAAAAGCTATATCATATTCTTGATTAAGATTATCGATTAGCTCCTGAACACTTTCAGCTGTTGTTCGATCTAGATTACCCGTAGGCTCATCCATCAGCACAACTGCTGGCTTCCCGATCAGCGCTCGCGCTATTGCCACACGCTGCCTTTCACCACCACTTAATTGTGCAGGCTTATGATGCAATCGCTCGCCTAACCCTACCGACTCAAGCACAGCTTGCGCTTGCTCTTTTACCTCAGTAATGGATTGATCTCTCATCAGCAAAGGCATAGAGGCATTTTCCAATGCACTAAATTCCGGAAGAAGATGATGAAACTGGTATACAAAACCCAAGGTTTCATTCCTTACTTGCGCACGCTTAGCTTCGGAACCTGCATGTAGATCATGACCGTTAATGATCACATTGCCCTGCGTAGGCTTATCCAAACCGCCAAGGATATTAAGCAACGTACTTTTACCTGAACCTGATGAGCCTATAATGGCTAGCTGTTCACCTTTATGAAGAGCAAAGTCTAAATCCTTTAGGACTTCAACATCTCGACCAGCATCGCTGTAGCATTTAGAAACCCCTGCCGCCTGCAATACAATTTCTTGATTACTCATATCGTAGCGCCTCAGCAGGATCTGTTTTGGATGCTCTCCAAGCAGGGTAAATCGTTGCAAGGAAACTAATCATGAGTGCCGTGCCTGTAATGATACCTACGTCAGGCCATTGCAAATCAGAAGGGAATTGACTGATAAAGTAGACATTCGGATCTAAGAACTGAATCGCAAAAGTTGATTCGACCCAACCAATGATATCAGCAACATTCAGCGCTAACGTAACACCTAAAACTGTACCCATTAGGGTTCCTAAAATACCGATCACCGTGCCTTGCACCATAAAGATACGCATAATTCTTCCAGGTGTAGCACCTAAGGTTCTAAGTATGGCCACATCAGCTTTTTTGTCTGTAACGACCATAACGAGGGTGGAAACAATATTGAAAGCTGCTACAAGCACAATTAAGAATAACAAAAGACCAATCATGCGTTTCTCTAGCTGAATCGCTTGAAATAGATTCCCGTGTGTACGTGTCCAATCGTTGGTTCGGTAGTAACCTTGAAGGCCCGCTGCAATTTCTCTGACAGCTTTTGGAGCATCAAATAAATCATCAAATTTAAGGCGAATACCATCAACCCCTTCGCCCAATCGCTTAATTTTTGCAGCATCTTTAATATGGATATAAGCCAAATTTGCATCTAACTCAGCACCCACTTCGAAAATCCCAACCACAGTAAATCGTTTTAACCTTGGAACTACCCCCGCAACACTGACAGATGCTTCCGGCAAAACCAAGGTAACTTTATCGCCGACCTTAACGCCTAAGTAGCGAGCTAAAAGATTACCTAAAACGATCCCAAATCGTTGCTGATTTAAAACATCAAGCGTGCCTGATTGGATATGGTCGCCAAGAATTGAAACGTCAGCCTCTTCAGCTGGATCGATGCCATTGATAAGCGCTCCACGAACAACACCACGGCTGGTCAACATCCCTTGCGCTTGAATGAAGGGTGCAGCAGCAATCACACGAGGGTTTCGCTCCAACGATTCCACCAGCACAGGCCAATCTTCAATAGATTTGCCATAACCACTGATTGATGCATGCGGGACCATACCGAGAATGCGCTGTTTCAACTCTCGATCGAAGCCATTCATTACAGAAAGGACAATAATTAATGCAGCCACACCTAACATCAGCCCCAACATCGAGGCTAAAGAGATAAAGGAGATGAAATGGTTATTGCGTTTAGCTGCCGTATAACGCAATCCAATAAATATAGATAAGGGCTTAAACATGTGGCGATTAAACCACATAAGATCAAGCGTGTAAAAATGATATCAAACTGAACTTTTATAATAACAACAAGTCTTAACTTACTGTTAATAAAACAATAGTTTCTTTTTAGACCTTACATTTTGAACAACTAAAATAATTCAATCATAGGTGCTTTTGTACGCGTTTATTCATATACTCCAAGCTATCTATGCAATATCACTTTGAGGGCAAGACATGCAGGAACAAGAACGCCGTCAGTATTTCCGTATTGACCAACACGTTTCTTTAGAACTGAAGATCATTTCAGAATCTGAGATTTCAGATCATCCCAGCCCTACTCAGTTCGATGTTTCGCCAAACTTTTTGCTGCTTAGCCAACTTCAAGAGCTTGATAGTGACAGCAGCCACCTATTACGCAAAGTGGCTGAAAAAGATAGCAATGTAGCAACCTTGCTAACAGTAATGCACAACAAGATTGAACGCATCGCCCAAGCAATCGCCTCAACAGAGATGACTGTGGGTCAAAGCGCTATCCAAGAAGTCAATCTATCAGAAGGTGGATTGCAATTCCGACACTGCGAAGCCATTGCAAAAGATGCATTCTTGTCTATCAAACTCGTATTCCCAGACTCATGCATTGGTCTTTTGCTCTATGCGCAATGCCTAAGAAGTGATTCCATGGGAGATGGTAGCCACCTAACCAGCGTCGAGTTCATCAAAATGCCTGAAAACTGCCGTATGATTTTGGCTCGACAGATTTTCGAAAGCCAAGCGAAACTGCGTAAACAACAAGTTGAAGAACCACAAGAAGCTTAAGTAATGAGCAAAGGGATCATTGCACTCACACAAGCTTTTGATCGATTAAACCAAGCCCAAAAATCACTAAGCACTCAGCTGCAGCAAAATGACTGTAGATATTGGTTGCTTAGTGATGATCAACAGGGATCTACATTAACAGGCGCTATAAACACCATCACCAATATATGGCATTCAGCCGGTGGTGATGGCCGGCGCACTGAAAACTTATACGGCCTCATTGGCGTACCTTCCCATATCATTCCGCTGATCCACCAGCTCAATACTCATAAGCAAAATTTTCAAACTAGCGTGAGACAATTTCGTGAAGCTCACGGGGACCCAAACCCAATTATCTACAAACGCGCCGAAGAACTTAATTTAGCACTTCAGCAACAAGGCATGGCGCGCGTAAATTTAAAACAGTGTTACCGCCAAATACCTCTACTTGAAAAGCGTCCAAACAAAGTAACCTTTAGCTGGTACAGTAGTGGCAGAAGCTTAAAGAAAGTTTCGATTAAAGAAGCTGAGCAACGTCTGCTAGCTATGGATACTAATCAATTGCATATCCAGCTTCAGCTTCAAGCACTAAGCAAAATCCCAAGCAATGAAGTGCTAGTACAGTTACAAAATCAAGTTCCAGTGATGCGAGCAAATATCGTTTGGAAAGATAAAGACAAACTCATAAGAAAAGCTCGTAACTGCCCGCTTCCTTTATTTTTCCCTTTAGATGCAGAAGAGGCTTTTCCGGAATATAATACCCCCTCCTTTACACCCCCCGATCAACGCAAACGGCAGCTTCGGAGTGATGTAATTATCGACCCCGAACCTTATTTGCCGAGCTTGCGTATACACCGCTACAAGAAAACATGACAGAAGAAAAATCGAACAAAAATACTAAACTCCACCATTTAGCAGCTGGCATTGGTTTCGCAGGCTTAATTTTGTGGTATTACGCAGGCTATAAACTAGGTTTTCTTGACTGGGCCATTCAGCAAGTTCCGCCCAAATATGCAGGCGCAGGCATGATGGTTGGCGTCATGGTGTTGATGACACCTGGCTTTTTCATTTGGTCGCGTTATAACCGCTGGATTGAAAAGCGTTTAGAAATTACAGGTCAGTACTATGAAGATGAGTACTACAAAAACGACGAAGCCTTAAAGGAACAACGTAAAAACAAAAAGAAGTAATATCCACCCCTCGCTTCGAAGACACTCAGAATTATGCACCCAACTGAGTGCTCTTCAGCCTTAATTCAGGCTATATCGACTATCCTCCCCCTTGAAAAACCTTCACGTTCTCAACTTGAAGATTATCTAATCTGGGCCTGTAATTAAAAAACCCCCTTCATTTTGTCGCTGACGGATGCGGCAGGATAGACATAGAAGCAGGAGGCTAGTTATGCAGTATTTACTTGCTTTAGTAATGGTCTTGCTTGGCTCCTATGCCTCGCTATGTCAAAGTATGGAATTAGCTGCAACATCTCCGCTAAAGGCAGCAAAGCTAAATTCCGTTCCAGAAACTTCAGCTGACTTATTAAAACCTCTATCTAACGCCAAGGATGTAAAGCATCTTACAAGCGACATAAGCCAAATCGAAATCTTACAAAAAGAATATGAGAAATACCTCGCTCTAGCAGATACTCAGCAATGGAAAACCATTCCAAGAGGGCCATTACTAAGATTTGGCGACACCCACCCACATGTACCGATGATTCGTGAAAAGCTCATTACACTAGGTGATCTTTCATCAGCAAACTGTTCATCCATTTCAGACCCACTTTTTGACATAGAGATGCATGAAGCATTGGAAAGATTCCAGAAAAGGCACGGCGCCAAAATTGATGGTATCGCAGGCCCTGAAACAAGACGTACTCTAAATGTTTCTCTTCATAAAAGAGCGGATCAGTTATACGTAAATATTCTTCGACTGCAGCAGTTCCAACCAAACACTGATCGCTACATTCAAGTCAATGTGCCTGACTTTAGACTACACCTGATTGAGCAAGGCAAATCAATCCTAAGCATGAAGACCATCGTGGGTAAGAAAAAAAGGAAAACCCCAATATTCCAAACAGAAGTTAACCGTATTGTAATCAACCCCTCTTGGCACGTGCCTAAGAGTATCGCCTATAAAGATATCGTGCCTGAACTTCAGAAAGACCCAAGTTTTCTAAAGAAAGCGAGACTGAACCTAGTCACTGGCTGGGGCAATAACAAACGCTTTATCGCTGCTGAAGATATCGATTACGACAAACTATATAAAGGTGAAAACTATCAACGCTTTTGGGAAGCGCCAAGTTCATCGAACACGCTTGGTAGTGTGAAATTCCTGACCTCCGGCCCTTATTCAGTCTATCTCCACGACACTTCAGCTAAACGCCTTTTTAATGAATCTAAGCGCGCTTTTAGTTCAGGATGCATTCGAGTTGAGCAACCACGCCAACTTGCAGATCAACTTATACGGATGACACAAGGTTGGAATAGCAGCAAACTAGATCCATTATTTGAACAAGAGAAAACTAAACACATACGTTTGTTAGACCCGATCCCATTACATGTAACTTATTGGACTGCGTTTATCGATCAGGACGGTGATTTAAACTTCCGTCACGACCTATATAAACGTGATAGATATGACCTAACACGACTAAAAGAAGCACTCCTAAGCACAGATGCACGTCAAAATTAATCAAGTTGCTCATAATATACTCAAGAATAATTCATGCAGATAACTGGTCAATTTATATACAAACAAATATTTGATCGGGCATAATCATTTCTTTTTCAGATGTATTGATACCTAATGACCGATCAGAAAGATTCTATTGCTATCCCCTCCCCGACACGTCGTAAATTTTTAAAAGCCCTAGGTGGTTTATCAGCGTTAAGCGCTATGCCATCTGCAGCATTCGCCAATATACATAAGCCTAAAGACCATTCGCTATCATTGGTAAACCTCCACACTGGCGAAGCGTTAAATAGTACATTCTTCACCGAAGGTAGCTTTCAAAAAGACAGCCTTGGTGCACTTGATCACCTATTGCGCGATCACAGAACAGATCAAGTTCACCCAATGAACCAACAGCTAATTATGTTACTGCATGATCTGCAACAAACATTCGGGGAACATAAACCTATTCACGTTATATCTGCCTATCGCTCACCTAAGACCAATGCCATGTTGAGCAGTAAAAGCGGAAAAGTAGCTAAAAAGAGCTTACACATGCAGGGTAAAGCCATTGATATTCGCATTCCGGGTGTCGATGTGAAAGATCTTCAACGTGCTGCATTGAGCATGAAGTCTGGAGGTGTAGGTCTATATACACGCAGTAACTTTGTGCATCTTGATGTAGGCAGAGTAAGACAATGGGGATCGTAAAACGATCTCCTAATATTTTTCTTCAGTTGAGACAGGCTTATTCTGTTTTTTCGGCCTGATTACCTTCAGCTTCTATCTCATTTTTTGGTTTTTCTGGGGCTGAAGGTTTCTTACTGGTACTACCAGAACTATTGTTTGCAGCGACCGGAGGCTTAGGTGGTCGTCTATCAACCCTTAATACATCAGTAGTAACCTCACCTCTTACTTGAGCTTTTTCACCTCTCTGTGGTGGTCGATCACTAAAGTGCCTTACGCCCTCACTGTCTACCCACATGTACATTTCGCCAGCTGAAAGATTAGCTGCGAGTAAAATAAGTCCTGAAGTAAACGCAATCCGCTTTAGCATAGGGAGCCTCCTTTCTACCCAGCATAGCAGTCATTTGTACAAATAACACACAACAGTAATTTGTAGTTTAGAGTACGCAGACGGAGAGCACTTCAGCAAAGCTATAGTTTTGTTAGCCTAACTCTTCGACGCCACGGTTAGCCAATTGATCGGCCAGTTCATTTTCAGGATGACCACTATGTCCCTTTACCCAACGCCAATCGATTGAATGAGGCTCGGTAGCTTTGTCTAAGCGCTGCCATAAATCTGCATTTTTAACTGGTTTTTTCTGTGAGTTTTTCCAACCACGCTTCTTCCAACCATCAATCCATTCAGTTATGCCTTGTCGGACATACTGAGAGTCTGTTGTTAGAATAACTTCACAAGGACGATTAAGTGTTTCAAGCGCTTTAATTGCAGCTAATAACTCCATGCGATTATTAGTTGTATCCTGCTCACCACCCCACAGTTGTTTTTCAGCGTCCCCATAACGCATAACGGCCCCCCATCCTCCTGGCCCAGGGTTTCCTTTACACGCACCATCAGTGAATATTTCAACGATCTTCACAAACTTTCCTTAATGATTTTCGGGTAGTAGGTTCCGCGACTGGCAGAGTAATAAGCCTTCTTAATCCCCAACCAGAGCGCAGCGGAGTCATGCCAGCAATGTCTTTACGCGCCAACAAAACAGAAAAAGCACCCGTATGGCCGGGTAAACGCCTAGCAACACTTTCAACTAGCCTAAAACGACTTCGCCATTTGGCCTTAGTGAAAGGAGCGCGATAATAACCTGAAAGTTGACGCAGTTCAGTTAATTCTAAAAGTTTTAACCAGTCAGATAGCCTTTTATGGCTAAGGAATCGACCACTCCAAGGCGGCACATCACTCTTTCGCTTTGTCAGTCGATAAAGCCCCCAAGAACTTACCGGATTGAATCCCACAATGACGACATGCCCACCAGGTCTGAGAATTCTAGAAGCTTCCCTTAAGACTTGATGTGGGGAATCAGTAAAATCTAATGCA
Source organism: Neptuniibacter sp. QD48_55 (assembly GCF_047778115.1). Classification (GTDB taxonomy): domain Bacteria; phylum Pseudomonadota; class Gammaproteobacteria; order Pseudomonadales; family Balneatricaceae; genus Neptuniibacter. The sequence continues at coordinate 1,624,695 of NZ_CP180555.1, read as the reverse complement.
TGATGAAGAAGCACTACATCAACGCTTTCATGAGCTAAAGGTATCTCAGTATTTTCAGCGACAATGCAATTATCGCCAACACCTAATCCAAGCTTGGGAATAACAGAGAAACAGTGAGTAACTGGACTACTTTCAAATAAAGTAATCCGACTATCTACTGAAAACTGTACCAAGTGCATGCCAAACAGAGCACCAATCACACGCTCTACAGTATCCCTTTCAGCTTGAAGAAGCTCTTGACCTAATTCTGTATCAAACCAAGCCATAATATGTGGAAGCTGAGCTTCTAAAGAGCGACTCATCTTATTTGCCATAATTTTGTCTAATTAGAACTGGCCCAATGTAATATAAGCAGTATTATATTTCTTTTATAACACTGCAAATGAAGGTTTTCCTTTCACTTGATAGAGGCGGTCAAATGTTTAGCGTTACTCCAATTCCTGCTTTCTCTGATAATTATATTTGGCTCCTTAAGCTTCCTGACAGCCAGAAAGTCGCTGTGGTCGATCCAGGTGATGCAGCTCCGGTTATCGCATACCTTAATGATAATAGCCTTGAACTGGACACCATATTAATCACACACCACCACTACGATCATACCGACGGAGTAAAAGAACTTACGGACAGATATCAAGTTCCTGTTTATGGGCCTCATAACTCTCCTTTCTCAGGTATAACCAATCCCCTTAAGGAAAACGACACTCTTGATCTATGGGGGAAAAAGCTTGTCATTAAAGAGATACCTGGACATACACTCGACCATATCAGCTACTTTTCTAGCACTGAGCAACCTCAGCTATTCTGCGGTGATACGCTATTTTTAGCGGGGTGCGGGCGTTTGTTTGAAGGCACGCCACAACAGATGTTAGCAGCGATGAATCATTTCCATTCATTGCCAGATAACACCGAAGTTTACTGCACACATGAATATTCATTGGCTAATCTAGCCTTTGCAGAGGCAGTCGAACCTGACAATGCAGATGTTAAAGATGCAATTAACCAATGCACTTCGCTTCGTAATTCTGATCGCCCAACATTGCCATCATCGATTGCTCAAGAAAAACGTATTAACCCTTTTATGCGTTCAGATCAGGCAAGCGTCATTAGTGCTGCAAAGCAATTCACTCATCAGACAGAGTTAGACCAAGAAGCAGTGTTTGCAGCTATAAGAGAATGGAAGAATCAATTTTAATTTGTTGATTTTCTAGCTTTTCCAGAGAAACCTTGACCCATAAAGGGCCACTGATAGAATGGATCGATTTGGGAACCTGCGAATAAACCTCATACGTTCTCAGTGGGCTATAAAATGACCAGATACGCGAAAGTCAGTACAGCGAAATGTCTAGACCTTTTCAAGCTGACTGACAAAGTAGATGGTCATTTTAGAGTCCACCCTACGGGGCTTGCAGAGCAACCGAATCACTTCGTTAATGATTTTCGACAGGCAACCAGCATGCCTGTAATCATTGCCTCGTGCTTCAATTGCTCTGCAAGCCTGAGTCGTATAGGGCTTGTTCGCAGGTTCCGTTACCTCCTAAGCATCGGAGCACCATGTTTTCATCTTCTAAATCGGTCCTGCTATCTATAGCTGCGGGCGTTGTATTAAGCGGTTGCCAATCCGTTACCGAAAAAAACACTATTCCTTCTAACACAGGGATAGATAATCAGCCTTCTCAAGCCAATAACAACTTATCACCTGAAGAGAAGACTGAAGCCATCCCAACGGATTTATGGGAAGTCACACGTACTCACATGCAGATGGATCTGCATTTAGATAACCCAAGAGTTCAAACTCAGCTTAAGTGGTATAAGAAACACCCTAACCATATGGCACGCGTGGTAAAACGCGCAGCGCCTTATTATCACCATATTCTAAACAGTGCGATTGAACGTGGCGTCCCTGTCGAATTAGCCCTGCTTCCAATCATCGAGAGTGCGTACGATCCATTTGCCTACTCTCACGGCCGCGCAGCAGGTCCATGGCAATTCATCCCCTCAACAGGTAAGTATTTTGGCCTGAAGCAAAATTGGTGGTATGACGGACGTCGTGACATTTTGAGTTCAACCGACGCTGCCTATACATACCTACAACAGTTACATAAACGTTTTAATGGTGATTGGCTACTCGCCCTAGCAGCTTACAACGCAGGGGGCGGTAACGTTTCTAAAGCTATAAAACGTAACAAGCGTCAAGATAAGCCAACCGACTATTGGTCTTTAAAACTGCCGAAAGAAACCATGGCTTATGTACCTAAATTTTTAGCTATCGCTGAGGTTGTAAAAAATTCGGCTGATTACGGCTTATCTTTACAACCAATCCCGAACGAACCTCATTTCGCTGCTGTTGAAACGGGTAGTCAAATTGATATTGCCCAAGCTGCCTCTATGGCCGATATCAGCACTAAAGAGATGTACCTTTTGAATCCTGGCTTTAACCGCTGGGCCACTGCGCCAGAAGGGCCACATCGATTGTTGGTTCCGGTTGATAACGCCGAGAAATTTACCAAAGCACTCTCCGAGCTACCCAGCGATCAACGCGTTAAGTGGGCACGTTATAAAATTCAATCTGGCGACTCATTAATCGCTATTGCTAAAAAATATAAGACTTCTGTCAGCCTTATCCGCTCGACTAATAAGATAATTGGCAACAATATCAGAGCAGGCAAAACACTGCTGGTCCCAACAGCAAGTAAACAGGCAACAGAATATGTCCTCAGTCAGCAACAACGTCATGCTGACAGGCAGAAAACCATTTCACGTACAACTGATCGCCAACAAAAGCATCACACGGTCCAGTCAGGTGATAGTTTTTGGAGCATTGCCAACCGTTACAACGTCGGTGTACGTCAGTTAGCACGTTGGAACAGCATGGCCCCAGGTGACCCATTACGAGTTGGTAAAAAACTGGTTATTTGGAGCAAACCAACGCAAACTGCGCTCAACGAAACTGATCGCCAAGTAATCCGCAAAGTGGGTTACAAGGTACGCCAAGGTGATTCGCTTTCTGTTATCGCCAACAAATTTAATGTTAATGTGGCGGACATCTTACGTTGGAATAAGATCAACAAAGCTAAGTATATTCGCCCTGGGCAACATCTGACCTTGTATGTAGATGTTACCCGAGCACACTAATTCAGGACGGCTGACTCATGGACGCAACAAGTATTTTTATTATTGTTTTTGCGACAGTCACTGCAATTGCGTTTAAAGTCATTCTTTATAAACGCATTCAAAAGTGGATGGATCAAGACCTAATAAAAGGCCTAGCTGATGGCAATGAGGAAAAACTTACGTTCCTACAACAGCAATATCAGCAACTCGTCGACGCCAAAGTTAAGCGTAAGCATCTCCATAATCAGCTAACTGAATTGTCCGAACAATTTGAACAAAAAAGCTAAGGAACAGTCTTATCAGTGGCTTTTACTGGAACCCAGCAAAGGTCACTGATATAAAAGATAATTTACGTTAAGAAGGAACCTTAGATTGCTTACACTCAAACCTCGTACTTGCTCTTCTCTACGCAAATTAAGTATTTGGTTGTGCCTTTCCAGTTTCCTTACTCCTGCACCTCTATTGGCAGATGCGGTTACATCGAGCCATGGCATTGCAATGCATGGCGACCTCAAATATCCTGCCAACTTTAAGCACTTTGATTATGTGAACCCTGATGCACCCAAAGGCGGCAAAGCGATTCAATCTGCTTTGGGAACATTTGATAGCTTTAATAACTTCATCGTCAAAGGAACCCCTGCTGACGGGCTTGGCCTCCTATACGATAGTTTACTTGGTAAAGCTCAAGACGAACCTTTTTCCCTATATGGTCTCGTTGCTGAATCGCTAGAAGTGCCATCTGATCGTAGCTGGATTATTTTTAATATACGCCCTGAAGCAAAATTTAGTGACGGCCACCCAATTACTGCAGAAGACGTAGTTTTCAGTTTAGAAACCTTGAGATCTAAAGGCGCACCATTCTACAAAGCATACTATGCCGACATAGAATCAGTTGAAGCACTTAATCCTCACCGAGTTAAATTTAATTTCCGTAACAACCTTAACCGTGAGTTAGCCTTAATCGTTGGTGAAATTGCAATTTTGCCTAAACATTTTTGGCAAGATAGAGATTTCCAAAAACCGAGTTTAGATATCCCGGTGGCCTCTGGTTCATACACGATCGATAGTTTTGATGCCGGACGTAGTATCACCTATAAGCTAAGCCCTGATTACTGGGGTAAAGACCTACCTGTTAATCGTGGTCGTCATAATATTGAATATCTGACCTACGATTACTACAGGGATAACACGGTAGCAATGGAAGCTTTTAAAGCTGGTGAATACGATTTCCGTCAAGAAAATTCATCAAAGCGCTGGGCTACTAGCTATACAGGGTCTGCAGTAGATTCAGGCAAAATAATTGTCAAAGAGTTAGGTCATGAAAACCCAACGGGTATGCAAGCCTTCGTCCTAAACACTCGACGACCGCAATTTGAAGACCCACGTGTTAGACAAGCACTAGCGCTAGCATTTGATTTCGAATGGACCAATAGAAACATCTTTTACAACGCCTATACCCGTACCCATAGTTTTTTCTCCAACTCGGAGATGGCCGCTACTAGCCTGCCAACCGAGAAAGAGATCGAGATACTTGAGCCTATTCGTGACCAAATCCCTACCGAGGTATTTACTCAAGTTTATCGTGCTCCTGAAACCAGTGGTAATGGCCGAATCTATACCGAGCTGCGTCAAGCTAAACGCCTACTTCAACAAGCCGGATGGATCTTTAAACAAGGTAAGTTAGTCCACAAAGAGACTGGTGAACCACTTAAAATCGAAATGCTACTTTATTCACCTGCTTTCGAACGAGTAGTCGCTCCCTTTATTCGTAACTTGGAACGATTGGGTATTCACTCAAGCATTCGTTTAGTTGATGTTTCACAATACATCAGCCGCCTGCGTAAGTATGATTTTGACGTAGTTGTAAGCGGATTTGGTCAATCCTCCTCACCGGGTAATGAACAACGTGATTACTGGCATTCCTCTGGTGCTGATGTTGAAGGTAGCCGTAATCTCATCGGAATCAAAAATCCAGCGGTTGATTACCTAGTAGACCAGCTTATTCAATCCCCTGATCGTGAGCAGTTGGTTTTACGAACTCGTGCCCTTGATCGCGTGCTTCAATGGAATCATTACGTTATCCCTCAATACCATATTAATAAATATAGAGTGGCTTATTGGGATAAATTTGAAATGCCGAGCACTCGCCCTAAATACAATCTAGGTTTTGATACTTGGTGGATCAAACCATCCGAGGACGCTAAATAATGGCTGCGTATATCCTAAGGCGTTTACTTCTGATCATTCCTACCTTGATAGGAATTCTGACGATCAACTTTATCATTGTTCAAGCAGCCCCTGGCGGCCCCGTTGAGCAAACGATTGCACAATTGGAAGGCATTAATGTCGGTGCGACTGCTCGAGTCAGTGGCGCACAAAATGACCTAACAACCGAAGCGAGCAGCGCGAATGGTAGTGACAGTAGCTATCGTGGTGCGAGAGGTTTAGACCCAGAATTGGTAAAAGAGATCGAAGCGCTATACGGTTTTGATAAACCCGCTCACGAACGTTTTTGGCAGATGTTAAAAAATTACGCCGTTTTCGATTTTGGAAATAGCTTGTTTAGCGACAAATCGGTAGTCGATTTAATCATCGAAAAACTACCAGTTTCTATCTCTTTAGGCCTATGGGCAACATTGATTACTTACGCCGTTTCTATTCCTTTGGGAATACGTAAAGCAGTTAAAGACGGTACCCCTTTTGATGTCTGGACCAGTACCGCAATAATCGTTGGCTATGCCATTCCGAACTTCCTATTTGCGATTTTACTGATCGTCATCTTTGCAGGCGGCACTTGGTTGGACTGGTTCCCGCTTCGAGGACTGACGTCACCTAACTTTGATGAATTAAGTTTGTGGGGCCAGATTAAGGATTACTTCTGGCACATCACCCTACCAGTTATCGCAACTGTGATCGGCAGCTTTGCGACATTAACGATGCTAACCAAAAACTCATTTTTAGATGAGATCAACAAGCAATATGTGCTTACGGCACGTGCTAAAGGCCTTTCCGAAAAGAAAGTCCTTTATGGTCACGTTTTCCGTAACGCTATGCTTATCATCATTGCTGGTATGCCTGCAGCGCTTATCTCAATCTTCTTTACCGGCTCTATGCTGATTGAGGTCATCTTCTCCCTTGATGGCATTGGACTGCTAGGTTATGAGGCGGTAATCAACCGTGATTACCCTGTTATCTTTGGCACCCTGTATATCTTCACCCTTATCGGTTTATTACTTAAATTGATCAGTGACATTACTTATGTACTGGTAGACCCAAGAATAGACTTTGAAAGCCGGGAGCTTTAATCATGGGTGTATTAGTTAATAAACTCAGCCCTCTCAATC